>CAZKJG010000019.1:7740-59390 GCA_964553045.1 uncultured bacterium | reverse complement strand
CCCTTACAGGCACTATGCTGGACGGAGGCGGTTCGGCAAAGACGTCGGCCTTTGTAATGCGCGCGTCGGCGGGGACTATGGAGGCGGTGACTGCGAGGCAGAGGAGGCCCGGAATCAGCCTCGACTTCGTGTTAGGGGGAGAAACATATAAACCCTTTCGCCTCGGCGGCATTACTCCCTTTCTCTCGGCCAGCTCTTTCTGCGTCAGGCCTTCCGTCTCCATCTCGGCCTTGAGTTCACGGGCGAAGATGATGGGATTGCGGAAGGTGCGCTTCGGCTCCGGAGGCAGATCCGGGCGTCTGGATGTGAGGGTGAATGTCATGCTTAGCGTTGTTCGACTGGCTACAAGGTTGGCGAGCCATGTGCCGGCGGCACTGCCTTTCGAAGCAGTTCCTCCAGTCTTTCCCGGTCGGTGTAAGCCTCGACCACCTCCGCGCAGCAGCTGCTCAGATTGCGGAGCATTTCCGGCCAGCAGGGGTTTGCGTGAACCATGTCGACCCAGAGGTCCGGGTCCTCCCTCATCTGCTTCTGCACAAGACCCGCCAGCCCGCCGAGGGCCTCTTCCGCCGGCGGAGGGGGCTCGCCCGGCCGCAGGCCGCAGGACCTCATCGAGAGAGCGGTCAGCAGCAGTACGGCCTGCCGCAGCAGAATGGTGGACGCCATCATCCGGTCGTGCTCCTCGGCCGACATCTCGAAAAGCTCCAGCCCCATGTCCGTCAGCGTATCCAGCATCTCCTCCGCCAGTGTTCCGTGACGCCCCCGGCACACCGCAACCGGCCCCCCGTCGGGAAGCCGTCTGCCGGGACCGAAAACCGGGTGCAGGCCGCAGTACTCGCACCGGCAGTGCCTCTCCATCAACCGCATGGGTAGCGTCTTGACGGAGGCGATGTCCACAAGCAGTGAATCCCGCCCCATCAGTCGGCCCAGGCGGGGAATCACGCCCGACAGGGCGGATATGGGCACGGCCAGCATCACGGCATCAGAGGAGGAGACCTCCCGCTTCCAGCGGCATGGCCCGTCGCGGCTGTCGGCCACCGAGACCTCCACGCCCCGCTCCCGAAGGGACCGCGCCATCAGGCTCCCCATGCGGCCCCTTCCGCCACCTACGCAAACCCTCACGACTGCACCTCCCTGCAGGCGGAGATTATCTCCTTGAACACCCTCTCCAGGACTCGGGCCTGCATATCCGACCGGCACCTTGCCCTGAGGGACTCCAGCACCTCTTTCTCCCTGCCCGGGTCCACAACGGGCATTCCCAGCGCCCTCTTCAGCGCTCCTATGCTGCGGGCGGTCTCCATCCTGCTCAGCAGCAGCTCCGCCAGCTCCGCGTCGGTCTCGCTGACGTTCCGCCTCAGCAGTCGAAGCTCACTCGGCTCGCTTCGGGTCATGTCTCCCCCTTCGTGGCCGGGGAGCGACCGCCGCAGAGCAAAGGCCCGGACGGTTCGCGCCCGGGCCGGTTGGTTTTGCTGATCAGAGCCTGTCTAGCCCTTCTCCACCTCCCCCGGGTATGTGCCGCCCGGGTATCGACCTCCCCGATCGCCGCCGGCGGGCCCCAGCGCGCGGCTCACCAGAAGGGCGTCCGCCAGGACCACCGCCGCCATCGCCTCGGCAACCGGACAGATCCTGGGGCACAGGCAGGGATCGTGCCGTCCCTGCACGGATATCCGTGCGGGTCTTCCCGCAATGTCCACAGTGTGCTGCCGCGCGGCTATGGAGGGCGTGGGCTTCACCGCCAGGCGCAGGACGATCCTGCCCCCCGTGCTGATGCCCCCCAGCAGACCGCCGCAACGGTTGGTGACCGGCCCCCCCGGCCCCAGCGGGTCGTTGGCCTCGGAGCCGCGAAGGCCGCAGAGAGCGAAGCCCTCGCCCACCTCCACGCCCTTCACGCCGCCTATGGACATCATCGCACCGGCCAGAAGGGCGTCCAGCCGGTCGAACACCGGGTCGCCCAGGCCGCCGGGCACGCCGTCGGCCCAGACCTCCACCACGCCACCCAGGGAATCGCCATCCTCCATGGCCCCCGCAAGCTCCGACTCCATTCGGCGGCGGGCGGAAGGGTCGGGGCAGCGCAGCGGGTCCTCGCCGCACTCCGGAGACTCGGGCTCCGGGCACTCCACCTTTCCTATGCGCCTGACGAATGCCCCCACCGTCGTACCGACTTCCCGCAACAGGGCCTTGGCCAGGGCGCCTGCCGCCACCCGGGCCACCGTCTCCCTTCCGGAGGCCCTGCCCCCGCCGGGCAGCGGCCCCAGGCCGTAGCGCATCCTGTAGGTCAGGTCGGCGTGACCGGGCCGGAAGAGCTCCCGTATTCCCCGGTAGTCATCGGGCCTGGCGTCCCTGTTGCGGATCAGCATGGCCACCGGCGTCCCCAGTGTCGAGCCGCCGCCCACTCCGGAGAGGATCTCCACCCGGTCCGGCTCTCTGCGGCCGGAGTGCAGCCGGGAGCGGCCGGGCCTCCTCCGGTCCAGCTCGACCTGTACGAACGACCGCTCCAGCTCCACCCCCGGGGGCACCCCGTCCACCACCACTCCCAGCGCCGGGCCGTGCGACTCACCGAAGGTGGACATGCGGAATATTCTGCCGCTCACACTACCCACTTGCCGCCTCCGCTCCGGCTGCGCCCAGGTTTGCCAGGGCTTCGCGGAAGCCGGGGAAGGATATGCGGCAGCAATCCTCCCCCTCCACCTCGCCGCCGCCCGCGGCCAGGCAGGCTACACGGAGCATCATGGCCAGCCGGTGGTCTCCGTGCGATCGGAGCCCGGTGCTGCAGTCGAGCTCCGCCGGTCCCTCTATCACCAGCTCGTCCTCGCCGGCCCGGGCGCTGACGCCCATGCGCCGCAGGGCCTCCACCGTGCCCGACAGTCTGTCGGTCTCCTTGACCCGCAGCTCGGAGACGCCGGTGAGGACGCTCCTTCCCCCGGCTCGCGCCGCCATCAGCGACAACACGGGGACCTCGTCGATCATGGACGGTATCTCCTCCGCCCCGACCGTGAACGGGCAGAGCTCCGGCGTATGGCGCACATGGAGAGTGCCCACCGGTTCGGGCTCGTCCCGGGAGACCCGGATCTCCAGGTCCGCCCCCATCCTCTTCAGGACATCCAGGAAGCCGGTCCTGGTGGGGTTGAGCAGCACCCCCTTCAGCTCGATGTCACTATCCGGCACCAGCAGGGCGGCGCACACCAGGAAGGCGGCCGAGGAAGGGTCTCCGGGCACTCGAAGGCTGCCGGGCGAGCTCAGCCGGCTTCTCATGACCGTGCTGGAGAGGCCGTCCCTGAGGATGCGGGCCCCGGCGGCCTTCAGGAGCCTCTCGGTATGGTCCCTGCTCGCATAGGGCTCCCGCACGGCGGTTGCCCCGTCGGACCGGAGGCCGGCCAGCAGCAGGGCGCTCTTGAGCTGTGCGCTGGCCACCGGCGTCCTGAAGGTCCTTCCGGCCAGCCTGCTTTCGCGGATCTCCACCGGGCAGCCGCCATCCGTGCAGCGTATGTCGGCCCCCATGGAGGAAAGGGGCCGGGCTACCCTGAGCATAGGCCTGCTTCGCAGCGACCGGTCGCCGTCCAGCAGGTACCTTCCCCGTCCGGGAGCCAGCAGACCCATCAGCAGCCTCATGGTGGTTCCGGAGTTCCCGCAGTCCAGGACCGCGCTCTCCTTGAGCCCGCCATCCAGTCCCGAGAGCTCCAGCCAGCCGTCGTCTCCTCCGCCCACGGAGCCACCCAGGGCCAGATAGCACCAGAGGCTCCTCCTCACGTCCGAGCAGGGGGAGAGGTTGCGCAGCCTGGTGGTGCCGGAGAAGAGCAGGGAGAGGAGCACGTACCTGTGGCTCAGGGATTTATCGCCCGGTATCTCCAGGCTACCCCGCAGCGGTCGCATCGAGACCACCCTCCTCCGTCACGGCCCGGTGCACCCGCGCAAGCCGCCCTCGCAGCTCCTCCAGGGCGCCGAAGCCTATGCTCTGGGGACCGTCGGAGAGCGCCTCTTCCGGGCGGTCGTGCACCTCGACCATCAGCCCGTCGGCTCCTGCGGCCACCGCCGCCAGGCCGGCCGGAACCACCAGCTCCCTGACACCGGTGCCGTGACTGGGGTCCACCACCACCGGCAGATGGGTCATCGTCTTCAGCAGGGGTACGGCCGAGATGTCCAGCGTATTGCGCGTCATTGTCTCGAAGGTCCTTATGCCCCTCTCGCACAGTATCACCCGGGGGTTGCCCCGGGCCAGCACGTACTCCGCGGCAAGAAGCAGCTCGCGTATGCTCGCCGTCATCCCCCGCTTCAGAAGCACCGGTAGGTCCGTATCCCCCACCGCCTCCAGCAGGGAGTAGTTCTGCATGTTCCGCGCCCCCACCTGGAGTACGTCCGCGTACTCCGCCACCAGCCCCATGTCCTGGGGGGAGAGCACCTCGGTCACCACCGGCAGGCCGGTGCTGCGTGAAGCTTCCCCGAGATAGCGGAGGGCCTCCTCCCCCAGGCCGCGGAAGGAGTAGGGCGAGGTGCGCGGCTTGAAGGCTCCTCCGCGGAGCATGTGCGCACCCCGGCGGGCCACGCCCTCGGCTATGCGCAGTATGGACTCCCGGGACTCCACGGCACAGGGGCCGGCAATCAGCTTGGGCCGACCGGTACCGAAACGCAGGCTGCCGGCCACCCTCACCGCGGTGGACCTGCCCACCAGCTCGCGGGAAGCCAGCTTCCATGAGCTCTCGAAGCTCTCCACCTCCCGAACGTCCGGCAGGCGTCTGAGCCTCTCCATGAGCTCGCCGGCGCCCCGGGGCTCAACGCTCTCTACGATGCAGAGGGTGGGCCGGGGTGAGGTGCCCACCAGTCTGGGCTCGTAGCCCAGCTCCCTGATCCTCCCGATCAGGCCGCCTATCTCAGCGCTTCCGCACCCTTCGCGCATCAGTATCAGCATGGCACCGGACTCCTTCCCGCCGCCCCCACATGGACCTCCAGGAAGTTGCGCAGCAGATCCGCTCCCCTGGGGGTGGCAATGGACTCGGGATGGAACTGCACGCCCTCCATGGCCATGTCGGGAACCCGAAGGCCCATCACCTCGCCGGACAGCGAGAAGGCCGAGACCTCCAGGTCACCCGGCAGCGAGGACTCCTCCACGACCAGTGAGTGGTACCTGACTGCGCAAAGGGGGTTGCGCATGCCGTCGAAGATCGTCCTCCCGTCGTGGTAGACCGTGTCCGCCTTGCCGTGGACCACCCTTTCGGCGCGGACCACCCTGCCTCCGAAGCACTCGGCTATGCACTGGTGGCCCAGGCATACGCCCAGAATGGGCACCACGCCGGCCCAGCGGTCCACGACGGCGCAGGTTCGGGGGAAATCCGACGGCCTTCCAGGACCCGGCGAGATCACGATGGCCGAGGGCGAGCGCCGATCTACCTCTTCCTCCAGCCGGTCCGTGGGCCGCAGGGCCTCGGCGCGCACTCCCAGCGAGCCGAAGGCGTGGACCAGGTTGTAGGTGAACGAATCGAAGTTGTCTATCACCAGTATCATGAGCATCGACCTCCATCTCTGCGGCGTCCGGCGACGGCGTCCATGAAGCTGCGGCACAGATCGGCCGCCCTCCCCACCCGCTCCCTGCGGGAACCGGCCTTCCCGATCTCCTCTATCAGCCTCGTTCCCACCACGATCCCGTCGGCCTCACCGGCCAGCCGCGACGCCTGTTCCGGCCGCTTCACTCCGAATCCGGCCGCCACGGGAATGCGGCTGCGCTTCCGCAGCCTCCTCAGCGATTCCAGCACCGCCTCCTCGTCTCCCAGGCCACCTCCGGTCACTCCGGTAATGCATACGTAGTAGAGGAAGCCGCTGGAGGCCTCGGCGGCTCTTCTGGCCCGGGCCTCTCCCGAGGTGGGTGTGACCAGGAACACGGTATCCAGTCCGGCTTCCGATGCGCATTCGCGCCATTCAAAGGCCTCCTCGAGGGGCAGGTCCGGCAGGATCACTCCGGCAACTCCGGCGGAGGCGCAGTCGAAGGCGAATCGACGCATTCCACAGGCCAACACGGGGTTCACGTAGGTCATCAGCACAACCGGGGAGGCCACACGCGCGGTCAGTCCCTCCATCATGCCCAGTGTGTCCTTCAGGCTGGCCCCCCCGTCCAGTGCCCGGGAGCCGGCGGACTGTATGGCGCTTCCGTCCGCGATCGGGTCGGAGTGGGGTATGCCCACCTCCAGCACATCCGAGCACGATCCGCCCACCTCCTCCAACAGGTCGGAGAAGGTCCGCCGGTCCGGGTAGCCGGCCATGAGGTAGGGTATGAAGGCAGCCCTCCCGGAATCCGCGCACCTCTGGAAGGCTCTCGCTATGGCGCTATCACTGGTCACTGCCCTGCCCCTTCGTGCTGTCCATCACCGTATGCAGATCCTTGTCGCCACGCCCGGAGAGGCAGACCAGGATGGTTCTCGAAGCCGGCATTCCGGAAGCCGCCCCGACGGCGTAGTGGATCGCGTGCGAGCTCTCCAGCGCCGGCATGATGCCCTCCGTGCTGCACAGCAGGCGGAATGCGCGCAGGGCCTCTTCGTCGGTGGCGGACACGTACTCCACCCTGCCCACATCCGCCAGGAAGCCGTGCTCCGGCCCCACTCCCGGATAGTCGAGGCCGGCGGCAACGGAAGACGCCGGAAGTATTTGTCCGTCATCGTCCTGCAGCACCATGCTGAGAGACCCGTGCAGCACTCCCCGCGAACCCCTGGTCAGCGAGGCGGCGTGCGGAGAGGATGGCGTTCCCCTTCCCGCGGCCTCCACGCCCACCATCCTGCAGGGGTCGTCCAGGAATGGATGGAAGAGCCCTATGGCGTTGCTGCCGGCTCCCACGCAGGCCACCAGCACGTCCGGCAGGGCTCCGGTCCTCTCGAGCATCTGCCTCCTGGCCTCCCTTCCGATCACGCTCTGCAGGGTTCTCACCACCCTGGGGTAGGGGTGAGGGCCCACCGCAGAACCGATGAGGTAGTGCGAGTCGGAGACGGTGGCCGCCCATTCGCGGAGGGCGGAGCTCACAGCCTCCTTCAGCGTTCCGCGGCCCACGTCCACAGCAACGATCTCGGCCCCCAGCAGTCGCATTCTGTCCACGTTCTGAGCCTGCCTTCGCATATCGCGGGCGCCCATGTGCACCGAGCATTCCAGGCCGAGAAGAGCGCAGACGGTGGCTGCGGCCACCCCGTGCTGACCCGCTCCGGTCTCCGCCACGATCCTCCGCTTTCCCATCCGCCGCGCCAGCAGGGCCTGCCCCAGGGCGTTGTTTATCTTGTGCGCCCCGGTGTGGGCCAGGTCCTCGCGCTTGAGGTATACGGCAGCCCCGCCGGCGGCGCGAGAGAGCCCGCGCGCCTCGTAGAGCGGCGTGGGGCGGCCCACGTAGTCGCGGCCCAGCCCGTCCAGGTCCCGCAGGAACCGGGGGTCGCCCATGGCCTCCTGAAAGCACTCTTCCAGCTCGGCCAGCGCAGGCATCAGGGTCTCCGGCGCGTAGCTTCCGCCAAAGTCCCCGAAGCGTCCGCGGCTGTCAGGCAGGCCCTTCCAGGGCCCTTTTTGCCGCCTCGACGAAACGTCTTGTACGGGCATGGTCCTTCCTTCCGGGACTGGTCTCCACTCCACTGCAGACATCCACTCCATAGGGTCTGACGGTCTTCACCGCCTCGGCCACGTTCCATTCGTCCAGGCCTCCCGCCAGCAGGAGCCTTCTCTTCCGGGCCAGGGCCGCCGCCCTCATCCACCTGTCTTCGCGGCTCCCGCCCGGCGCACCTCCGCCCTTCGGCGCATCCGAAAGCAGGATCACGTCAGCCGGCAGGCGGGCCGGCTCATTCCCGCAGCCGTCCGTCAGCGCCCGGATCACACGTCCGCCCAGACGGCGGACGTACTCGGGTCCCTCGCTTCCGTGAAGCTGAACGATGTCCAGGCCGCACAGCGCCCTGACCGTGGCGACCTCTTCGGGGTCCGCGTCCGCGAAGACCCCCACCCTAAGGACGCCCGAGGGCAGGCTCCGGCAAATGCGGCGGGCCCTGTCCGGGCTCACCCTTCTGGGACTCTCGGCGAAGATGAAACCCAGCGCGTCCGCCCCGCATTCCGCCGCGGCCAGAGCGTCTTCGACGCAGGTCAGGCCGCATACCTTCACCATCGCCCTCACCCCACCGCCGTCAGAGACCGCAGCAGCCGCAGGGGATCGCCGTCGGCCATAAGGGCGCTTCCCACCAGAAAGGCGTCCACTCCGGCGTCCAGGAGCGCCAGCAAGTCGTCCCTGCTTCGAATTCCGCTCTCCGATACCACCGTCACGCCGGGGGGCACCCGGGGGGCCAGTCGTCGGGCCACTCCCAGGTCGACCTCCAGCGTCCTCAGGTCCCTGTTGTTGATCCCCACCAGGGACGCTCCGATGTCCAGCGCGGCCTCCAGCTCGAAGCAGTCGTGCACCTCGACCAGCGGGGCCATTCCCAGCTTCAGGGCCAGCCGATGCAGTTCTTCGAGCTCCTCCCTGTCCAGAAGGGTCGATATGAGCAGCACCGCGTCCGCCCCGGCTACCCTGGACTGGTACACCTGAGACCGGTCGAGTATGAAGTCCTTCCGCAGCACCGGAAGCGAGCAGGCGCCGCGGGCGCGGCCTATGTCGTCCAGCTCACCCCCGAACCGGGGCAGGTCGGTAAGCACCGAAACCGCCGACGCCCCGCCTGATTCGTACACGGCGGCCGTCTTCGAGGTCACCGCCCCGGCCCGAAGCTCTCCCGCCGAGGGTGACCTGCGCTTGATCTCCGCTATCACCGGTATCCCGGGGGCGCTTTCCAGTGCTCCGGCCAGGTCCCTGCACGGCGGCATGTCACCGGCCCTTACGGCCAGGAGTTCCATGCCGTCTCCGGCCCTCAACGCCCTGGCCTCCTCGCGCTTTTCTCGGGCGATGGCCGCGAGCAGCCCCACGGTTCACACCCCCCCGGCCGTCCGGGGGCTTCCCGAGGCGTGCTCCCCGATGGCGGCCAGCTTCTCCACCCTCGCCAGGGCCGCGCCGGAGGAGATGCTCCTCCCGGCCATCTCCACACCCTCGGGCATGTCGGCGGCCAGGCCGGCCACCATCAGGGCGGCGGCAGCGTTCAGACGGACCATGCGGGCGCAGGGGCCGTCCCTCCCCTGCAGTACGTCCATGGCCACCCGCAGCCCTTCCTCGGGCCCGTCGATCTGCACCTCCTCCAGGGGAGCCCTCTCACAGCCCGCCTCCTCCGGTCGAAAACGGCGCTCGGTTATGCGCCCGTCCCGCAGCATCACCATGGTGGTGGGGGCACAGATCGAGACCTCGTCGCAGCCGTCCGCGGCGTGCACCACCATGGCGCTCACCGCACCCAGGCCGGACAGGGCCTCGGCCATCATCCTCGCCAGTCCACCGTCGTATACGCCCATCAGCTGCCGGGCGGCGCCGGCGGGGTTGGCCAGGGGCCCCAACATGTTGAAGACGGTCCTCATGCCCAGCTCGCGCCGGGGCCCGGCCACGTGCCTCATGGAGCCGTGCAGGGCCGGAGCGTAGAGGAAGCCGATCCCGTTGTCCTCTATGCACCTGCCCACCTCCTCCGGCTCCAGGTCCAGGGGAATGCCCAGGGCCTCCACCAGGTCGGCACTGCCGCACCTGCTGGAGACCGAGCGGTTGCCGTGCTTGGCCACGACGGCTCCGGCGCCTGCGGCCACGAAGGCCGCCAGGGTCGATACGTTGAACGTCCCCCTCCGGTCGCCGCCGGTGCCGCAGGTATCCAGCAGGTCGCCCAGAAGGGCGGGACTCACCGGTATGCGCACGGCGTTCTCCCGCAGCACCTCCGCGGCCCCGATCAGCTCCTCGACCGTCTCGCCCTTCATCCGCAGCGACGACAGCAGGGCCCCTATCTGGGCGTCGGTGGCCGCGCCCGCAGTCATCTCACCGAAGGCCGTTCTCACCTCGTCGCGGGACAGGTCGACCCGCTCCACTGTCTTCCTGATGGCAGTCCTGATCACTTGGTGCCTCCCGTCGCGCTCCGCACCGCGCACAGGCTCTGCGCGGCCTTGCTCTCTATCTCCGCCAGCTCCATCTCGGGCCTGGAGTCGGCCACTATGCCCGCGCCCACCGGCACCTCGAAACGCCGGCCGCGAAAGGACATCATCCGTATGCAGATGCAGGTATCCATGGACCCGTCCGGCGAGAAGTAGCCCACCGCTCCGGCGTATGGACCCCGGGGCCCGCGCTCCAGGTCATCGATTATCTCCATGGCCCTCAGCTTGGGTGCCCCGGAGACGGTGCCGGCGGGGAATGCGGCCTTGAAGGCGTCCACGCACCCGGCACCGGGGGCCAGCTGCCCGCTGACCTCGGAGACCAGGTGCATCACGTGGCTGAAGCGCTGGACCTTCCCGTACGGTTCCACCCGGACGGTGCCCGGCACCGAGACCCTGCCCACGTCGTTGCGGGCCAGGTCCACCAGCATCAGATGCTCGGCGTTCTCCTTCTCGGAATCGAGCAGCTCCCGCTCCAGCCGCCGGTCCTCCTCCGCGTCCTCGGACCTGGGCCTGGTTCCGGCTATGGGCCGGACCGTGACCCTTCCGTCGGAGACCTTGACCAGCGTCTCCGGCGAGGAGCCGAACAGCCTGAAATCCCGCAGGGACAGGTAGAACATGTACGGGGCCGGGCTCCGGGCCCTCAGCCTCCGGTAGACGTCAAGCGCGTTCACCGCTGTGGTCCCCGTGTACCTGTCGGCCAGCACAACCTGGAAGATGTCCCCGGCCAGTATGTGCTCCCGGGCGGACCTGACGCTTCCCATGTAGGCGTCCCCGTCCGGGGGGCTCAGATCCAGCTCTCCGGAGTCGGATGTCATCCGCCGCGGGGGCGTGGAGAGGATCTCCTCCACATCCGCCAGCGCCCGCCGGGCTTCCCCGCCGTCGAATCCGATGCCCGCCAGGGTAACGGTCCTTCTCCAGTGGTCGAAGACCACGTTGTGCGAGAACAGCATCAGCTCCGAGACCGGGGTATCCGACTTCCGGGGCGGCAGACTGGTCTCCACCAGCCGGACCGCATCGTAGCCCACATAGCCGCAGAGGCTCCCCACGAAGGGAAGCTCCGCCGAGCCGGCCCTGCCCAGGGTCCCCAGGACCCTCTCCACCAGATCGAAGAAGTCCGTCGCGGGGTAGGAGCCCCTGGTCATTCCCGGCCCCCTCAGCTCGCAGCCTTCGGACGTAAGGGTGAGGGTCAGCAGCGGCCGGGAGGCGACGAAGGAGTACCTGCCCCTCCCTTCGCCGACCTCGGCGCTCTCCAGCAGGACCGACCTCTGGTCGGCGGCGCCCAGCCGGCGTACCGCCGAGATGGGTGTCTCCGCGTCCTCCAGCAGTTCTCTGCAGGCGACTTCCAGCATGCTCTACCTCCTTTCCGCGACAAACAAAAAAAGCCCACCGCCTTCCGGCAGTGGGCTCCTGTAACCTGTTGTTATGAACTAATCAGGCGGACCCTCCCCACCGGCTGCAGAGATGTGGTACCACCAATACCAGCCGGAATCACGGGTGAGGGTCGAAAGCGGGGATGCGGAAAGGGCAGCCGCTCCGGCCGGAGCGGATACGCCTGAGACGCTGCTGAAGTCGGCGAATCTGTGTCCCATGCCAGCCTTTCCGATTGTTGGCGGCTATATACGGGCCCCGCTCGAAGCCGTCAAGCTGTATCGAAACCCGCGGCACCGGGGGTTCGGAGGCCGGCCGTCCGGCAACGGCAGGTCACTTATTGCCCCGAAAGGCGGCTGCGGGGCCCGGGGCGAGATCGCGTTCTCAGGCGGCACCGTCAAGTGCGAGCACTGCGGGTCCATCCACGTCTTCTGGACCCGCGGGCAGGAACCCGTGGACCCGCTTGTGGGCCTCAGGGACCCCCGGCACGCCGCCATGGTGGACCGAGCCGGCGGATTCGACCGGCCCACCGGATTGTGCTCCCGGGCCATGTGTCATGCCCTCTGCCCGTCAGATGTGCTCCAGGTGCTCGATCGCCGTTCTCAGCAGCGCCTCCACATGGTGGTCGGCCAGGCTGTAGTACATGTGCCTTCCGTCGCGGCGCCGGGCGACCAGGTTCCGGGCCCTGAGCAGGCGCAACCCGTGGGAGATGGACGAGACCGACGCTCCGGTCTCCTCCGACAGGTCGCATACGCACCTCTCGCCCTGAAGCAGAACGAGCAGCACGGAGAGCCTGGTTGGATCGGCCATGCAGGAGAAGATGGCGGCCAGGCCCTCGGCGTCCGTCACTCCTTCTGCCGCCCGATCGTGTAGCCGGCCTCCCTTATGGCCGACTTCACGGCCTCGGGGTCGGGGTCGCCCAGCACGCGGACCCTGTCGCCTGTCAGGTCAACCACCACGTCCTCCACACCCTCCAGAGGACGGACCGCCTGCCTCACGCGGGATGCGCACCCCTGGCAGGTCATGCCGCCCACGCTCACCACCATAGCCTCCTCCGCACTCATAGCTCTTCCCTCCATCCATCTCCCGAGGTCCTCCAGCCACGCGGCCGCCAGTCCAAGGAGAAGGACGCCGGCCGCCATTGCGGGCAGAAGGCCTACATGGTCATGGTGCATCTCCTCCACGGCCGCCACGGGCTGGAGCCTGTTGAGGAGCAGGCCTGCCGCCATGGCGAAGCCGACAATGGTCAGCAGGTAGATCATGAAGGCCCTTCCACCCATTGCCTTGCGTACCGCGCCCATGGTGGCGGCGTTGGTGGCGGGGCCGGCCATCAGGAAAACCAGCGCCCCTCCCACGGGGAATCCGGCGTATATCAGGCCGGCGGCTATGGGCACTGAGGCCACCGAGCAGACGTACATGGGTATTCCCACGAGAAGGGCGGCCAGCAGGCCCAGCGGCCCGTTCAGAACCTCTACGTCCGCCAGGTAGCCCGGCGGCACCAGAACCACGATCACGGCTGAAACGGCTATGCCCAGGGTCAGCCAGCGGTGTATGTCCAGGAAGACAACGCGGTAGGAGAAGTCCCAGATCCTCCTGAAGAACCCTCCCGGGGCGTCCGCACAGCCACCGGCGAAACCGTCTTCCCCCGTCCTGTCGCCGGGGAAGAAGTCCACCAGCGTGCCGCTGGTCACCCCCGCCAGGAAGGCCGTGACCAGCTTGGCCAGGGCGAACGGCCAGCCCAGCACTCCGGCGGTCACCAGCAGCGAGTCCACACCGGTCTGAGGCGTGCTGACCAGGAAGGATGTGGTGGCGCCCCGGGAGGCCCCGTCCCTGCGAAGACCCAGCGCCGCCGGAAGCACGCCGCACGAGCAGAGTGGAAGCGGGACGCCCCACAGGGAGGCCTTCATGGAGCTCAGAATCCCCGGTCGCCCCAGGTGCGCGAAGATCCTTTCGCGGTTGATCAGAACGTGAAGGAGGCCGGCTATGAGAAGGCCCAGGAAAAGAGAGGGTGCCAGCTCTGCCATCGTCCTCCACAGCGCCTCGGGCAGTGCGGCCAGCTTGTCCATATTCCCTTCTCCCGTCGGATTCAATCGCTCATGTGTTCAACTGTTCAAATATATGATACAATCGAAGCGCGGCAAGTTCCCGAATGCTACACCAATTCGGGGAAGTGGGTCCCGATCAGGGAGCGGGCCGCTTCCCGGGCGGCCTCAACGCTGCGCAGCACCCGGTCCTCGGAGCGATGGGCCCACTGGTACTCGGGGGATATCCTGCTCCCGCGGACGCTGTCCTTCTCGCGACTCCGGCGCACCCGGCGCCGTAGCTCGTCCATAAGCTCCAGGTAGCGCTTCGCCGCCCTGGCCGCGCTCGAGCAACCCACGTGCCCCTGTAGAATGGAGCGTTCATGGGCACGCATCTCTTCCAGAGATCCGGCGGGGTCCCCCGTACGCTCCAGGGCGGCGGCGAATGCCCGCAGGGCGTACCAGTCCAGGTACAGGCCGTAGGCGGCTGCTCCATCGGTCCGGGCCCCGTCGGTGAGGACGTTCTTCCCGATTCCGGGCAGGCCGGTCCATGGGCCCTCGCCTCCGGCCTCCTGCAGTATGGACCTGGCGCTCTGCACAATCTCGGCGCACTCCCTGGACAGCACCGGATGGACAACCCCGGTATGCACCGATCGCCTGCGGGAAGGGAACTTCTCCATGCTGCGCCACAGGGAGTAGAGGTTGCTGCCCAGCACCCATCCGGGTCGGACCTCGTTGAGCGCCGGCGATAGGCCCTCGTACGCGCGGGTGGGAGCGCATATGAGGGAGAAGGGCATCTCCAGCCTCTGCGGCAGCGTGGTTACGCCGGTGGCGACTATGGAGAAGGGCGCCCGCTCCAGTGAGCAGGGGAACTTGACGCTGCACCCCAGCCCGAAGAAGACGCCCTGGCCGCATTCCAGACCCTGATCGGGCGCCCGGGAGGAATGGTTGCTGCCGACGTTGGCGCCGTAGCCCACGTTTCCCTGGCCCCGGGGCCATCTGGCTGCTATGAGCAGGGACTGGTGGTGCATGGCCGTGAAGGGGCCCAGGAGGCTGGCGGTTATCTCCCCCTCGCCCAGGCAGCTGTCCGGGCCAAGCAGACTGCCTGTCAGCTTGCCGTGCCGCTCCACGGTGGAGCATTCACCCACCAGTGACCGCTCCACCACGGCCATGGAGTCCGCCCTCGCCCCCCACTGCAAGGCCGACCGCCTTACCAGGGCCCCGTCCGCAACCCTTGTCCTGCGGTCCTCGGCGCCCATGATGAAGCTGTCCCGCACCGCCGCTGCGGCGTCCACCGTAACGCTGCCGCAGAAGAAGCATCCGGTCACCGCAGGTGTGTCCCGGAGGAGACATCCGGGCCCTATCACGGCCCCCAGCGGGGACAGCGAGAGCAGCATGGCCTCCACATGGGCGTCCAGCTGCCTGCGCATGTGCTGGCCCGTCTCGGACGTGAGGTGCCGGGCCAGGTCGGTCGTGAGGGTGGGCAGCAGTGGAAGGTGCCTTCCCTCCGTTTCCAGACCCAGCTCGAGAACGCCGCCTATGCCGAAGTCTCGGTTTCCGTCGGCCGTTACCCGGCCGCAGCGAACAACGGAGGAGGGCCCCACGACCGTCATGCCCTCAAGCAGCCCGACTCCTCTCAGGTGTACGCGGCCGATTACGGTGCAGGAACGGAGCGAGCAATCCTCGATGCCGGCTTCGAAGGTCTCGCCCTCGATCTCCACATCCCCCGCCTCCAGGTCGATCGACACCGGGGGAATCAGGCGGGAGCCCCTTATGAGGGAGAGGTCGGTCCCGGGGGTCACCCTCACGCCGCTCCAGTCCGGGCAGCGGTTGCCCGCCCGCTTCAGCGATTCACGCTGAGAATCGCCGAGAGGCCTGAGATCCATGATCTTCCCCGGCGGGGGAAGCTGGTGCCGGAACAGCTGCAGCATGCGGTCCATGGCGGCGGCTTCGGGGCTCATGTAACCGGGTCGCTCACAGGTCCACCCTGTTCAGGACGCGCCCCTCTCGAAAGGCGCTTATGTTCTCGAAAGCGGTGTCCACCCGCCGGCCCAGCGCCTCCCGTGTACGGTAGCCGGAGTGAGGCGTGAAAAGCGTGTTCGGAGCGTAGAGTATCCTCTGTCCTATCGGGGGCGGTTCGGAGGAGAACACGTCCAGGCCGGCCCCGGCTATCTTTCCGTTCTCCAGCGCCCGGGCCAGCGCCGTCTGGTTGATCAGGCCTCCCCGGGCCGTGTTTATCAGGAAGGCGGACTCCTTCATGGTTCCCAGCTCGGAGTAGTCAATGAAGTCGCCCGTGTCGGCGTTCAGAGGCAGGTGCAGCGATACCACGTCCGAAGCGGCCAGCAGACCGTCCAGCTTCATGTAGCGGCCGCCCATGCTCGTGAACTGCTCCCTCTCGGTGCGGCTGTGACCCAGCAGCCTGCAGCCCAAGGCCGCGAACAGTCGGGCGGTGGCCAGGCCGCACCGGCCGGTTCCCACGATTCCGACCGTCTTGCCCGACAGCTCCATTCCGCTAGGGGCCTCTTCCCAGCGAACCTCGCGGACCAGATAGTCCGACTTCTTCAGCCTGCGCATCAGCCCCAGGGTGAGGAGAAGGGCCATCTCCGCCACCGATTTGGAGGCGTAGCCGGGCACATTGGCCACCGCCACTCCGCTCTCCCTGGCCGCAGCCAGGTCTATGTGATCGTAGCCGGTGAAGGCAACCGAGATGAGCCTGAGGTTGGACTCGCGCATTACATTGCCCGGCACCGGAGTGTCCACTGTGACCAAATACTCCAGGCTGCCAAGGCTGGCCGGACATCCCAGGGATGCGGGGTTCCACACCAGCCTGCAGCCGGGCAGTATCTCACCGAATCGTTCCTCCACGAACTCGCGGTCCGTCCCCAGGTCCTGCAGTACGAGTACTTCGTCCATCTTGCCTCCTCCAGTTGCCGCCGGGCTAGCGCATGCTGGCCAGCAGCGATGTCAGGAATGACCAGAACCTGTCCAGCGACGGAATGCTGACCCTCTCCCCGGGAGCGTGGACATCACGAATGGTGGGTCCCATGGATATCATGTCCAGGCCCGGGTACCTGCTGCCCAGGATGCCGCATTCCAGCCCGGCGTGGATGGTCTCCACCACGGGATCCCTGCCCGTGACCTCACTGTAGACCCGCCTGGCTTTGTCCAGCAGAAGGGAGTCCGCTCTGGGTCGCCAGCCCGGATATGCCCCGGACTCCTCGACGGCCGCTCCGGCCATTCTTCCCAGAGCCCTTACTCCCCTTACCACCCATTCCTTGGCGTCGTCGATGGAGCTGCGTGAGGAGAGCGTTATGCGCAGAGAGCCCTCGGAGAGGTTCGCGGTGGCGAGGTTCACGGATGTCTCCACCAGACCCTCTACCACCCCGCTCATCTTGACCACGCCGTGGGGAAGTGACAGGAGCAGGTCCGCCAGTCGGCGCGTATGCCCGAAGGGCACCGGCGGAAGTTCCCACTGGACAGGGTCCAGGCCGATCTCTATGCCATCCTCTATGCCCCTGTACTCCGCGTTCACCTGCCGGGCCAGCCCGGAAATAACCGCCCTGGCCTCATCCATGCCGCCTTCGGGAACCCAGACTTCCAGCGTGGCGCCCCGGGCGATGGCGTTCCGCTTGGTCCCAGCCTTCATGCGGGATACCGAAGCACCGAGGTCCGCCAGCACGGTGAGAGCCCTTCCGGCCAGTTTCACCCCGCACGCCCTGCCACGGTCGATCTCCATGCCCGAGTGGCCGCCCTTGAGCCCGCCGATGGTCACCCTGGCGGTGTCTCCCTCCTCAACGCCCACGGGCAGAGTATCGCTTATGGAGATGTCCACGCCGCCTGCGCACCCGATGCAGAAACGCCCCTCGTCCTCGGAGTCCAGGTTGATCAGCCGCCGGGAATCCAGCCAGCCCGGGTCCAGCGCCGCGGCGCCGGTCAGGCCCCTCTCCTCGTCGACCGTGAACAGACACTCCAGGGGGGGATGGGAGAGGTCGTCGGCGTCCAGCAGCGCCAGCATGCACGACACTCCGATTCCGTTGTCGGCCCCCAGCGTGGTCTCCCTGGCCATGACCCAGTCACCCTCGATCTCGGGCTCTATGGGGTCGCGGAGGAAGTCGTGATCGCTTCCGTCCACCTTTTCGGGCACCATGTCGGTGTGGGCCTGCAGGACCAGCGGAGGCGCGTCGGCCGCGGCCCCGCTGCCGGGCTTGCGGATCATAACGTTCCCGACTTCATCCACGAATCTCTCAAGGCCCCGGTCGTCGGCGAAGCCCATGAGGAACTCGGTAATCTGCTGCTCGGAACCCGAGGGCCTGGGAATCTCGCACAGCCTCAAGAACCATTTCCATACGGCGGGCGGCTGGAGGTCCTGCAGTCGGCGTGTCACTCTGTCACCCTTCTAACCGGCATCGCATCCACCGGTGACGATATCGCTGTAGTAACCAAAGAATATAGTGCCTGCATGCATGTCGGGGCCACCGGAGGTGACCTCGTCCGGGGCCAGACCATGCCTTAGAAGCAGCTCGGGATCCCCCATGAAGGTCCTGTTGCCGGCGTCACGGTCGAACTCCGGGTGGAACTGAAGACCCAGCAGCCAGGGATCTCGGCAGCGGTAGGCCTGTATGCGCGTGTGCGCCGAACGCGCGAACACCTGCGAGCCCGGCGGAAGGCGTACTACTTCATCCAGATGGGACTGAAACACCCTGGCCCGATCCGGAAGGCCGATTGTATCTGACACCGGACCGTAGAACTCGACCTCCAGCCAGCCGGCCTCCAATCCCTCCGGACACCTCCGGACCGCATCTTCGCCCAGAAGGCCCCGGCAGATCATCTGATGGCCGTAGCAGATGCCCATCTGGGGCAGGGAGAGCTCGGCAGCCCTTCGAACGGTCCGCTCGGCCCAGACGTCGAAGTCGGCCCGGTCACAGATGGAGAACGATGAGCCGGTGTGGATCACGCCTTGGTAGCCGACCAATTCCGGAAGGCGTTCGGCGAAGGGAACGAAGACCGTATCGGCCTCCAGGCGGCCGTCCAGCCACCGCAGCACCTGCCCCGCCTCGCTTCGGTCCCGTGAGTAGTCTGCGACCAGGACCCGGGGCATCAGCTGTCCTGCAGCTCTCCGCAGACGATCTCCCAGTCTATCTCGGCGGCCTTTGAGAGCATGTAAGCAACCCCGCAGTAGCGATCCTGAGAAAGCTCCACGGCCTTCCTTATCTTCTTGTGGGGGAGGTTTTCGCCTTCGAATATGTAGGTTATCCGCACTGCGGTGAAGTAGACGGGATGATCGTCGCTGGAATCTGCTTCGGCCGTTATCCTCAACCTGTAGTCGGTCACCTTCATCTTCCGCAGCACCGACGCCACGTCCATTCCGGTGCAGCCGATCAGGGCGGACAGCAGCAGGTTCCTGGGGCGGGGTCCGAGGTCCCTGCCCCCGAACCGCTCTGTCCCGTCCAGCAGAAAACTGTGTCCATCCTGCTCCATTCGAAAGCAGAGTCCGTCGACGTATCCGGCTTCCACCCTTGTACTCATGTCACCGCCTTTCCCGGATTGCATCGCCGACGCGTTTTACCAATACTCCCAAATCGGGCCCGGCAGGTCAACGAGGGAGGTATGGCTCTGGAAATGGTCAGGAGATTCATCAGACGGTCAACCAGGTTCCCCGGGTTCAGGCTGCGCACCGGCAAGCGTTTCCTTACCGTACGCATGGATACCACCAACCGCTGCAACCTTCGCTGTCGGATGTGTCCCATGCGGCTGGCGGACGGTGACCCGGACAGGGTCTGGAGCGATATCGACCCCGCCCTCTTCGACAGGATCGGCCGCCAGCTCTTTCCGATGTCCCGAACCGTTGGCCTCTCCTGCGGCGCCGAGCCCTTCTGCAATCCGCGATTCGGACACTACCTCGCAGAGCTCTACCGGGCCGACGTTCCGGTTCGGGAGGTAGTAACCAACGGAACCCTGATGGGCCGGGAGCAGATCCAGTGGCTGCTGGATACGCCTCCCAACTCCCTGTTCGTATCCGTGGACGGAGCCTCTCCCGAGACACATGCGTCCATAAGGGGCGGGGCAGACCTGGCATCGGTGCTCGACTCCGTCCGGAACCTGGTGCGCAGACGGGACGAGTCCGGCAACCGATTTCCCATGGTATCCTTCAGCACGACCCTTCAGCGGTCCAACCTCGACGAGCTCGTCGGCGTGCTGGGGCTGGCGGCGGACGTGGGCGCAGTATCGGTGGGCGTAGTGCCGCTGGTGCCCTACAGCGGCCTGAAAATGGAGCCCCTGGCGCTGGACATGCGTTCGGAGAAGGTCCGGAAGGCCCTGCAGGCGGCACGGGAGTCCGCTGCGGACCTGGGTCTGGAGCTGGGCGAACCTTCCCTGAAGGAGGCAGGCAATGGCTGCCCCTACCTGTCGGATTGGGTGTACATAGACCCCCGGGGAAGGGTCAATCCCTGCCCGTACTGGGATACCTCAAAGCCGCTGGGCGAC
The DNA here is from genome assembly GCA_964553045.1 of uncultured bacterium. Classification (GTDB taxonomy): domain Bacteria; phylum Fermentibacterota; class Fermentibacteria; order Fermentibacterales; family JCC-6; genus JAWLEP01. The sequence goes on along the minus strand of CAZKJG010000019.1, from coordinate 39,531 downwards.
CTGCGTACCCAGGACTTCGAGGAGATATGGCGGGGCCCCGCCTACGAGGAGCTGCGTCGCACGGTAGCGGAGGGTCGCCTCTCCGGCAACTGCAGGGACTGCCCGGTCAACTCCGCTGAGGGGTCTGAGCTTCGCAAGGCCTGAGGCCTTCTCTAGGGAAAGCTGTACATGCCCATGAAGTTCGTTACCCTCCAGCCGCCCCTCTCCCTGATCATGGAAACCGGCGTCCTCACGAAAGCGGCGGAAGGGGCCTCCAGGCAGAGGAATACATCACACCGGGAATCCGATACCGCCGTGGAGCAGACGTAGGCCGTGTCGTAGCGGCTGTATCGGGAGGACACCATGGGCAGTGAAAGGGTTCTTGCCAGGTAGTCCTCCTCGTCCCAGTCCAGCATCTCATCGGGCCCGGCCGAGTATCCGAACCTCTCGAGGCTCTCCAGAAGGCCCCGGTCTTCGGACTCTATGCCCTCATGGAGCCTTCGAAGCATGGGCGTGACATTGGCCAGAGCTTCCCGCGAGCACATCGATACGGCCTGATATCCCTCGCCCTCGGACAGGTGGCGGAAGAACAGCGCCGCAACGTTCTCGGGCTCCGATGCCGATACAATCGCAGCCAGCAGCATAATAAGATCGAGCATAACCATCTTGTCCCTCCTCCCATCCACTAAACAAATACCCACTGATGGGAGGGGGTTCCCGCAGAGGCTTAGCCGGTGCCGCCGCGGCCCCATATCTCAACGGTCTGCAGTACGGTCTGGAGGGCGAGATGAAGACCCTCCACCGCCACCCACTCGCGCCGGGAGTGAAAGAGCTCGCCCCCGGTGGGAAGGTTCACTGTGGGCACGCCCATGTACGACAGCCGGGAGCCGTCCGTTCCGCCCCTTATCGAGCTCCTCAGGGGCTTTAGCCCGGCCAGCCTCGTCCCCTCGAGGGCGTACTCCACAGGCCTGGAATCCTTCTTCAGGACTTCCGCCGGGTTCCTGTACTGCTCCTCCAGCGAAAGCTCCACGCTGGAGCCGGGGTATGCCGCCTCCAGGTATGCCCGGGCCGCCCGCAGCTGCGAGACCTTCTCCTCCATTCCCTCGGCCGTGAAGTCCCTCAGCAGCATCTTCAGGGTGGCTGCGCCCACGGTTGCCTCCAGGGAGTGGGGGTAGATGTAACCCTCAAGGCCCGAGCTGGCCTCCGGCATCCGGTCGGCGCCCACCATCGACACCAGCTGGGATACCATGCGCACGGCGTTGACCATGGTTCCTTTGGCGTAGCCCGGATGGACCTCCCTGCCCCGTATCTTCCATTGCGCCTGCCAGGCGGAAAATGTCTGGTGGTCTACCTTTCCCACCGCCGAACCGTCGACCGTGTAGGCGAACTCGGCCCCGAACCTATCCACGTCGAAACCCTCCACTCCGCGACCGACCTCCTCGTCGGTGGTGAAGGCCAGCCTGATCTCCGGCCTGGGAATCGCGTCGTCGTCCAGCAGCGTCTGCGCCGCCTCCATGATCACGGCCACTCCGGCCTTGTCGTCGGCGCCGAGAAGGGTGCTGCCGTCGGAGGTCACTACGGTCCCTCCCACGTAGCGGCCCATGTCCTCGCAGTCCGAGGGGTCTATCACCTGGCCGGAGGGCAGCCCGATGGGAGAGCCGTCCCAGTTCTCGTGGAGCATCGGATGTACGTTCTCTCCGGGAGCGTCCGGGGAGGTGTCCACGTGAGCCATGAGCCCTATGGGGGGGCCGTCTCCGGGAATCGAGGCGTACAGAGCTCCCCGGTCGGAGAGGTGAAGATCGCCCGCCCCCATCGTCTCCAGCTCGTCTTTCAGCATGGCGAGGAGCTCCATCTGCCTCTGTGTCGACGGGGTGGAGTCGGAATCGGGATCGGAGGTGGTATGTACTCTCACGTATCTCAGAAATCTGGCCAGCAGGCTGTCCATGGCATCCCTTCATCGTCTGTTTTTTTGTAGTATAGCCCCGATATTCACATCGGCAAGCTGGCGGGGAGAAGATGCGGAGCTTCCTTACCCTGATGGACATCGCGCGGATACTGGGTCGGTCTCTGCGGGACACCGAGCGCGTACTTTCGCGCAGTCGCCTGGACAGCAAGCTGATATCGGGCGAGAAACACTGGGTCCGTGACGAGGTGCTGCACTGGCTGGAGCGGGAGTTCGACTCCCTTACCGTGGACAGGCTGCGGGATATGGACCTGGCCGGCGCTGCCTCCACCGGCCTTCCCAGCGGCTCATGTTTCGTAACCGAGTCCCTCTCCCCCGAAACCGTGCATCCATGGGTGAACGCAAATACCGCTTCCTCCATGCTCCGAAGACTGGCCGAGATGGCCGTGGCCACCGGCCGGACCTGGGACCGGAGGGCGTTTCAGCAGGAGCTGGAGGAGCGGGAAAGGGCGGGCAGCACGGCCCTGGGCAACATGGTGGCCTTCCCCCACCCCCGGGACGTGCGCAGGCTCTATCTGGAGGACGACATACTGGTACTGGCCAGGACACATCACGGAATACCCTTCGGCGCCGAGAAGGGCAGGTTGACCTCCATCTTCTTCCTGATGTCCTTCAGGCGCCCGGACACCCATCTGCACTTCCTGGCCAGGCTGAACAGAATGGTGCGCGACCGGGCCTTCGTGCAGGCCCTTCTGGACGCAGAGGGCTCAGCGGATATGCTAGGAAAGATGGGAGACAGGGAATGCCGAATAGTAGAGGAGAATCGGAGCTGAGAGCGCCGTAGATGGATGACTGTCCCCGTTCGGGGGCGGTTTCCCGGCCCGGGCCGGGTGGAGGGGAATGGTCGGAATGAGGGATTTCAGGGGACGCGATATCGTCTCCCTGAGGGACATGGACAACGGCGACCTGATGAAGATCGTCAGGACGACGGGGGAAGTGAAGGCCGGGGAGTACGACAACTTCCTGGAAGGCATGGCAATCGCGTGCCTGTTCTTCGAACCTTCCACCAGGACCAGGCTCTCCTTCGAATCGGCCGTCCTGCAGAAGGGAGGACGCGTATTCGGTTTCGCCAACCCGAAGGGGTCATCGCAGAGCAAGGGGGAATCATTCGCCGACACTGTGAGGACCGTGGAAGGCTACTGCCGGGCCATGGTAATCAGGCACCCGGTGGAAGGGGCCGCGCGGCTGGCCTCCAGAACGGTATCCGTGCCTGTGGTCAACGCCGGTGACGGGGCAAACCAGCATCCCACTCAGACCTTCCTTGACCTCTACACCATGTACGAGCGCTTCGGCAGGCTGGAGGGCCTGAGGGTCGGGATGATGGGCGACCTGAAGTACGGAAGGACCGTCCATTCCCTCACCCACGCCATGGCCATGTTCGGCTCGGAGATGACCTTCATCTCGCCCCCGTCCCTGAGAATGCCCGACCAGATCAAGGGGGAGCTGCGGGAGGCCGGCATATCCTTCGAGGAGGCCGAGGAGCCCGAGCAGGCCGCCGACCGCCGGCTGGACGTGCTGTACGTCACCAGGATCCAGCGGGAGCGCTTCGGCGACCCCCAGGAGTACGAGAGCGTGGCCCACAGCTACCGGGTAACGCCGAAGACCGTGGAGGCCATGGGAGGCGATGTCAGCATAATGCATCCCCTCCCCAGGGTGGACGAGATAGCCGAGGAGGTGGACGCCCTGGAGAACGCCATATACTTCGAGCAGGCACACAACGGGATACCCACCAGGCAGGCGCTTCTCGGGCTGGTGACGGGGGGGCTGAGATGAGCGGAAGAGCCTACAAGGTTTACGCCATAGAGAACGGTACCGTCATCGACCACATACCCACGCCCAGGGCCCTGCAGGTGGTACGCATACTGGGCCTGGGGAACCAGGGCATACTGACCATAGGCATAGGGTTCGCATCCGGCCGGCTCCCCGGCGGCAAGGACATCGTCAAGATCGAGAACCGGGAGCTCTCAAAGGCGGAGACGGACACCATAGCGCTGATAGCGCCGGACGCCACCATCAACATAATCAAGGACTCCAGCGTGGCGGAGAAGTGGACGATATCCCTGCCGGAGTCCGTCTCCGGCGTACTCGAGTGCCCCAACCCCAACTGCGCCACCAACAGGCTGGCAGCACCCAGCCACTTCACCCTGGAGGACAGGGAGCATGTCAGGTACAGGTGCTCCTTCTGCGAGAGGGTCACCGGAATCGAGCCGGACCTGCTCTCGGGAGGGATCAGGCTTGCCTGAGCCCGCCACCGGCGGAGGACGTGTCGACAGGCTGTTGCTTCTCGGGCTTCTCGCGATCACGGCGGCCCTCTACCTTCTTCTTGCGGAGGTGCCTCTCTACGGAGACGCCTGGAGCTACGGCTACCGGTCGGCCGAGTGGATGTCGGAAAACGGCCTGCAGCCGATTCCCGCCGGCTCCGAGCGGGGACAGCAGGCCATGGGCCACCCTCCGCTGTTCTTCTGGCTGTGGGCCGTGCTCATGTCCGTGGTCGGGGGCGGCGTCCGCACGGCCCACATTCTGCCAGCGGTGTCGAGCTTCTTTGCTCTGTGGGGCACGTATCGACTGACCCTTCACCTGGCCCGGTGCCGGACGACTGCCATGCTGGCCACGGCGGGTGTGCTGGCCGGACCCGTATTTCTGGCAGCCAGCATGAACCCCATGCCGGACGTTGCCGTGGCCGCCGCTGCAGCCTGGTGCATACTGTTCTACTCCCGGGGCAGGTTCGCAGCAGCTGCCCTGACGGCAGCCCTGGCGGTGGCCCTGCGGGAACAGGCGGTAGTACTGCCGGCCACTCTGGCGTGCGTGGAGGTACTGCACGGGGGCTGGAGGCACCCCGGAAGGGTACTCCTGCTCCTCGCCCCCGCGGCGGTTCTGGCCCTGAACGGCATGGCCTACATGCTGGTAAACGGCTACTTCTTCTACGGTGCCCATCTGGGAGAGGGTCAGGCAGTATCGCCGGGGGTTCTGGTCTCCCGCTTCCGGGAATTCTACGGCTTCCTCTATGCGGGGGGCTGGCGATGGCTGCCGGTCACGGTGGCGGGGGCGCTCATGGCTGGCCGCCGGCGGTCGGTACCTTTCGCTCTGCTGCTTCTGTCCCCGGCTCTGCTGTACCCGCCGGGAAGGGTTCTGTGGATCGGAGCAATGATCGCAGCCGCCGGAGCAGGGCTGCTCAGACGCGGGATGCCCGCCAGGGGGCCTGCAGCGGTACTTGCCTTTCCGGCCGCCATCGCCCTCTTCTTCGTCCTGGTGGTGATGGTCTCCCCCTCGCCGCTGGACCTGTACCGCTACCTGCTGATCGCGGTGCCGACGGTGACGGCCGGAGCGCTGGCAGCGCTGCGCAGATCGGGCGGCCGAAGACTGACGCTGATAATCGGCCTGCTGTTCGCCGCCCTGGCGCTGGGGGCCAACAGGAAGGCCTCCCTGGCGAAGCAGCCGGAGTCGAACCTGGCCTGGATGCGGGGCCCGCTTCTCTTCAGGGAGGCCGTAGGCTACGCCGCCCTGACCGGTGACACGCTGCTGGTGAGCGCCAGACACCTGGAGAAGCTCGGCGAGCCTGACCTGGGCTACGTCGAAGAGCCGGTGCCGGCCAGGGACATAGAATCCGGGCTGACCCCGGGCGTTTCCTACGCCGCCGTCGTAGAGCAGCTGAGCCCGCTGGAGATCGCATTGGCAGACAGGCTGGAGGCGAGGCTGGGCGAAGACGACCGTGTGGAGCTGGATAGCCTGTTCAGCCGGGGCGACTTCGAGGTGAAGGTGTACCGCGTTCTTTCGCCCGCCTCCGCTACCGGCCCCCGATGATCCTCTCCGGGCCCGGATCGCCGGCCTCGTAGAACCTCTCCTCTCCCTGCCCGGGCGAAGCGATTCCCAGGTAGCGGTCCCTCTCGCTCATCACGCAGCCGCAGTAGGGCTGCCGGTAGAGGTCCAGCTCCCTGGACATCTCCACGGACGCGCGGAAGGCCGGACGGTAGTCTCGGTAGGAGAAGGGAACACCGTGCTCGTCCGCGGCGGCGGTCCCCGCCCCGATTATCAGGTCGGGCCTCTGGTAGGGGCTTACGGTGAGGGTGGTGGCGAACCTGTCGAAACCCCCATCGGCAGCGCGGCGGGCGGTCTCCCCCAGCCGGTCTGCGAAACACGCGGCGCACCGGTTGGACGCGTCCAGCAGCGTGCGGAGGTTCTCCTCCAGCGGGTAGTCCTCGTCCACGAGCAGCTCCATGTCCCGGTCCCGGGCGTAGCCCCGAAGGGAGTCGATGCGCCTCTCCCGCTCCTTCCAGGGATGGATGTTGGGGTTGTAGAAGAGGCCGGTGACAGCGTAGCCCAGCTCCCGGTAGCCCTCCATAACCACGGTCAGGCAGGGGGCGCAGCAGACGTGAAGCAGAAGCCGCATGTCAGATTTCCAGGGTCCCCTGGCCCGCCACCGGGAAGCCCAGGTGCCGGCAGGCCTTGGGGGTTGCCATCCTGCCCCGGCTGGTGCGGTTGAGGAAACCCGAGATCAGCAGGAAGGGCTCCACGACGTCTATGAGAGTGTCCTGCTCCTCGTTGAGCGTGGCGGCCAGGGCCGCGACGCCCACCGGTCCGCCGTTGTACTGCCTGATGATCACCTTGAGGTACTTCCTGTCCAGCCGGTCCAGGCCCGCCTCGTCCACCCCGTGCAGATCCATGGCCTCCACGGAGGAGTCCTCGTCGACGGTATCCCTGCGGCACACCTGGGCGTAGTCGCGGACCCTCTTGAGAAGACGGTTGGCTATCCGCGGGGTTCCCCGGGAGCGGCGGGCTATGCACAGGGCGGCCTCGGAGCTTACATCGAGGTCCAGTATTCCGGCGGACCGGTTCACTATTCTGGCCAGCTCTTTCTCGGCGTAGAACTCCAGGTGCAGGGAGATTCCGAAGCGCTCGCGCAGCGGGCCGGTGAGCAGACCGGCCCTGGTAGTTGCGCCGATCACCGTGAACCTGGCCAGCTCGAGCTTCACGGTGCGGGCATGTGGACCCGGGTCGATCACGAAGTCTATCTCGAAATCCTCCATCGCCGGGTAGAGGTACTCCTCCACCACCTTGGGAAGACGGTGTATCTCGTCTATGAACAGAATGTTGCCCAAAGAGAGGTTGGTTAGGATGCCCACCAGGTCGGCCGCCCGCTCCAGCGCCGGCCCGGACGTGGAGACCAGCTCGGCGTCCATCTCGTTGCTTATCACGTGGGCAAGGGTGGTCTTGCCCAGGCCGGGAGGCCCGTGGAAGAGCAGGTGCTCCAGCGGATCTCCCCGCTCCCTGGCGGCCTGAATGGCTATGGAAAGGCTGTTCTTGGCGGTCTCCTGACCTACGTAGTCCGAGAGGCTCCTGGGCCGCAGGGAGGTGAGTACCCGCTCTTCCCCGTTCTGGGCGTCCGCCGACAGAACCGACTCGCGGGCCATCAGGTGCCCCGCAGCCGCATGGCCAGCTTGACCAGCTCACCGCTCTCCGCATCCGGCCCCAGCTCCTCGAGAGCCCTGCGGGTCAGCTCGGAGGCGGTGGACGAGTCGATGCCCAGCTGGCGGAGCACACTGGCCGCCTCCGAAGCGGCCGTGGCCTCCTCCCCGGAGGCACCGGCGGCGAACGGGTACTCCTCTGCCAGGCCGTCCTGCAGCTTGGCCACTATCGTCTTCGCCCGCGCTCTGCCTATGCCGGGCAGCACGGTAAGTCGCTTTACGTCTCCCCTGGCGATGGTGGCCGCTATCTCCGAGGCGGGACGGGCCAGGGCCTTCACGGCCCCCCGTACGCCGACTCCGGAGACGGAGATGAACTTCTCGAAGAAGCTGCGGTCCTCCAGGGAGGGAAAGGCCACCAGGAGGGGAACCACGCGGTTGCCCTCCATCTGCAGGTGCAGGTATACCGGAGCCTCCAGCCCCTGGCCGGAGCGGACCTTGCGCAGGAAGTAGGCGGGTGCCAGCAGCCGCAGCACCAGCGGTCCGGTGCGGAGCAGGATGTGATCCTCTCCCACCGCCTCTATCACCCCGTCTATCCTATCTACCATGCCTGCAACATTCGTATACGGCTATGGCCGCGGCAAGGGCGTCGGAGACGTCGTGGGGCCTGATCTCCTGTGCGATGCCCAGCAGGTCGCGCACCATGCCGCTCACCTGCTGCTTGCCGGCCCTGCCGGTGCCGGTGACCATCTTCTTGATCCGCGAGGCCGGAATGGAAACCACCTCCACGCCCGACCGCTGGGCAGCCAGGCACAGCGCTCCCCGGGCGTGGGCCATGGTTATGGCAGTGCGTGGATGCTTGTAGTGGGAGTATACCTCCTCCAGGCCCATGACCGCGGGAGAGAATTCCCCTATGATCTCCCTCAGGGACTCGTAGAGTTCGTTTATCCGGTAGGGAAGGCTGCGGGAGGCGGTGGAGCGGATGGTTCCGGCGTCCACCAGGCTGAGCCCGGCGTGGCCACTCTCCAGCACCCCGTAGCCGGTCACCCTCAGGCCCGGATCGATTCCCAGCCAACGGTCGCTGCGGCCGGGGGCCAAGCTAATCCACGAGCTCCAGGTTGGTATGGACGTCCTGGACGTCGTCGTGCTCCTCCAGCTGGTGAAGGAGCTTCAGGGCCTTATCTGCATCGTCCTCGGAGAGGGGCATGGTGCTGTCGGGGATCTTGGTGACCTCCGCGTTCTCGACGGCGACCCCGACGGACTCCAGCCCCTTCTTCACGTCGTAGAGGTCAGAGGGGTCGGTGGTTACAACGATGTCATCGTCCTCCAGAGCAACGTCCTCCGCCCCGGACTCCAGGGCGGCCTCCAGAACGGTATCCTCGTCGAAGCGCTGCCCGTCGATCATGATCTGGCCCACCGTGTGGAACATGTAGGCCACGCTGTTTCGGGAACCCAGGTTGCCCCCGCCCTTGCTCACTATGTGCCTGATCTCGGCGGCGGCCCGGTTGCGGTTGTCCGTAAGGGCCTCGATGAGTATTGCCACCCCTCCGGGCCCGTACGCCTCGTAGGTGATCTCCTCGTACTCCACGCCTTCCAGCTCGCCGGTGCCGCGCTTTATGGCCCGCTCGATGTTCTCGTTGGGCATGTTCTGGGCCTTGGCGTTCTCGATGGCCACCCTCAGCCTGGCGTTCATGTCGGGGTCGCCGCCGCCGTCGCGGGCCGCCACCGTGATCTCCTTGACCAGCCGGCTGAAGATCCGGCCCCTGGCGGCGTCCGCCTTGCTCTTCTTGTGTTTGATGGAACTCCATTTATTGTGTCCGGACATCTCGTCCTCCCCGTTCGTCGTGAATGCCTGTGCAACTCTACGAAGAGGCCGCGCCGGCGGTCAACTCGTCCCCGCGGGGGCGGGGAGCGCGGATCAGCCGGCGGATACGCCGCTTCGCTCGAGTATCGCGGCCTGGTCCTCCGTGTCGTCGTACCGCAGGACGATCCCGGCACCGGGAACCTCGAATCCCCTCTCTCCGGTCAGACAGGCAATGCCCATCAGATCTGTGTCCATGGGATGCAGCTCGATTTCCAGGCTGGCCAGGAAATCGGACCTGGCCACCTCCTCCCCCACGGCTATCGCCCGGGAGAGCTCCACGGCATCGGCGGAGCTGACGCTTCCGCCCACCATCAGCGGTGTCGCGCCCTCGTATGGCACCAGCTCCGGTCGGGAAGAGCGCAGGCTCACCCCTATGGAGAGCGCGCGGCTGTTCACCACGGCCGGCACCAGGTAGCTTCGGAGCACCCGCCGCCCGGATTCGGTCTCCAGTCCGCGCTCGGCCAGGGGATCGAAGTCCCTGGGGGCGGTTGCCGGCGTCCTCACCCGGTCTCTTCTGGTGGTCCTCTCCAGCAATGTGACGTCGGCCTCTACCCTCCAGAAGGGCAGGAAGACCCGGCGGGGGCCGGTCTCTCCCCACAGCGAGACCCCTACGCGGCTCAGGCCCTCCCCGCCGCTCACCCAGGCGCGGCCGCAGTTGCGGCAGAGGAATATGCTGTCGTCGGGCAGACCCGAGAGCTCCTGCAGGCATTCCCCGCAGCGCAGCAGCACGGCGCCGGTTATGTCAGACATATCTCGTCCCGCCTCTGCTCTCCATCCTGTCCAGCGCCCTCAGCAGCTGCCACGTGCCGATACCGAGCGCTCCCGCCAACAGAAGCAGGACCCCGGAGCAGTTAGTGGTGACCCCGCCGCTGCCGCTGTAGTCGAGCGTCCCGGTGGCCAGAAGGTCTACCAGGAATGGAATGACAAAGGCCCAGAAGGCCGCCGCTCCGGCTGCAACGTAGCGGGACCCGGAGGGCCCGGCGGGAAACCGTCCCCTGAGCACCCTGCCCGTGCGGCCGTCCACAACGGCCCTGTAGGGCCATCCATCAACGGTGAACCCCACCACCCACAGCGGGTAGTAGATCAGGCAGTCCCTCCTGCCTGTGAACACCAGGTACCTCCACTGCTGCTCCAGCCCCCGTCCGGCTCCACCGGCCAGCCGCCGCAGGTAGGCTTCCGCCTCCGCCCGGGCCCCTGCGAGACCCACCAGCGGGTCCACGAAAACCCCCTCGGAGTGGGTCCTCGAATCGAACACCTCCAGGCCATCCGGAAGGGCGTTTCTCTGGATCTCCATACCCTCCAGGGACATCTGCGCCTTCGATGAGAGGCTGGGGATGCCCAGTGGCTCCAGGTCGGCTGCGGAGACGTTCACGCTGCCCCGCAGCTGCACCTCACGTTCCACCGCCCTTACACCCACGCGTCTGCTGATCCTGCGCGTGGACTGGAAAACCGACATGCTCTGGCCTTCCGGGTGCTCTATCGGCCGGGGGACCTCCTCCTCCTTCAGCTCGGGCTCCAGCCCCAGCACGTAGCCATGCACCTGGGCGGAGATGTGCCAGAAGGGCACGTAGAACAGCCGGGGACGGCTGACTCGAGATCTTCCGGAGCTCTCCCGCCAGCCGGACTCCATAGCCTTTCGCACGGCTCTCAGGGCCCGGGTGGAGCCCACCTGGGAGGGGAGGACGTAGTTGCCGACCGCGCCGGTTAGCAGGACGGCGCTGTCGCAGGAAGGGCACTTGGAGTGGGTCTCTCCCTCCCGCAACGAGAGCGCGCCGCCGCAGGCGGGGCACTTCAGCGTCAGGGCCGGCGACTCAGCCACTGGCCGCATCCCTTCCGGAGAAGAGGCGGAGCGAGCCGAAGCTGCCCGCCGCGGCCGCGATCAGGGTCAACAAGGTTCTGCCTCCCCCTCCCGCTCCCGCAGAGCCGGCCAGCCAGTAGACCAGCGCCGCGCAGGGAACGCCCGGAAGGAGCCCCAGGAGGAATGTCCGGCTGGGCACCTCGGGTGCGGCCTCGCCCTCCAGGGGATTGTCGCCGACGATCCTGCCGGAAACCCCGTCCACCAGCACTCCCTGGCTGAAACCCTCCAGCTTCAGCATCGCCAGGTAGAAGGGATACAGTACGGTGCTGCTCCTCTCCAGGCTGCGCTCCCGAAGAATGTCCTCGTCGATGGGGATCACCTGGGCGGGGTCTGCCAGCTCGTCGGAGAAAACCTTCCTGTCGCCGGCGGGAGGCCGGTAGTCATCCAGCTCCGGAAAGGGCTGGCTGAAAACCGGAGTCAGTCCGGAGGGTTCGTCCGAATAGGGGAAGTAACGCAGTTCGAGCTCGGCCAGCGCTCCGGTCGGAAACAGGCGGCGCGCCACCTCTTCGCCAACGGCCGGGACCACGATGAAGGGGAGGTTCTCGGCGGCGGTTACCGTGATGCTGGCCTCGCAGTAGGGACAGCGGAGGAAGTACTCGGTCTCCAGGACCGTGAGCTCCGCCCCGCACTGACTGCAGGAGATCTTCATTATCCTCCCTCCGCAGGCTTGGATAAGAAGCCGCCGCCCCGGGGGCAATCCCCGGCCGGAAGGCGCCCGGCCCAGTCGGACCGGGCGCCGGTCATGCGCATGTCAGCGTACTACCACGAACCTGCGCGTCAGGCTTTGTCCGGGCGCGTCCAGGCGGACGAAGTACACTCCGTCGGCCAGGCGCCCGTCCGGGGATTCGCAGACCCAGTGCAGTGTTGAGGGTCCCGCGGCCGGACTGCCCAGGTCGGCAACCCTGCGGCCGGAGAGGTCGTAGACGCCTATCCTGCATCTTCCGGCGTCCGCGGGCGATATCACCACCGGCAGCGCCAGCATGCCGGAGGCGGGGTTGGGCGAGACGTGGCCGAGAAGCGTCCGGCCACCCGCCTGTGCCTGCGCATCCTCGGACGTACCCGTGCCCACGATGGCCTCTTCCGGCTCGGAGGGCCACCCGGGGCCGAACTCCGAATCCATGGCCACCACCCGGAACCAGTAGTTCCCCGGGGCGTGGTTGCTGAAGTAGTGGGACGTGCCGGTGATACCGGTATCCACGAAGCCGTTGGCGTCCCAGACCTCCACCATGATGTCGTCGATGTACAGCTCGCAGGACGACGAGGAGCTGGTCCACCGGAAGCTGAGGGTCTCCCCCTCCCACTCGTCCAGCTCGTGTATGCTGCGACGCCAGGTCATGTCGTTGCGGGTGAAGGTCTGCAGGTAGTACCAGTTCTCGCCCCCGTCCGGCGAGTACTCGAAGGCGCCCAGGCTGGAGCCGTTGGGTATGTCGTACAGGGCCCAGAAGCTGATCCTGCCCCCGCCCCCTTCGGGTACGGTAACCGTCTCGGTCCAGGTCATGCTGCCCTGGGAGTTGGAGACGTAGCACTGGCTGGGCGAATGGTACTGCGACGAGGTCATGCCCCAGCCGTCGAGGGTGAAGGGCCCCGAATCCCCGGTGTCATCGAGCAGCACGGAGTAGCCCTCCAGCTCCTGAAGAGCGTAGGAGTCGGCCTCAGGGACACTGCTCCAGCTCACGGTGAAGGCGCTGCCCACGCTGCCTATGGGGTCCAGCTCGGGAATTCCCGGCTCGTGCGGGTCGTCCGGACAGCCCGCCAGGCAGGCGGTGACCAGGTAGCTGCGCAGATTGCGGCGGGTGAGCTTGACCACCTCTTCGTCAGAGGGCCAGAAACCCTCGAAGTCGGCGCCGGTCTCGTGGTTCCAGCTCATGGCTCCGTACCATCCATAGGCGTGGTCGCGGGTGTTCCCCGAGCTGTAGTAGAGCAGCTGCGATGACTGGCCCCATTCCTCTCCCGTGGCCCACTGCACCATGATCTCCGCCTGGGTCTCGTAGTCCTCGATGTCGGTTGGAGGGTCGTCCTTGTATCCCCAGGGGTAGATCAGGATGTTCCCGTAGGTGTGGGTGGAATGCATCTGGGCGGGAGGATGGTCCTGCCAGAAGATGTCGATGTTCTCCGTCTCCGGCTCGCTCAGTGGCTCTTCGCCCCGGTAGGTGGATGAGTTGGGGTCGCCGCTGGAACCCGGCCCTCCCCAGCCCACGGCCCAGTTGCGGTTGAGGTCAATGCCGTCACCCAGGGTGAAGTTGCAGTTCTTGCGGTGCATGCCGCCGCCGCCGGGTTGCTGGTCCTCGTTGTAGACCCATCCGTCGACGTTGTTGCAGGGAAGGCACCAGATCTCGCGGTTCTCCAGCAGCCAGGTGGCCTGCAGCCCGCAGTAACCCTCTTCACCGTAGTTGGCGCACAGCCACTCCATGAAGGAGCGAACGTTGCGCATGGAGGCGCCCTCCCGGGCGTGGATCAGGCCGTCGTACCAGGCGTTGGGCATGGCGGGGTCGTCGTTGTCGAAGGTGTTGTCGGTGGAGATCTTCATCGCCAGCTGCGGCCTGCCCTCCCAGGTGTTGCCGAGTGAGGTGGGCGGGCTGGTGATGGCGGGGTAGCTGGCGTGCAGGTCGTCCAGCCAGTCCTGTATCTCGTTCCAGGTCATGTAGCCGCCCATGGGCCTGCCGGAGCGGGCGCATATGGCCCTGTTCAGCGCGCCCAGGTCGTCCACACGGACGGTGACCGGAAGGCCCAGAGCCAGTATTCTACCCAGCTCCTCCCGGGTTGCGAGGAAATCCACCCCTCCGTCGTCGTAGACGTGGACTATCTCCGGAGAGACCGACATCAGCAGGCGGGTCTGCCGCTGTCCGGCCGGTCCCATGTAGGCCAATGAGTAGGTTGTGGCGGAAGCCGCCATTCCCACCACCAGCATGGTGGCAGCAAGCCATCTCATCATCTCAACCACCTCGCCTTGGCGTGTCCGAACAACCCCTCAGGGCTTCGGAACCGTTCTTGGGCGCAACGCTGCGATTCATGCGGATATCACCTCGGGCGCCCTCTGTGGGCAATCCCACTGTTGAGTGAAACGTGCATCTCCTCTCCGTCCCGGCGGCGCCCACATGCGGCGCGCGAACGCCCTGCGGACCGGAAGATGTTTCGGACGCGTCCACTTCCAGGGGGGCACCTGCCCTTCATCGAACCACCAGCCTCCCGGGCCTGGCCACCGGCCTCCGGGTTGCATAGGGTATTCCTGCATATTCATAAGATACAAGCCCCAAGCCGCCGGACAACGCCCCTTGGCGCGGCGCGGGGCGGAAACGGACAGCCAGTCAAGGAAAGGCCGGAAATGAAGGACTTCCAGGATCATATAAGAAGGGGCATTCCCAAAGAGCTGCCGCCTGCGCGGCCGTGGAACGCCGGCGTCAGCCACGCCCCGCCGCGGCCCCGGGTGCTCTCCCCGCCCGAAAGACGGCTGGCGGTGACCAACGCCCTCCGCTACTTCCCCGAGGACTGGCACGACCGGCTGGCGCCCGAGTTCGCCCGTGAGCTGCGCGACCGGGGCCGCATATACATGTACCGATTCCGGCCCACCTACGAGATGCGGGCCCGTCCCCTGTCCGAATATCCCGCGAAGACGCCCCAGGCGGCGGCCGTCATGCTCATGATCCAGAACAACCTGAACCCGGAGGTGGCCCAGCACCCGCACGAGCTGATCACCTACGGCGGCAACGGCACGGTCTTCCAGAACTGGGCCCAGTACCTGCTCACCATGAGGTATCTCTCGGAGATGTCCGAGGACCAGACGCTGGCCATCTACTCCGGACACCCCATGGGCCTGTTCCCATCGCATCCCGATGCCCCCCGGGTGGTGGTTACCAACGGTATGACCATTCCCAACTACAGCGCAGGCGAGGACTACGACCGCATGGCCGCCCTGGGAGTGACCTCCTACGGGCAGATGACCGCCGGAAGCTTCATGTACATAGGGCCTCAGGGAATAGTGCACGGCACCACGATAACCATCCTGGGCGCCGGCAGGCGCTACCTGGGCCTCGAGCCGGGACGCGACCTCGCGGGTAAGCTCTTCGTGACCTCGGGCCTGGGGGGTATGAGCGGGGCCCAGGCCAAGGCGTCGGTCATCGCCGGAGCGGTTGGTGTGATAGCCGAGATCAACCCCGAGGCCATCCGCAAGAGGCACGAGCAGGGATGGCTGCAGGAGGTGGAGGAAGACCTGGACAAGGTCCTTGCCCGAATAGAGAGGGCCAGAGGCAGCGGCGAGGCCCTTTCCCTCGGCTACCTCGGCAACGTGGTGGACCTCTGGGAGAGGCTGGCCGAAGAGGGCGTCGAGGTGGACCTGGGCAGCGACCAGACATCCCTGCACAACCCCTACCGGGGCGGCTACTACCCCGCCGGGCTCTCCTTCGAGGAGTCCAACCGGATGATGCGGGAGGAGCCGGAGGCCTTCGTCGAGCAGGTCCACCGCTCCCTCCGCACGCAGGTGAAGGCCATCAACGCCGTCAGCGAAAGGGGCATGCATTTCTGGGACTACGGAAACGCCTTCCTTCTGCAGGCATCCAGGGCCGGAGCACCGGGAATACTGCGGGAGGACGGCTCCTTCCGATACCCTTCATACGTGGAGGACATCATGGGACCCCTGTGCTTCGATTACGGCTTCGGGCCCTTCCGCTGGGTGTGCACCTCCGGCCGGCCCGCCGACCTTCGGGAGACCGACGCCATAGCCGCCGGCGTGCTGCGGGACCTGGCCGAGGACGCAGACCAGCGCATACGCCAGCAGATGCTGGACAACCTGCACTGGATCGAGCAGGCCGAGGAGAACCGGCTGGTGGTGGGCTCCCAGGCCAGGATACTCTACACCGACCATCAGGGCAGGATGAAGATAGCCGAGGCCTTCAACCGGGCCGTGGCGGAGGGTCGGATCAGCGCCCCCATCGTCCTGGGCCGGGACCACCACGACGTCTCCGGAACCGACTCGCCGTTCCGGGAGACGGCCAACATAAGCGACGGCAGCATGTTCACCGCCGACATGGCGGTGCAGAACGTGATCGGAGACTCCTTCCGGGGAGCGACCTGGGTCTCCCTGCACAACGGCGGTGGCGTGGGCTGGGGCGAGGTGATCAACGGAGGCTTCGGCCTGGTCCTGGACGGCTCGCCGCAGGCCGGGAAGAGGGCCCGGGCCATGCTCTCCTGGGACGTCTCCAACGGCCTGGCCCGGCGCTCCTGGGCCCGGAACCCCGGGGCCATCTACGCCGTGCGGCAGGCCATGGGCCGCGAGCCCGACATGAAGGTCACAATGCCCGTTGTCGCCGACGAGGAACTGGTGGACCGATCGGTGGGAGAGGCCTTCGAAGAATGAGGCTGCCGGCGGTTCCCAGGCTCAGCCACAGGAACTACGCCATAGCCAAGCTGTCGTGCGCCGCCCTGGGCGTCCTCGCGGTCCTGGTCCTGGCCCGCAGAGGCGAGGTATCCGTCATGGAGGTGGCCCGGGTGGTGTCGGACTGAGGGGCCGCGCCGGACGACGCCCTTCAGGCCTCCGTCTTGAGCCGGGGCGGCCGGGATGTTATCTATCCTCTGGGTGAGGCAATTTCACCAACACCGGGGGGACCATTGAGCGAGCACATTTTCCCCAGCCATTCCTCCAGCGACGCTTCCTGCGTCGAGCGCATCAGGAGCCGTATTGGGTCCAGGGGCATCCGCTGCCGGATGGCCCCCCGCGACATACCCCCGGCCGCCGACCTCTGGAGGGGGGCCTTTCTGCATGCAAACAGCGGCGTTGTCCAGCGAAGGACGGCAGATGGACTGGCCGAATGCTGCCGGCCCACGGGAGACCCCACTGAAGCCCGCCGGTGGCGGCTGCTCTCGTCCGGCGAGATTCCCGCCTCCGGGAGGATATAGGCATGGCGGCCAAAGGAGATGGCCCCGTCCGCAGGGCTGTGGAGAGGGAGCTGGACCGCTCCGGACTGCCGAACAGCCGCGAGGAGTGTGAGGGCCTCGTATGCCGAGTGCTTCGAAGACTGGGGGCACCGGTTGACGAGGCCGTCATCCCGGAGGATGCCGGGGATAGCGACCCGGCCCTGGCGGCTCTGGTGGAGCTTCTGAACCGGGAGAGTCCGGGCCTCTCCGAGATACTGCCCCTATGGCGCAGCCGGCGGCCTGAATCCGCCGAATGCGGACCGAGCCCCTACCGCCTGCTGGCGGAGAGGCTGGTCAAGATGGGCGAGAACCTGATGGCCTACGATGTGGCCTCGGAAGGGCTTAGGCTCTGCGGCAGGCACAAGAGGCTGCTGCAGCTGAAGGCCCTCAGCCTTGCCAGGTCCGGGGCTACCGAGAAGGCCCTGGAGATCTTCCTGGAGCTCGAGAGGTCCGGCAGCGCCGACAGCGAGACGCTGGGCATACTGGGCAGGCTCTACAAGGATCTCTGGGAGCGGGACAGGGCCGACGGAGACCCGCGGGGGTACCTTCGGCGTTCTCTTGACTACTACAGGCGCGCCTACGCACTGCCCGAAAGGGACTACTGGCCCGGCATCAACGCGGCCACCATGGCCCTTGCCGCCGGCCGGGAACCGGAGTCGCGCTGTCTGGCCGGCCAGGTGGGAGAGCAGTGCATGCGGGCCCTGGAGGATGCCGGCGAGTCGGAGCGCTACTGGCTCACGGCCACGCTGGGGGAGTCGCTGCTGCTGCGGGGAGACCTGGAGGCGGCGGCGCGGCGCTACGGCGAAGCAGTGGGCATCGCCGGCCGCAACTACGGTGACATAGCGTCCACCAGGCGCAACGCACAGCTCATCCTGGAGCTGTTGGAATGCCCCGAGGACGAGGCCGCAGCCGTGCTGGGGAGGCTCCGGACCGCCAGAATAGCCATCTTCTCCGGGCACATGGTGGACTCCCCTACCAGGCCCGAGCCCAGGTTCCCCCCGGAGATCGAGGATCGGGTCCGGGCACGCCTGAGAGAGGAGCTGGAAGCCGCCGGAGTGAACATCGGCTTTGCCTCAGCCGCCTCCGGGGCGGACATAATATTCCACGAGGTACTGGGTGAGCTGGGTGGAGAGTCGCATGTGATTCTGCCATACGGAAGGGAGGAGTTCCTGGCCACCAGCGTGGGCCGGCCGGACTCCGCCTGGGCCCGGCGGTTCAAGCGTGTCCTCGAGGGGGCCAAGCAGGTGACCCAGGCGTCCCTGCACAGACTGGAGGATGATGCGCTGTCCCACGAGTACGCCAACATGGTCCTCATCGGCCAGGCCATGAACGCCACCGAGATGCTTTCCGCGGACCTGCTGGCGGTTGCGGTCTGGGACGGCCGGGTGGGCGACGGCCCGGGCGGGACCGGCAGCAACGTCTCCCGCTGGAGGAGCATGGGGCTGGACGTGAGGATCGTGGACACCACCGAGATGGTGGAAGGGGGCGGCGGCG
Source organism: uncultured bacterium (assembly GCA_964553045.1). Lineage (GTDB taxonomy): Bacteria > Fermentibacterota > Fermentibacteria > Fermentibacterales > JCC-6 > JAWLEP01. The sequence continues at coordinate 21,067 of CAZKJG010000019.1, read as the reverse complement.
CAGGGAGGCAGCAGCCTCCCCGGGCCGACGGATACAGCTCGGATGCGGAGATACGGGCCATTCTCTTCGCGGACATGGCGGGCTACTCCGACCTTTCCGAAAGTGAGACCATGCTCTTCGTCAGGGGCTTCATGGGGAGGGTGGGTGATCTGGCCGGTGAGTCCGAATTCTCTCCTCTGGTCTCCAACACGTGGGGCGACGGTTTGTTCATGGTGTTTCCGTCGGTCAGGGACGCGGGGCTGTTCGCCCTGGAGCTCGCCGGCCTGGTCGATGAGATCTCCTGGAGCGACATGGGGCTGGCCCGGGAGATGAACATCAGGATAGGGCTGCACGCCGGGCCGGTTCACCGCTGCGTCGATCCGGTGACGGCAAGGCCCAACTACTACGGTGTGCATGTGGGCTTTGCCGCCCGCCTGGAGCCCATCACCGCCCCGGGCCACGTGTACGCCAGCGCCCAGTTCGCCGCCCTTGCCTCCTGCCTGGAGATCAGCGGGATACGTTGCGACTACGTGGGCCAGGTTCCCTTCTCCAAGGGCTTCGGTACCTTCCCCACCTACCACGTCAGGCGTTCACGGCAGGCCTGATCAGACCGGTCCAAACCCCGCGGGATAGTGGATAATACGCCGACTGTATGATTCAGCTCCAAAAGCCCGTGCTACGGCTGCAAGGCCTGTAGCTCTCCAGCTCGGTGTCCGGTACCTGGCCGAGCACCGCAGCGGCCCCGCCTATGATGGACGGGCCGCGCTCGACGAGTTTCCCGCCATCCACGAGCAGTTCTTGGTAGCCCACGCGGAAGGGCCCGGGGCCAAGCTGAGGACCTACTTCGAACAGCGGGTAAAGCTCGAGGTGGGCAACCCCGGGGCAAGCGTTCGCTGGCCCCCGGGCCTCTAGTTGGCCCCACCCGCTCTCCTCGGAGACCTGGCGTTTGACATTGCGTCCCTCGCGCTCCCTCGGGCGACGTTCTGAGAATCCGGCCGCTTCCCTGACTTCACGGCCGCCCCGGGGGGGGGAGGTGGTGAGGACGGCCCGCGCCGGCAGCCCGCGGTCTCCGCACCAGGCGGAAGCCTATTCCGGCCGACTCGCCCTCCTGGGGGTAGGGGCTTCTGGCCGCGCAGCGGCAACCGGGCGGGCTGTTGCGGGCGCTACCGCCCTTCACCACCCGGGCGGAGTCTGCAACCGCGACTCGAGCGCTGCCGTCTTCCGGGGCCCCCTGGTGGTTGGGATGGTAGCCGTCGGCGCACCATTCCAGCACGTTGCCCGCCATGTCCCTCAGGCCCCAAGGGTTGGGTAACTTCATACCCACGGGATGCGTCCTGCCCCCGGAGTTGGCCGTGTACCAGCAGTAATCGCCCATGACGGCGGCGGTGGTGTCCGCCCCCCAGAAGTAGGGGGCGTCCGATCCGGCACGGCAGGCGTACTCCCACTCCGCCTCTGTGGGAAGGCGGTAGCCCCGACCGGGGTCACGGGCATTGAGGCTGTCGGTGAAGCGCCTGCAATCGCTCCAGGATACCGATTCCACGGGCATCCCCTCGCCCGGGTTGTAGGACGGGTTCTCCCCCATCACCTCCATCCACATCTCCTGCGTTACCTCCGTGGTCATCATCTCGAAAGCGCCCACCTCCACCCGATGCGGCGGCAGCTCGTCGGAGTCGACGGGCGGGCCGGAGCCCGACGCTCCCATGGTGAAGCTGCCGGCGGGAATGTGGGAGAAGGCCATCCCCGGCAGCGGACCTTCCGAAATGTCTCCGGCGGCCGGGACCGCCGGCTCGGGGACTGTGTCGACGGCGACCTGCCCCCCGGCGGTATCCGACGGGAGGGCGTTGTTCCCCCGCTCATCCGGCGGAAGTATCCCCAGGCCGAAGAGCAGGGCTGCTGCAGCTGCAGCTGCCGCAGCCACCGCCGCTCCCGGCACCCACCTCCGCCTGCGGGTCCGGTGGACTTCCCCGTGACTCGCCGGTCCCCAGCCCTCCATGCGTGCCTCCCGGGCGGGCGGGGCCTCGGAGAGACCGAGGTGCCGCTTGATGCTGGGCACGATCTCCTCCATCCCCTCCTCGAGGCGCTCGGGATCCACGTCCTTCCACTGGTGGCTGCTGAGGTAGTACTCCATGGCCCTGGACGGCTGTACGTCGTCGATCCTGACGGGGTAGATGGGCACCCTCCTGTCCACCGCCCTCTCTATCTCGCGCAGGACCTGGGGGGAGTCGTTGGCGCTCTGCGAGAAGACCAGCAGCATCGCGGAGGCTTCCTCGATGGCATCCAGTATGGCCTCGGCCCACTGCACCCCCAGCGGTATGTCCCGCGGGGCTATCCAGCAGGAAATACCCTCCGATTCCAGGCAGCGCAGCATGCGGTGCGCCACGTCCTCGTCACTGGATGAATGGGCTATGAACAGGTGGGTGAAGCCCATGGCCGAGCCCGGGGCGGTCAGAGGGCCCCGTAGAGGCCGATATCGAAGAGGCCGTCGGTGTCGGAGAAGGTCATGTACCTTGCCTGCAGGAACATGCCCAGCGAACCCAGGCTGAACAGCCTGTGGTCGAGTCCCAGGTACAGGCCGGCCCCGCCGGCCAGCGCTTCGTCGTACTTCTCGTACTCCGGCAGAAGTTCCCTCTCGGTGTTATCCAGCCCTAGCATCAGGTCGATGCCGGCAAAGCCGCTCAGCCCCCGGAAAACCCCCGTGCGGACCCCCACGTACGGACCGGTGTATACCTTTGTGGAGCAGGGATCGGCGGCGTATATGTCCGGCTCTACGCCCTGTGCGGTCAGGTTGAGGCCCACCTCCAGCCAGTTGTACGGGAGCCAGCCCAGACCGATGGTGAGCCTTCCGTCGGCCACGTCGCGGTAGTCGCCCAGGGCACCGCCGCCGGAGAGGGAGAGCACCCAGGAGTGACCGGGGCTGACGGGCCTGGAGTAGGAGTACTCCAGCCCGTAGGCGCCCACCGCTTCCTCGGACCTGGAGGCCACGTTCAAGTAGTACTCGCCTCCGGTCTCCGAGAACCACTCGACCTTGCCGGAGAACGATGAGGCAATCGTGGAGCGGTTCGAGTCAGCCGTGATCACGGAGACCTCCATGGGAATCTCCGACTCCACCTGAACCCTGCTGAGCTTGCCTTCCGGAACCGAAACCATCCAGTAGTCGTTGTCTCCGGCGGGATCGATCCTGCCCGAGGCGGTGCCTGCGAGCCTCCCGGCACCCAGCACCACGTTGTCGCTGTAGGCCACCTCGAATGAGCCGCTGTAGCCCACCTGCTCCATGTCGTTGGTGATCTTGACGAAGTACCGGCCGCCTACGTCCAGGACCGAGCCGTCGATGTCGCGGCCGAGGCTCAGGGATCCCGTGTTGGGCATCCAGTCCGCCAGCACCGTCTCAGGCTCCTCCTCCGACTCCCTGTAAAGCTCCACCTTCACCAGGGTGCCCATGCAGCTCCAGCCTATCTCCGGCGGCGTGCGGCCCACCTCCCAGACGTCGCCCGCTTCCGGGGAGTCGACCCGAATGCCGTAGATGGCAAAGGGCTGGCTGTAGGTGTAGTTGCCCAGGTCGTCTGTTATGCGAAGCAGGAAGCCCTCTCCCGTGCCCCACTCCGAGGAGACCAGAGGAACCCGGTAGGAGCCCTCGTTGGGCATCCAGCCGCCCACGCTGGTCACCACCGAGGAGTCGGCGGCGCGGCAGAGATCAATTCTCACCCGCTGGCCCACTATGCTGGTCCAGGAGACCAGGGGGTACTCCTGGTTGTGGGCCCAGAATGTGTGGCGGTTCGGGGTCACGATGGTGAAGGGAGCCAGTATCTGGAACTCCTCGCTGGCAGCCGTCTCCCCCCGACGGTTGGATACGCGCACCTGAAAGTGCTCGCCGCTGCCCCAGGCCCCGGGGATCGGAGCGGAGCGGACGAAGGAGCCGTCGCCCGCATGCCAGGGTCTCAGGTCTGCGATCTTCTCGCCGCTTTCCAGCAGCTCGATCCGCACCTCTTCGCCCTCGAACCCCTGCCACTCGATCCTCACCCCGGTCTGTCCATGCTCCCAGACCGTGCCGGAGGCGGGCAGTGTCACCTCGCTGGACGGGGGTTCGGGCTCCGGCGTGAACCACTGGTGGGAATCGGAGCTCCCGGGGTCCTTCTCCGAACCGGAGTCGCCCCACAGGCTGTCTATGTCGTCCTCGTCGCCCGTGGACGCCGAAGCGTCCAACCCGATGACCAGCAAGGTCGCGGCAAGGATGTACGAGGTCGTGCGCATGATGCCCCAACCTGTTTGTGAGGGCGCGGCTGCAACCCTCCGCTGCATTTGTCCCTGCATGGGGCCAATATGGCCCGGCCCAATTCCGCTGACAAGCCGAGCCGAAGCACGTGCGGCGCTCTGTTCGCCGCCATCCGCAGCCGCCATATTGAAACGGCGGTGACTGCGGAGAAGGGAGGAGAACCATGCCCGTACGACGCTGGGCCACAGCAGGCCTGCTGGCCCTCCTGTACATCGGGGGCTGCGGCGGCGAGCCGGGCCCGGACGATGCGGTACTGTCACTGACGGAGGCGTTTGCCAACTCCGAGTACGACCGGGCCTGGGGTCTGCTGGCTCCCGACACGAGGAGCTACTACGACTCGGCCGCCGCCAGCCTCCATGAGCTGGGCTGGAGCGAGGTGGAAGAGAGCATCGCCTCGATCACGGGCCCCATCACGGAGGAGGAGTTCGAGGGCCTCGACGGCAGAGACCTCTTCGAGCGCATAGTGCTGGCTTCGAATCCCCCCGCCGACCCCGACCTGAAGATAGAGTCGGTGGAGTACGTCAGTCCGGAGCTGGCCCGCGTGGTTGCCAGGACCGAAGACGGGACAATCGAGTTCTCAGTTGTCCTGGCCGACGGCCGGTGGCAGGTGGACCTGAACCGCCTCTGACCGCATACCCCCCATCCCACCACTAAAAGGGGACGGAGGTAATTTACTGTGAAATCGTGGAGTAAGTTGCGGATGCTAGCGGAGCAGGCCCTCCCCGGCCAGGGTTTTCCTCAGCCTTTCCGCCCACTCCTCCGCATCCAGTGCGGCAAGGTCGGGACCTGAGAGGAAGGCCACCAGCCTGGGGGTGATCTCCACCCTGGTCTCGAAGGCGGTGAGCCCGGCGGGCCGGCCGGCCAGGTGCGACAACCGCCGGCCCACCGCCTCTGCGAAGCGGACGTGCAGGCCCGGGTGGTCCCGGGAGAGCCCGTCGGCTTCGGCCTCCAGTCTGCCGGCCAGTTCTTGCCTGTCTTGCAGCATCAGAGGTAGAGGTCCCTCTCCCCGCTCTTGACCTTCTCCAGCAGCTCTCCCACCCGCTGGCGCAGCTCCTCGCCGGGGAGCTCCTCCAGCTCGTGCTCCAGCAGCTTCCAGCCCTTCTCGCGGGTCTCCTCGCAGGCGTAGTCGGACAGGTACTCGGCGAAGGTGAGTATGGCGTTGGGCATGCAGAGGGTGTGGACCTTGCCCTCCTTGGCGATGTCCATGAAGTAGTGGCCCGTTCGGCCGCAGCGGTATCCGGCGGTGCAGAAGCTGGTGATCATGCCCATGTCCACCAGCTCCGCGATCACCTCGTCGAGGCTGCGGGTGTCCGAGAGCATGAACTGCTGCTTCTCGCCCACTACGTTCCCGTCGGCGTAGCCCCCGATGCCTATGTTGGATCCGGCGTCTATCTGGGTTACGCCCACCTGAATCACGTCGCGCCTCACATCCGCCGGCTCCCGGGCGGTGAGTATCAGGCCCGTATAGGGAACCGAGAGCCTCAGAACGGCCACGATCTTCTTGAAGGTCTCGTCGTCCACCTTGTAGCCGGGCTTCTCCAGGTACGGGGTGTTCACGGCGGGCTCCAGCCGCGGGAAGCTGATGGTGTGTGGGCCCACGCCGTCGAAGCGGCGCTCGAGGTCGATGGTGTGCAGCAGCAGGCCCATCACCTCGAAGCGGTAGTCGAACAGGCCGAAGAGGGCGCCTATGCCCACGTCGTCCACCTCCGCCTCCATGGCCCGGTGCATGCAGTAAAGGCGCCAGCGCATGTGGCCCTTCAGCGTACCCTTCGGGTGCAGCCTGCGGTACGTTTCGGGATGATAGGTCTCCTGGAACACCTGGTAGGTGCCGATGCCCACCTCGTGCAGCTTCCTGAGGTCATCTATGCTGAACGGAGCCGCGTTGACGTTGGCCCGGCGTATCTCCCCCGCCCCCTCCTTCACCGAGTAGACGGTCCGGAGGGTATCGGCGATGAAGTCCGCCCCGGTCATGGGATGCTCGCCGTACACCATGATGAGCCGCTTGTGGCCCTTTCGGATGAGGGCCAGCGTCTCCCGCCGCAGCTCCTCCTCGTCGAGGCACTTCCTGCTTACGGAGGTGTTCTCGCGCCGGAAGCCGCAGTAGGCGCAGTTGTTTACGCAGTAGTTGGAGATATACAGGGGGGCGAAGGTCACTATCCGCCTGCCGTAGACGTGCTGCTTGATCTCCAGGCCGGCTGCGAACATCTCATCCCAAAGCTCGGGGTCATCGCAGTTCAGGAGTGCGGCAGTCTCTTCCGGCTCCAGCCTCTCCAGCTCCTTCGACTTGGCGATTATCTCCCGTATCATGGAGGGGGAAGGGTCTCTCTGACGCTCCAGCTCGCCCCAGATAAGCTCGGGGTCGATGAAGTCCCTGCCGTCCTCCAGGTACCGGTCTATCTCGTCGTTCCGGATGACACGGTCCATCCAGCTGCGCTCGGCGGCGCTAAGCTCGGCCATCTGCTACCCCAGCAATCCGTTGGTATCCCCCGAAAGCCCGAGGGTGAAGCCGGTATGTATTCTCCGGCAGGCCCCGAACCGGGCCGCCAGCTCACAAACCTGTCTCTCGCCCGTGCAGTGACCGGGGTACAGCCGCTGAACTCCCATCTCAGCAAGCTCCTCGGCCACCCTCTGCACCCGCTCTGCGCCTGCGGAATGCAGGTGAAAGCCACCCAGTATGGCAACGGGCGCCGAACCGGTCAGTTCCCCGGCCAGCCGGGCCGTGTTCACCACTCCGGCATGGGCGCAGCCGGTTACCAGGACCGTACCCTGCGGGGCCCGGATCACCAGGCCCATGTCGTCGGGGATGATGTCACGCTCTCCGCTGTCGTCCACGAAGTGCTCCGGTACCGTCTCGAAGTCGGTCCGACGGGGCACAAACCCGGTTGTGGTGACCCCGGGAAAAACCTCCAGCGGCTCCTCGGACAGTTCCAGCTCGGCGCCCGTCGGCCTGCCCGAGAGGCAGCCTGCGCCATGCCTGCCCCCGATGAGCGACCACATGGGGCGGAAGACCGCCGGATGGGCTGCCACACGGCAGCCCGGGCTGCTTTCCAGCAGCCACTTCAGACCCCCGGTGTGGTCGTAATGGCCGTGGCTCAGAACGCAGGTTCCGATGGACGCCGGATCTACGCCCAGTATCTCCAGGTTGCGGGGAAGCGCGAGCCCCTGTCCTGTGTCGAACAGCAGCCTGCCGCCATCGGTCTCCAGCAGAACCGAGAGGCCGTGCTCGGCCAGCATCCCCCGCCCGGAGGCCAGGTTCTCAACGACTACGGTGAGTCTCACTCCGGGTCAGTGGGAGCAGGCGTTGGGCCCGGTGTCCAGCCGGCCCTCGAGGTAGTCCCTCAGCAGCTCCTCGGGCTCCCGCTCCGGGGCTCCCGTGACCACCTGCACGCCCTCCTTCTCGAAGAGGTCCCGGGCCTTTTGGCCCATGCCCCCCGATACCACCACGTCCGCTCCCTGCTCGCTGACCCAGCGGGGAAGTACACCGGGCTCGTGCTTCGGAGGCTCCAGCACCCTCCTCTCACTCACCTCTGCGCTACCGCAGTCGGCGGTGAGGAACACGAACTCCCTGCAGTGGCCGAAATGGGCGCAGACCCTTCCCGATTCCACGGGAAACGCCGCGGTGACCGTCTCCTTCGAAGAGGAGTCGTCGGCCTCGGGTTTCGATGCCGGTTCCGGAGCGCTGTCCGGAGCGTTGCCGGACTCGATCCGCCCGGAGAGCTTCTCCACCAGCTCGGTGAAGGCCGTCCCGGAAAGGCTGCCGGAGTCCCAGTATGCGAAGGGCTTGCCGGTGTCGCCGCTCTTAACGATTGCGGGATCGATGGGGATCCGGCCCAGGAAGGGCACCCCCATCTCCTCCGACATGCGCTCTCCGCCGCCCTGGCCGAACAGGTCGATGGTCTCCCCGCAGTGGGGGCAGGCCAGTCCCGCCATGTTCTCCACAACGCCCAGCACCGGGAGGTTCACCGCCCGGCAGAAGGATATGGAGCGGCGTACGTCGGAGGTGGACACGTCCTGCGGCGTGGTGACTATCAGGGCCCCGGTGGGTTCGGGCACCAGCTGGGCCACGGACAGGGGCTCGTCACCGGTACCGGGCGGGCTGTCGATCACCAGATAGTCCAGGTCGTCCCAGGCCACGTCCTCCAGCAGCTGCTTTATCACGTTCATCTTCATGGGCCCGCGCCAGATCACCGGGTCGGTGCGCTGCTGCAGCATGAAGTCCACGGAGATCACCTTCAGCTCACCCAGGGATACCGGAAGGATCTTGTCATCCTCCATGGCCAGCCTCTTGCCCTCCAGCCCCAGCATCTTGGGGATGCTCGGGCCGTGGAAGTCGGCGTCCAGCAGGCCTGTCTTCCTTCCCTGCAGCGAGAGCGACAGCGCCAGGTTGGCCGCCACCGTGCTCTTGCCGACTCCGCCCTTCCCCGACAGCACCAGTATGTTGTGCCTCGCGGGGGATTTCTCTATCTGGAATCCGCCCTTCGTCGCTTCCGCGCTCATAGCCATCCTCTCGAGATTCCGGGTGGGATCTATGTGGGGCCGGCCGTGCGATGCACGTGCGCGGTCCTGGTTGACCAATGATTCGGAACATGTTAGTCTAGCACGCGATCATGATTACATCAATGGCCGTTGCGTGTACCTGTCCCGACAGCGGAGGTGATCCGCAGGCGGGCTAGGTGCGCAGCAATTCGCAGCCGAAGCGGCCCGCCTTCGAGGCGGGCCTTTTTTGCAGGGAGGAGATATCACCGTGAGGGAAGGGACGCTCCTGCCCCAGTCCTTCACCCGCACCTGTCCCCCGCCGACAACCGGAGTCGACGAGGGACTGAAGGAGCGGATGAAGGGAAACCCACATGATGGCAGGAACGAGACTTACCGGGGAGACGGCCCGGGCTGAGGCCACTCCGTCCAGCCCACCGTGGCAGGCCACTCCCCTTGTGGAGGCCACCCCGCCGGACGCCCCGGCCGGAGTGACCGTACTGGCCAAGCTGGAGTCGATGAATCCCGGCCTCTCGGTCAAGGACCGGGTAGCAAGCTACGTGCTGGAGGAGAGGCTGAGACGGAATCCCGAGCTCAGCGACCGGATCTTCGTGGAAGCCTCTTCGGGTAACACGGCGGTGGCCCTGGCGCTCGCCGCCAGACGGCTGGGAGTACGGGCCCGGCTCTTCGTGCCCCGAAGCGCCGGTGGCGCCCGGCTGGCCCGCATAAGGTGCATGGGGGCCAGGCTCACCGTGACCCCGTCCGATGAGGGAACATCCGGAGCCCAGAGACGGGCCATGGCAGCCGTGGAAAGCGGAGGGGGGGTCTACCTCGACCAGCACGGCACGGGCCTGAACCCCATGGCGCACGTAACCGGCACGGGCCCTGAGATACTGAGGCAGTCCGACGGAGCCGTGGACGGCTTCGCCGCCGCGGTAGGCACCGGAGGCACTCTGCTGGGCGTAGCCGAGGCCCTGCGCCAGACCGGCTGCGAACCGGCCCTTCTCGGTGCCGTCCCAGAGGAGGAGGGCTCGATCCCCGGCATCCGCCGGCCCGACCCGGCAGGGGTTCCGCTTCACCGAAGGCTGGAGGCAATCCCGCTTGCCGAAGTATCGCGCAGAACGGCGCTGCTGAGGATGCAGTGGGTGGCCTCCGCGCTGGGCCATCCGGTGGGCCCCTCCAGCGGAGCCGCCCTGGAGGCGGCCATCAGGCTGGGCGCGGAGATGGGCGGGGGAGTTGTCGCCACCGTCTTCCCCGACCATGGTTTCAACTACCTCTGACGAAGAAGGCGCTGAGGAGAGGGGGCCGTTTGAACCGCAAGTACGACACCGCGATCTTCGACCTGGACGGGACGCTGCTGGATTACGCCGCAGCCCAGCGGGAGGCGGTGAGCGCAACGGCCGCGGAGCTGGAACTGCATATGCCCGAAGAGAAGCTGCTGGAGCTGGTGGACTCCGATGAGGTGCAGGCGCTGGAGGCCTGCCGGCCCGGGGCCCCGGAAAAGGACTCACCCGGGATGGAGGGCGCTTTCCGCAGATGCGGCGTAAAGGCCCACCCCGCTGAGTTCCTGAACCGCTACTACGCCCACCTCTCCATGCACCACGGCACCGTCGAGGGGGCGCTGGATACGCTTCGGAGGCTGAAGGAGGCGGGCATGTCCATCGGCCTGGTCTCCAACGGCCCCGGCGAGGTCCAGAGGCCGCGCATTCGGGAGTCGGGCATCATAGAGCACCTGGACGCCATCGTGCTCAGCTGCGAGGTGGGCATGGCCAAGCCGAACCCGGAGATACTGCGGTTGGCCATGAGGCTGCTGGAGGCCTCCTCCCCGGAGTCGACGCTGTTCGTGGGAGACAGCACGTCGAGCGATCTGCCGGCGGCGGAAGCGGCTGGGGTGGACTTCGTGCTGCTATCCTCCGGGGGCGATTTCCCCGAGACCGGCCGGCGGGTTCTGGACGCCACCTCGCTGCAGCAGGTACATGAGCTGGTTCTGGGCAGTTGACCGGAGGGTCGCGACAGGCTAGCGTTTCACCAACCGCAAACCAACTGAAAGGAAGGACACGATGAGGTATGCTCTGATTCTGACAGCCGTCCTGGCTCTGGCGGCCTTCGCCAGCACCGAGTTCGGCGCCCATGGCGGGCTGTTCCTCCCCACCGGTGATTTTGCCGATGCGTACAACGCCAGTCCGATGATCGGCGGCAACCTGCTGGTTCACATGCCCATGTACGCCATAGAGGCAAGCGTGAGCTACGTCTTCCTCAGCCCCGAGGCGGACTACGATGACTTTTCGGCCAGTATGATTCCCCTGCTGGGGGGCATCCGTACCTACACGGGAACCGTCTTCTACGGCGGTGGCCTGGCCTACCATCACATAAGCGTGAGCTACGAGATCAACGGCGTGGAGTACGACGACAGCGATGGCGAGATCGGCGCCTACGGCAACATCGGCACCATACTCCCCATGGGCGGAAACGACATAGAGCTCAGCGGCAAGCTCCACTGGATCGACTTCGACGACTTCGGCCTCACGGCCACGGCGGGGATCAACTTCTAAGACCCCGAGTGCTTTTGGGGGGGCGGCCCCGGCCGGGGCCGCCCTTCCTACGTTACCAGGCCCTCCCGGCGCCTCTTCCGGTAGCGGGCTATGAACATCCCACCCGAGAGCATGAAGAGACCCGAGGAGAAGATGAAGGGTGCGGTGTAGCCGATCTGCTGCAGCAGGACCGTACCCAGTATGGGAGCGAACAGCCCGCGGACGGCGGTGGCGGTGATGTGCAAACCCTGGTAGGTGGCCGTCTGCCCCTCCGGCGCGAAGGCCATGCTGGAGATGTTCCAGGATATCTTTATGCCCGCGATGCCTATGGCGAAGAAGGCGAAGGACAGGTAGAACAGGACCAGCCCAAGCGAGGGCACCCAGGCCCCGGCCGCCATGACTATCGGGTACATGCCCAGGATGAGCACCACCACCCCGGTGAACTTGAAGGGGTGTATCCGCTCCACTCCGGCGCCCAGGAAGGGCCCCAGAACCAGCAGCCCCATCTGGCCGATCACGCCCTTGGCGGTGGCGAACTGCTCAAAGGACAGCCCCAGCTGGTCCCGGGCGAAGAAGGGGATGGCCGGCAGCACCGCCTGGAAGGCTATACCGTAGAGCATGAAGCAGGTCTCGAAGAAGGCGAACTCCTTGTCACGCCTGAATATGGTCCACAGGCTGCGGACGAACTCGCCCATGCCGCTGCGGGTGTGCGCACCGCCTCCGGACACTCTCATGCCCCGGGCCATCCACGAGAGCACGGCCGCCTGGCCGAAGCTGAATACCCCCTCCGCCAGAAAGATCCAGCGGTAGAAGGAGAAGTCGGCGTCCAGCAGCACCCCCACCATCATGGAGGTGGGCAGGCTCACCAGGTTCATCGCGCTCAATGTCCAGCCGAAGAGGCTGCCGCGCTTCCCCGGGCCGTATCGGTAGCGGATGATGGAGTTCTGCACCGGCAGGACCATGCTGTTGGAGCCGAAGAAGAAAAGCAGCAGCACCAGAAGGACGTTCACGCTGTCTGTGAGGAACATCCCGCAGACAGCCAGTCGCAGCAGCCCGCCCAGCAGCACCGCCTTCGAGTAGCATCCCCTGCCGTCTATCCAGTGGCTGATGAATACCGACATGAAGTTGGCCACCGGCCATATCATGACCAGCAGCGTTACCTGCCAGGGCTCAGCCTGCAGGCCCTTTGCGGCGATGTACTCGTGGTTGAGTATCACGCCCATGGCCACCGCCTGCATGACGGCCGATACCAGGTGCCTGCGGAAGGTCATCCGCTCGTCCGAAGACAGGTCGGGGAGCAGTCGGCTTCGCGTACGCTCCATGACGGGGCCCAGCTGGGGGAAGAATTGTCTCATGGCGCTTTCAGACCGGCTACTCCGCCGGTATCACGCCCTTCTCGCGCAGCATGGCTATCACCCTCTCGGCGCTCTCCTCGGGGGAGAGCTTCGAGGTGTCCAGCACCAGCTCGGGGCTCTCGGGCTCCTCGTAGGGGGCGTCTATGCCGGTGAAGGACTTGATCTCCCCGGCCCGGGCCTTCTTGTACAGGCCCTTGGGGTCGCGGTCCTCGGCCACCTCCAGCGGAACCTTGACGTACACCTCGAAGAAGTCGCCCTCCTTCTGGATCCTCCGGGCCCCGTCGCGGCCGGCACGGTAGGGGCTTATGAAGGCCAGCAGGTTCACCACGCCGAAGGAGGTGAACAGCCTGGCCACCTCGGAGATCCGGCGGATGTTCTCGGTGCGGTCCTCCGGGGAGAAGCCCAGGTCGCTGTTCAGCCCGTGCCGTATGTTGTCACCGTCGAGTATGGCGGTGAGGACGCCCATGTCGTGCAGCCGGGAGGCCACGGCGTCGGCAACCGTGGACTTCCCCGAGCCGCTGAGGCCGGTGAACCAGATCGTAGCCCCCCTGTGGCCCAGTACCTTCTGCCGGTCATCCCTGGTCACCTCGTGGTAGTGCCAGGTCAGGTTGCGGTCCTGTGGTGATGGCTTGCCCATCTTGCTCCAATCCGTACCATTCGGGTATGTTTACTGCCTGCCGGGACAGCGGGGGGCTCCACCCTCCGCTTCCGAAGAAGTG
>CAZKJG010000019.1:0-7640 GCA_964553045.1 uncultured bacterium | reverse complement strand
TGTTTACTGCCTGCCGGGACAGCGGGGGGCTCCACCCTCCGCTTCCGAAGAAGTGCTATGATAATCGATGAAAGGTGTATTTCGCTAGCCGCCGGCGCGCCGTCCGCGCGCACGGCCTCGAGGGAGAAGGGAAGGTAACGTGGTTTCCAGGGACACGATACGCCGGAATCTCGACAGCTGCCTCACCGACACCAGCGGCCTGGGGCTTCCGGGAAGGGTGGAGGGAAAGGTCCGAGACATCTACGACCTGGGCGACAGACTGGTGCTGATCACCACCGACCGCCAGAGCGCATTCGACCGGGTACTGGCCCAGGTGCCCTTCAAAGGGCAGGTGCTCAACCTGGTGAGCGCATGGTGGTTCGAGCAGACCGCCGACATCGTCCCCAACCACGTGATCGACGTGCCCGACCCCAGCGCTACGCTGGCGCGGAAGTGCAGCCCCTTCCCGGTGGAGTTCGTGGTCCGCGGCTATCTCACAGGAAGCACCAGCACCTCCGCCTGGACACTCTACGAGAAGGGCGAGCGCAACATCTGCGGAAACGTCCTGCCCGACGGGATGCGCAAGAACCAGCGATTCCCCGAGCCCATCATCACGCCCACCACCAAGAGCGATGAGCACGACGAGTCCATCACCCCCCAGGGCATAGTGGAGCAGGGCCTGATGACGGCCGAATACTGGGAGGCAACCTCCTCCATAGCGCTGTCTCTCTTCCGCCGCGGTATGAAGCTGGCGGCGGAGAACGGCCTGATACTGGTGGACACCAAGTACGAGATGGGTACCGACAGTGAGGGGAATATCCTTCTCATCGACGAGATCCACACCCCTGACTCCTCGCGGTACTGGCTGGCCGACGGCTACGAGGAGCGCTTCGCCGCCGGCGAGAAGCCCGAGAGCATAGACAAGGAGTTCCTGAGGCTGTGGTTCCGCGAGCGCTGCGACCCCTACGCCGACGGGGAGCTGCCCCAGCCGCCGGACGACCTGGTGGTGGAGCTGTCGTCGCGGTACATCAGGCTCTACGAGATGATCACAGGCAGGGAGTTCCGGCCGGCGGTGGGCGATCCCGTGGAGAGGCTTCGCAGTAGCCTCTCGGACCTGGTCTGACGAGATGGGGCGGCCGGCTCAGCCGGCCGCCCCATCCTTCTTCGCCGAATTCCCGCTACTCCTCGAAAAGGTCTCCCGTGCTCTCCTCCCGGGCCTTTCTGACAGCGTCCGAGGAGCGCTTCTTCAGCCTCTCCGCCTCCTCGATTATCTCGTCGAGGTTCTTCGGCCCGGAGTCATCCTCCCCGGCCCCGGATTCCCCTTCCCCTGCGGAGGGCTCTTCGTCCGGGGCTTCGTCGCCGGAGTCCGGGCCGGCAGCTTCATCGGGCCCTTCCGCCCCATCCCCGTCATCATCGGCGCCGGCGCTGTTTCCGGAGGACTCTTCCTCATCCTGCGGCTCCTCTTCCTCCAGCTCCACTGCCTTGATGCTGCTGATCTCCTTCTTCCCGCCCAGCCGCACGCCCCTGGCGTCGGAGCCGGTGACCCTGATCTCCGACTGCAGCACGGAGTCCTTGAACTTGCGCATCCGCTTGGTGCGCTTGAACCAGAACTCCAGCCTCAGGCCGTCGCGGTCGGTGAACAGCATCAGCTCACCGCCCGCGGGGATGTAGCGGTACTCCTTCTCCATTATGTAGCCGCCGGTGGTGAAACGCTTCACGTAGGACAGGCGGCTCTTCGGGTCGCGGTAGACAACGGTGAAGACCTGTTCGCGGTCGGCGACGCCGCAGTAGACCACCTTTCCGTCGATGTAGCGCTTCTCCTCCACGGCAATGGCCGTGTACGTCCCGTCTGCGAGGAAGACGAAGATGCGGTCATACTCGGAGGCGCTGAAGGTCCTCTCGCCCTTGACGTCGGTGCCCACGTAGCCCTGCGCAGGATCGAATCCCACCTTCAGGTTGCGATGGGCGATCTGGCGGACGTTTATGTCGCTGAAGCTCTCCATGCTGGTGAGCCGCGGCCAGCGGGATCCGTACTTCTCCAGCAGCTGCTCTATGTAGGACACCGTATATGCCTTAACGTTGGAGAGGTGCTTCCTCACCTGCCTGATCCGGGAGCCGACCTCGCCGATCTCCTCGCGGTGCGACTCTATGTCGAAGCGGGAGATCCGGCGGATGTGCAGCTTCAGCAGCCTCTCCACGTCGTCGTCGGTCAGCTCCCGGGGAAGCTGTTCCAGCCAGGGCTCCAGGCCGTCCCGCACCGCCCTGCGAATCGCGCCCAGCGTGTCGCACTCCTCGATGCCCTTGTATATGCGGTTCTCGATGAAGATCTGCTCCAGGGTCAGCCAGTGCTCGCGGTCCTGCAGGTCGCCCAGCGAGAGCTTCAGCTCCGCACGGAGAATCTCCACCAGGCCGTCGGTGCACCATCGTAGCAGCTCCTCCACGGTGGACTCCACCGGCCCGCCCTCGCGGATCACCATCATGCTGGCGCTGTGGGACATCTCGCACTCGGTATGGGCGTACAGCCTCTTCAGACCCTCCTCCTGGCTGACGCCGCGGCCCAGCCTGACGTGTATCTCCACCTTGTCGGAGGTGTAGTCGTCAATGGAGGAGATCTTTAGCTTCCCCTTGCGGGCGGCCTTCTCCATGGACCGGATCACGCTCTCTGTGGTGGTGCCCCAGGCCAGCTCGCGGATCACCAGCTCCTTGCTACCCTTCTTCTCGATTCGGGCGCGGTTGCGTACCCGTCCGCGGCCTGAGTCGTAGTCCTCCACGTCCATGGTGCCGCCCTGGGGGAAATCGGGGTAGAGCTCGAAGTCCCGACCCTGGAGGCAGTCGATCTGGGCCCGGAGCACCTCCTGGAAGTTGTGGGGCAGTATGCGGGTGCTCATCCCCACCGCTATCCCCTCCACCCCCAGCAGCAGTATGGCCGGGATTTTTGCCGGAAGAACAACCGGCTCGTCGTTGCGGCCGTCGTAGCTGGGCACGGTCTCGGTGATGCGGTCGTTGAACATGGTCTCCCGGGCCAGGTCGGTGAGGCGGCACTCGATGTAGCGCGGCGCGGAGGCGGCGTCGCCGGTGAGGATGTTGCCGAAGTTGCCCTGCCGGTCGACGAAGTAGCCGCGGTTGGCCAGGCTCACCAGGGCATCACCTATGGACTGGTCGCCATGGGGATGGTAGCGCATGGCGTGGCCTATCACGTTGGCCACCTTGTTGTAGCGGCCGTCGTCCATCTCGTGCAGCGACCAGAGTATGCGGCGCTGGACCGGCTTCAGGCCGTCCCTGGCGTCGGGTATGGCCCGCTCCTTGATTACGTAAGTGGCGTAGTCCAGGAAGTTGTCCCTGAAGAGCTGCTTGAGAGCCTTCTTCTTGGTCATGGGATGGATGTCACCTCAGGTTGGTTATGATGAACTCGCGCCTCTTCGGGGTGTTCTTGCCCATGTAGAAGCGCAGCATCTCGGGGACCTCCTTCAGACGGGAGATGGACACGGGCAGCAGGCGGATGTCGTCTCCGATGAAGCGGCCGAACTCCGCCGGCGAGATCTCCCCCAGGCCCTTGAAGCGCGTTATCTCGGCGGACTTGCCCAGCTCGGACAATGCCGCCTTCCTCTCCGCCTCGCTGTAGCAGTAGATGGTCTTCTTCCTGTTGCGGACACGGAAGATGGGGGTCTCCAGTATGAACAGATGCTCGTTCAGCACCAGCCCCTCGAAGAAGTGCAGAAACAGCGTCAGCAGCAGGTTGCGGATGTGCATACCGTCCACGTCGGCGTCGGTGGCGATCACCACGCGGTTGTAGCGAAGGCCCTCGAGGTCGTTCTCTATGTTCAGTGCCCTCATCACGTTGTAGATCTCGGCGTTCTTGTACAGCGTGTCGCGCTTCAGGCCGAAGCAGTTCAGCGGCTTGCCCCGCAGCGCGAACACGGCCTGGGTGTTCACGTCCCGGCTGGCTATCATGCTGCCAGCGGCGCTCTGGCCCTCCACCAGGAAAACCGTACTCTCCTCGGCCCTCTCGTCATCGTCTCCGTAATGTATCTTGCAGTCCTTCAGGCCCGGAACCCGGATGGCCGTCTTCTTCGCCCGCTCCCGGGCCTTCTTCTTCACGTTCTTCAGCTCGGTGCGGATGCGCTGGTTCGACTTGACCTTGTCCATCAGCGTCTCGGCCAGGCCCGGGTCGCGGTGAAGGGCCTGCTCCACCTCGGAGGTGACGGCCTTCACTATCCAGCCGCGGATGTCCGTGTTGCCCAGCTTGGTCTTGGTCTGCGACTCGAAGACCGGCTCCTTCAGCCGCACGGAGATGGAGGCGATGATGCCCTCCCGGACGTCCGTACCCGCGAAATGATCCTTGGCGAAGGCGTTCACACCCTTGGTGATGCCCTCCTTGAAGGCGGTGAGGTGGCTCCCCCCCGCCCGCGTGTACTGGCCGTTGGCGAAGGAGAGGTAGCGCTCACCGTACTCGGTTGTATGGGTGAGGGCGAACTCCAGCTCCTTGGTCCGGTGATGTATCACCTCGTAAAGAGCGTCGTCGCCCGCCTCTTCCTCCAGCAGGTCGCAGAGGCCGTTCTCGGAGACGTAGGTCTCACCTCCGAACGTGATCTTCAGGCCGGCGTTGAGGTTGGCGTAGTGCCGTATCCGGTTGACCATGTACTCGGCGTCGAAGGCGTAGTCCTCGAATATCTCGTGGTCGGGCTGGAACTCCACCAGGGTGCCGTCGCGGCTCTTGGTCGGCCTCTCCTCGGAGCTCACCAGCTCTCCGCGGCTGAACACGGCCTCGAAGCACTTTCCGTCGCGGTGGCTCACCACCCGGAAGTGCTCGGAGAGAGCGTTGACCGCCTTGGTGCCCACGCCGTTGAGGCCCACGCTGAACATGAACACGTCGGTGTTGTACTTGGCGCCGGTGTTGATCTTGGAGACGCAGTCGATCACCTTGCCCAGCGGTATCCCCCGGCCGTAGTCCCGGACGCTGAGCTGGCCGTCGGACAGCTCCACCTTTATGCGCTTTCCGTGGCCCATGATGTACTCGTCGACGGCGTTGTCCATCACCTCCTTGAAGAGGACGTAGATGCCGTCCTCGGGATGGCTGCCGTCGCCTATGCGGCCGATGTACATGCCGGTCCTCAGCCGTATGTGCTCTATGGACGAAAGCGTTTTGACCTTGCTCTCGTCGTACACGGCGGTGCCCGCCGGAACGCCCTCAGCCAATCTCTACCACCACATGTAGTGTCTTCAGGGTCATCAGCTTCTCCATGTTGTGCTTTCGAGCCCCTTCAGGCCACCTTTTACAACATATTGCGATTCGCGGCCTCATGCAGACTATATATCCGCTTTCACCGGGCGGCGCAAATGTCCCGGCCGCCGCCCTGAGAGGCCATCGAGCGGCTGAGTCTACGGCGAGATGCTCGCCTTGGCAAGGCCCAGACTCACGCCGATGCAATATGGTCTTTATATTCCACAGCGTGGGTAAGGAATCAAAACGAAGGAGCTGTCACATGAAGGCAAGGCACTACAGCAAGGTTGACAGGATCGACATAGATATGGAGGGCGCCGAGGGGGTATCGAAGCGAGTTCTGGCCGGACCCGAGGAGGATGTTCCCAACTTCGTCATGAGGCTCTTCGAGGTGGCCCCCGGCGGCCGTACCCCCAACCACACCCATGACTGGGAGCACGAGGTGTTCGTCGTGAAGGGGGAGGGCCACGCGGAAAGCTCGGAGGGAGTCAGGCCGATCGGTCCCGGCTCGGCCGTGTACGTGGCACCCGGCGAACGTCACGGCTTCGTCAACACAGGCGATTCCGTGATGCGATTCATATGCGTCGTCCCCCGGATGGACTGATCTGCACAACACCCGGTAAGTGAAGGGGCCCGATCGGACTTCAGGCCCCTTCTGCAGAAAGTCCAGGCTTCTAACGAAGCAGGGAGAACTGCCGGGAGACCGCCCTTCCCTCGGTGTCTCTGAACCTCATGACGTAGACTCCGGATGGAACCGGCTCGCCGGACTGATCACACCCATCCCACCGGAACGAAGCGGTACCGGGAGTACTCTCGATGCTCTCGCGGTCGACTACCCTGCCGGTCATGTCGAAGATAGTTATGTCATGGGGCCTGTCTGCCGCAACGTACTCAACGGTGACGCTTCCGGATGAGGGATTCGGTGAGGGATGCGCGAGGCTGATGACGGCCTCTGCAACCAACCCTGCCCCACCAGCCATTCCGTCAAGGCTGTTGTCGTCGTGATGGGCGGTGAGCCTTATCTCGGAGGATTGGCTCGTATCCTTGTGCTCCCTCCAGGAGGTGAAAACGAAAACGCCGGGCTCATCGGGAATCTCCAGAGTACGTAGGTCATACGCAAGTCGAGGACTCTCGCCTTGCGGAGACTCCGAGTAGGTATAGTAGTTGTCGAATGCGGAGTACTCATACACTCCGGCAAGATCAAACGGATTGAAGAAGGAAGAGAAGTCGAATGCCCTGAGACCATCTCCGCCGTCGGCAAGGAAGATGTGGATCAGCCCGCCGCTGGTGTCGTAGCGGCCACCGATACCAAAGGCGCAACCGGGAGGGTTGTAGGGAATTCCTTCTCCCTGAGCGGGGGCTACACTGTCTCCGTCCCCGGCGCCGTGCCAATCCCAGACTACCGAGCCGCCGACGGTATGCTTCAGCCTGGTGTCATTGTCCCACTGCCATACGAAGAGGGGGTCCTCCAGATCATGGATATCGTACACCGTCATACCCATGGTGTGGTTGCTCAGAAACACCAGGCATGGGTCATCGAAGCCATCCCTGAGGAGAAAGGCCCTGTGAACGTCACCGAGTTCGCCGTCCACCAACATGGGGCTGCCATAACCGTTGGGAGCGGCCGATCCACCTTGCTGACTTACCCTTATCCTGCTGTAGGATTCACGGTCTGTCGGATCCCATATTTCGAGGCCACAGTTGTGGATGGTTGTCATGGCGAGTCTATCTCCATTGATTTCAATGGGATAGGTCTCATACGGACGGGCGCCTGCAGTAGTTGAGCTGGCGTAGTAGGTCGATCCTGGCAAGCTCTTTTGGCTGATGAGCTTAATCTCAGGTTGAAGTCCACTGTGATCCAGGGTCGCGAGGTAGATGTAATCCTGACCGATACCGTTGCTGATGGACACAGAGAAGCTCTTTGTTGGTTCCGAGCTGTATTCGGCCACCCATTCGAGATGATAGACCTCTGCCCCTGCGGTATAGCCGTTCCAGTCAAGGCAGTTTTCGTAGAGAACGCGTCCTTCCAGATCGAAGATGGCGATATCGCCCGAGTTGGATGACCCCACATCGATAGAGGGCATCACCAGGCAGTGCTCGTCGGCGCCGTCATCATCGATATCCATGGGCACTATGGAGATATCAAAGGGACGCAGATCGCTGTCAGACAGGGTTATGGTTTCCCGAAACGTGAACCCGGACGCGCTGGTGAAGGTGTAGATCTTGACGGTGTTGTCCCCGCCGGCCACTGCAATGAGATTGTGGCTGTCGAGTGAATCACCACTGGGCTTGTATCGGGCTCTCTCCACGGCAAGCTGCCCGCCTACACCTGATGAAGACGAATAGGCGATGGTCCTGTCTTCAATGGACATCGATCCCAAGGCCGTGACAGCACAGACCAGTACTGCCAAGACAGCCAGCGATATTACGCGCATCTTAG
>CAZKJG010000018.1:0-60428 GCA_964553045.1 uncultured bacterium | reverse complement strand
ACCGGTGCCCGAGGTCCGGGAGGCCGGCGAGACAGAGGAGCCGGTTACCGTGGCCGGGAGGATCAGGGCGGTGCGCAGTCACGGCAAGACCGTGTTCGCCGACCTGGAGGGCCAGGGGGCTGCCATTCAGCTCTTCATTCGGAAGAACGACCTCCAGGAGACCATCTGGAATCTGGTGGGCCTGCTGGACCTGGGCGACATGGTGGAGGCGGGGGGACCGGTGTTCACCACCCGCATGGGCGAGCTCTCCGTCAAGGTCTCCTCGCTGCGGATGCTCTGCAAGAGCCTGAGGCCGCTGCCGGTGGTGAAGACCGACGATGACGGAGTTCGACATGACGTGGTCAGCGACCGGGACTACCTCTACCGCCACCGCTGCGTGGACCTGCAGGTCAATCCGGACTCGCTGGAGCGCTTTCGAAGCCGCACAGGAGTGATATCCGCGATCCGCGACTACCTGGACGGAAACGGATTCATGGAGGTGGAGACCCCGATACTCCAGTCACTCTACGGGGGGGCGGCCGCGGACCCCTTCCTCACCCGCTACAACTACCTGGACCGGGAGTTCTACCTGCGGATAGCGACCGAGCTGTTCCTGAAAAGACTGGTCGCGGGCGGCATAGAGCGGGTCTACGAGATCGGCAAGGACTTCCGTAACGAGGGTGTGGACCGGACCCACAGCCCGGAGTTCACCCAGCTGGAGCTCTACGAGGCCTGGGCCGACTACGAGGTGATGATGCGACGCTTCGAGGATATGGTGCAGGCCTCCGCCTCCGAGTGCGGCCTGGGCGATACCATATCCTACCGGGGAACCCAGCTGAGCATCTCGCCTCCGTTCAGAAGGATGGGCTTCTGCGAGAGTCTGAGGGAGGCCAGCGGCGAGGACCTCGTAGCATGGGAGGCCTCGGACCTGCGCGAGCTTGCCGATGAGTTGGAGATAGCCGCGGGCGCCACCGACAGGGCCGGTCTGCTGGACAAGCTCTTCGACCACTACGTGGCGGATTCCATAGTGGAGCCCACATTCGTGGTGGATTATCCCGAGGAGCTCTCGCCGCTGGCCAAGGCCAAGCCCGGAGCGGAGAACATCACCGAGCGGTTCGAGCTGTTCGCAGCCGGCCTGGAGCTGGGCAACAGCTTCAGCGAGCAGAACGACCCGCTGGCCCAGAGGGAGCGGCTGAAGCGGCAGGCCGAAGAGAGCGGAATTCGAGAGGGCAGGGTGGACGAGGACTTCCTCTTCGCGCTGGAGGTGGGAATGCCGCCCACGGGAGGACTGGGAGTGGGCATCGACCGTTTGGTGATGCTGCTCACGGACGCCCGCTCCATCAGGGACACAATTCTGTTTCCCCACCTCCGCGGCCTGGACGAGGGGTAGGCGCTTGCCGGTACCGCTGGCCATGAGCGTGGGTATGCGCCAGCTGTTCAGCCGTTCGCACTCAGGTTTCATTCGAACGGTCTCGGGACTGAGTATGGTCGGCCTGGCCATAGGCGTGGCGGCACTGCTGATACTGAACGCTTTCATGAGCGGCTTCTCGGGCTCTATCATGCGGTCGCTGAACCGCGTGAACCCCCCGGTGGTAGTTCGGGCGCCCGGCGGCTATGCCCTGAGCGGGGCCGACCTGGCCCTGGTGGACTCTCTGGCGGCCGAGACGCCCGGCCTTGCCGAAGTCTCTCCGCGCTCCACGCATACGGTGATCCTGGCCGGCTCGGGCGGCCGGGTGGCGGGGGCGGAGCTGTGGGCCGTTAGCTGGAGTGACGAGCGCGGCATCACCCGCCTGCCGGAGATGCTGGGAGAAGACGGAACGGATGGGGTGCTTCTGGGACGTGACCTGGCCCGACGGCTGCAGGTGGGGGAGGGCGACATGATAAGGCTGGCCTCCACGGAGAGCGCCGTCGTCTCCGGCATGGGGACGGCGGTTCTGGATACGATCGTACAGGCGGAGGTGGCGGCCGTCGCAGATCTGGGGATCGAGGACTACAACGCCGGCGTAGCGGTGGCGGGAACGGAGACGGCGCTCGGGCTCTTCGGCCCCGACGTCGAATACTCCAGTTTCGGCGCTGCAACGGTGGAGGACACCGACCCAGTGGAGGCCGCATCCCGCCTTTCGGCCGCCCTGAGATCGGCTTACGTGGAAGGCCGGCATCCAACCTACATGGAGGCCGAGGCTTTCCTGCAGCAGCATTCGAACCTGTTTGCCGCCCTGGGACTGGAGAGGCTGGCGATGACGGTGGTTCTGGCACTGATATCGGTTGTGGCACTACTGAACCTCTCAAGTGCCCTTGCTATGGTGTCTCTGGAGCACAGAAGGGACTTGGGCGTCATGAGGGCCATGGGCGCCAGGCCGGCCTTCCTGCTGAGGACCTGCCTGTCCCAGGGCGGGGTGATCGGCCTGTGCGGAGCCCTGGTGGGCAGCGGCTTTGCGTTTGCTGTCATATATACAGTAAACAACTGGCTTCCCATCCGTCTGGAGGGGAGCGTATACTGGATAGAGGTCCTGTCCGGCAGGTTCCAGCCCGCCCTGGCGGCGGTGCTGGCTCTGGCCACGTTGGCGGCGAGCCTGCTTGTCTCGGTGCTGCCGGCGCTCTCGGCGCTGTCCATATCACCCTCGGAGGCGGTTAGATATGAGTAGAGAAGGTGGAATGGTCCTGGAGGGAGAGGACATCAGTAAGTCCTACGGCCAGGGCGACACCGTCCTGGAGATTCTGAAGGGAGCCTCGATTGGGGTGAGAAGTGGGGAGGTCGTATCGGTCTCCGGGCCCAGCGGCAGCGGCAAGAGTACGCTGCTGCATATACTGGGGATTCTGGACAGGCCGGACGGCGGTACGGTGAGAATAGGCGGGACAGACGCGTGGAAGGGCAGCGAGAGGGCTCGGGCCAGACTGAGGAACAGTGCTCTGGGTTTCGTATTCCAGTTCCACCATCTGCTGGAGGAATTCACCGTTGTGGAGAATGTTGCCATGCCCCTCCTGCTGGCGGGTGAGAACAGGCGTACGGCGATCGCGCGCGCCGCGGACCTGCTGCAGCAGGTGGAGATGGACCACAGGGCAGGGCATTTCCCATCGCAGGTGTCGGGGGGGGAGCGGCAGAGGACGGCGGTTGCCCGGGCGCTGATAAGGGAACCGGACGTGGTTCTGGCCGACGAGCCCACGGGAAACCTCGACGCGGCGGCAAGCGGCCGGGTGGAGCGGATGATACTGGAGCTGGCCGGCAGAAGGGGACAGGCCTTCATCCTTGCCACCCACAGCCGGGAGCTGGCCTCGCGGGCCCACAGACGCACCTGCCTGAGAGACGGCATCCTGGTGGAGGAGGACTGACCCTTCAAGGGCCCCGGTAATTGCAGAACGGCCGGATTGCCGTTATCATTCAAGAGTGGTGAGCGCCGGCGGAAGTATGGAACCGAACGGCCGCCAGACGGTAGATGGTGGTTGTACGAGGGCGGCGCAGACGCAGCGACGGAAACGGATCGGGGGAGACCGAGTTGCCTGACCAGTTCAGCGACAGGGCGCGAAGCTCACTGAACATAGCCCGGGCGGAGGCCAGCAAGGCCGGGCAGACAAAGGTAGGCTCCGAGCACATCCTCTACGGGATCCTCTCCGTAAAGGGGGCCAAGGCCGTCGCGGTCCTGCAGAGCCTGAACGTAAAACCCGCCGAGCTCAGGTTCCGCCTCGAGGGCTTCATGCGCAAGCCTCCGGGCGTTACCGTTCCACGACACGAGGTGGGGTGGACCACGAAGGCCCGACTGGTGCTGCACGAGGCCAGCCGGCAGGCGGGCATGCTCAAGCAGCGCAAGATAGGAACCGAACACCTTCTCCTGGGCCTGCTGGCGGTGGGCTCCTGCATGGCTTCCACGCTCCTGAGGGAGATGTCGGTTACCCTGGAGAAGACGGTGGGCAGGGTAAAGGAGCTGCCCACAGCAGCCGAGAAGACCAAAGAGGAGGAGACCTCGTCCGCGCTGGAGTTCTTCTGCCACGATCTGACGGACATGGCCCGCCGGGGCAAGCTGGATCCGGTGATAGGTCGCAAACGTGAGATAGACAGGCTGATACAGGTTCTATGCCGCCGCAAGAAATCCAACCCTGTGCTCATTGGAGAGCCCGGTGTGGGCAAGACGGCCATAGTCGAGGGGCTGGCGCAGCTGGTCGTGGATGACCACGTGCCCGAGGCGCTTCACGACAAGAGGCTGCTGGCGCTGGATATGGCCGGGGTGATAGCCGGAACCAAGTACCGGGGGCAGTTCGAGGAGCGCCTGAAGGCGCTGATCAACGAGATCGTGGAGGAGGGGGACGTAATCCTCTTCATCGACGAGGTTCACTCCGTGGTGGGGGCCGGGGCGGCCGAGGGGGCCATAGACGCGGCCAACCTGCTCAAGCCCGCTCTGGCCAGGGGGCAGATACAGTGCATAGGCGCCACCACACTCGACGAGTACCGCCGCCGCATCGAGAAGGACGGCGCCCTGGAGCGCCGCTTCCAGCCGGTGGCCGTGGACCCGCCCAGCGTGGAGCAGACGATAGAGATCCTGGAGGGCCTTCGCTTCCAGTACCAGGACCATCACGGAACGGAGTACACCGACGATGCCGTCGAGGCCTGCGCCCGGCTGGCCGACCGCTTCATCAGCGGACGGTTCCTGCCCGACAAGGCCATTGACGTGATGGACGAGGCCGGCGCCAGGACCAGGCTCACCGCTTCGGAGATACCCTCGGAGATACTGGAGCTGGAGGACCGGATCGAGGAGCTGGAGGAGACCAAGAGGTGCAGCTCCGAGCAGCGCGACTTCGACCGGGCCGTGAGGCTCCGCGAGCGGATTGACGAGCTGCGCAGCGACCTCTCCCAGCGGCGTGCCGCGTGGCATGCGGCGGTGGAGGTCGAGGCGGTCACCGCCGACCTGGTGGCCGAGGTGGTCTCGGAGATGACGGGAATCCCGGTGAACAGGGTCGGCGACAACGAGCTGCAGCAGCTGGTTGACCTGGAGAATCGTCTGAGGCGCCACATAGTGGGACAGGACGAGGCCATAGAGTTCATAGCCAACGCCATCCGCCGCAGCCGGGTGGGACTGCGCAACCAGGCCCGTCCCGCCGGCGCCTTTCTGTTCCTGGGGCCCTCGGGAGTCGGCAAGACCGAGACGGCCAGGGTGCTGGCCGAGCAGGTGTTCGGTGAGCAGTCGGCCCTGATACGCATGGACATGTCCGAGTTCCAGGAGAGCTTCGCGGGATCGCGCCTGGTGGGCGCTCCTCCGGGCTACGTGGGTTACGATGACGGCGGCCAGCTCACCGAGCGAGTGCGCCGCAGGCCGTACTCGGTGGTTCTGCTGGACGAGGTGGAGAAGGCCCATTCCGATCTGTTCAACATGCTGCTTCAGGTCATGGACTACGGCCGGATGACCGATTCCTACGGCCGTTCGGTGGACTTCACCAACACCATACTGATCATGACCAGCAACATCGCCTCCAAGGAGCTCCATTCGGGCAAGCTGGGCTTTTCCGGCGGAAACGGCTCAACCGATGCCCAGCGGGCCCGGGAGATAGCCATGGAGGGCATGAAGCGCTTCTTCAACCCGGAGTTCATCAACCGCCTGGACGAGACCGTTGTCTTCAACACGCTCAAGCCCGAGGACATCGAGAAGATCGTCGATATACAGCTGCGCGATGTGCGCGTACGTCTCGACGAGATGGATCTCTCGCTGGAGATATCCGAGGAGGCCCACACCCTGATATCCGAAAGCGGATACGACCCCAGAAGCGGCGCCCGCCACCTCCGCCGGGCTATTCAGCGCCTGGTCGAGGATCCGCTGACGGACGCCCTGCTGCGCGGAAGATTCGTTCCGGGTGACGGCATCCGTGCGGTGCGTCGGGGCGACGAGCTCGTATTCGTAAAGACCGACAGCGACGCCGACCGTCATCACGAGGTGGCCACAACGTCTGGAAGCAAGACGAAGTGAGGCTACCACTCCTGGCAGCACTGATTCTCACCGCGTCCGCCCTCTCGCTTCCCGTGGGCGAGATCAGCGTGGAGGGCAACGGTTACGTCAGCGACTCGCTGATCATCAGGAGCTTCGGAAACCTACCCGGATACGAGCTGCGGCCGATGGCGGTAAGCCAGGGGATACGCAACCTATTCGGAATGGGGTACTTCAGCAGGGTCGAGGTGTTGGCGGACACCCTGGAGGGCCGGGTGGACCTGACCCTAAGGGTGTCCGAGAATCACATACTCAGCGACTACAGGTTCGAGAATCCGGGTGAGCTGGACGTCGGTGACGCCCGGGACACCCTGGCTCTTCTTCCCGGACAGACCGTCTCCGGCATGGATGTGGAGAGGGCCCGGCAGATAATCCTGGCCATGTACGAGGAGGAGCACCGACACTTCGCCGAGGTCGACGCCCGCTGGGAGCCCCCCGACCTCGACGGACGCAGTGAGCTGGTGTTCGATTGCCGTCAGGGCCCCGACGTCAGAGTGGGCGAGATCGTCTTCAGCGGCAACGAGGCCTTCAGTGACGACGACCTGCGCGACGAGATGGACACCCATGAGGACACCTTCTGGCGGTCGGGAAGGCTGCGGGAGTCCACCCTGCGTGAGGACCGCACCAGGATAGAGGATTTCTACGGCAACCGCGGCTATCCGTACGCCCGCGTGACCGGAACAGAGCGGTCCGTAATGGACGATGGCCGACACCTCAGGCTGGAGATAGGCGTCAGCGAGGGAAGGAAGTACCGTTTCGGCCGCCTGAGCTTCGACGGCAACCAGCACGTGGCCGACAGTCTTCTGCAGCGGGCCCTGGAAATAGAGGAGGGGAAGGAGTTCGACTCCGAGGAGCTGCAGGAGTCGCTGGAGAACATCTACCAGGTTCTGCAGGACCGCGGTTACTTCTACGCCCAGGCCAGTCCGTCGGTAACCCCCGAGAACGATTCCACCCTGGCCCTGGAGTTCCGTATCGACGAGGGAGAGCGGGCGCACATCAGGAGGGTGGACATATTCGGAAACACCCGCACCCACGACAACGTCATACGCCGGGAGCTCAAGATCTACCCCGGCGACCTCTTCACCAGGACCAGCCTGATGCGCAGCATTCGCAACGTTTACTACCTCAACTACTTCAACAACGTCATACCCGACTTCAGCATGATAGAGGGCTCCTCGGACATCGACCTCATCGTGGAGGTGGAGGAGAAGACCACCGGAAGGGCCGGAATAGGCGCCGGCTACAGCGGCGAGGAGGGCCTCAACGGCTACCTGGAGCTGGGGGAGACCAACCTGTTCGGCCGGGGGCAGAGCGTCACCATCAACTACACGTTCTCGAAGCAGCGCAACGACATACAGCTGGGATTCACCGAGCCCTGGTTCCGGGATACCCCGCTGTCCCTGGGCGGGGAGCTCTTTCACACCACCAGCGACTATACGCAGTACGACAGGAAGC
The DNA here is from genome assembly GCA_964553045.1 of uncultured bacterium. Lineage (GTDB taxonomy): Bacteria > Fermentibacterota > Fermentibacteria > Fermentibacterales > JCC-6 > JAWLEP01. The sequence continues at coordinate 53,025 of CAZKJG010000018.1, read as the reverse complement.
GCACCGGCGGGGCCGTCACCGTGGGCAGGCCGATTCCGTGGGTGGACTTCCTCTCGGTATCCACCAGGTACACCCTGGAGAAGGTGAACGTCTACAACATCACCGACGACTCCACCAACTTCTACTACGACCTCAGGGACCTGGAGTGGCCGCGCTGGACCAGCTCGCTGCGGTTCACCGTCCTCCGCGACAGCCGTGACCGGAAGGTCTTTCCCGGGGAGGGCTCCCGTAACTCACTCTCCGCCGAATTCGCCGGCGGTGCCCTGGGGGGCAACATCGGCTTTGCCAAGTACCTGCTGGACAGCGCATGGCACATGCCCGCGTTCTGGAAGTTCTTCCTCACCCTTCGGCTTCGTGCCGGCACCATCACATCCCTGGCCGGCAGGGAGCCGCCCGCATACGAGCTCTTCGAGCTGGGGGGGACCGGCTTCTACGGCCTGCGTGGCTACGACGACAACTCCATCGGGGCCGTGTCGGGATTCGAGACCGTGGGGGGAAGGACGATGATGATCCTCTCCGCAGAGTACCGCTTCCGGGTCATCGACCAGCTGCAGCTCTCCGTCTTCGCAGATGCGGGTGACGCCTGGAACTCATGGTCGGACACCGAGTTCTGGGATCTCAATCGCGGAGCGGGTCTCGGCGTTCGGGTGGAGGTGCCGATGCTGGGCGTCCTGGGGCTCGATTACGCCTACGGGTTCGACGGCCCCGACAGGGGCTGGAAGCCGCATTTCCAGATTGGAACCGAGTTCTAGCCACCGGAGGAGATACAGATGAGATTCGGCATTGCCGCGGCGGCCGTTCTGGCGGCCTGTGCGCTGGGACAGTCGGTGGCCGTCATCGACTCGGACCGGATATTCGAGTCGCTGGGGGAGGTATCCGACGCCAGGGAGCTGCTGGAGACCGAGATCGAGGAGTACAGGGCCCACGCCGATTCCCTGCAGGAGGAGATCGACGAACTGGAGCGGGATCTGGCCCGGACTCTGATGATGAGTCCGGAGACCAGGCGCGAGAAGGAGAGGCTTCTGGAAACGAAGAGGGCCGAGCTCGAGGGGTACCTCTCGGACGTCTTCGGTCCCGACGGAACAGTGGAGAGCCGCAACGAGGAGCTGGTCTCGCCCATAGTGGCCGGCATAAACGAGGCCGTCCAGGAGATAAGCAACGAGGAGGACTACGATCTCGTAATAGATGCCTCGGAGGGCCTGGTGGTCTTTGCCGACCCCTCCATAGACATAACCGACGAGGTGATCAACAGGTTGGCGGCCGGCGGCGGCAGTGATTAGCCTTTCGGACTTGGCGGAGCGTCTGGGAGGCCGTTTTCTCGGCGGCAACCCCGACGCCGAGGTAACCGGCGTCTCCACCATTCAGGACGCGGGCCCCGGCCAGGTCTGCTACTACGCGAACAGGAAGTACAGGAAGTACCTCGGCGCCACCGGTGCACTGGCTGTCATCGTCTCACAGGAGGTGGAGACTTCGGCGCAGGCCCAGATAGTGGTGGAAGACGCCTATGCAGCCTTCAGAAGTACGCTTGCGATCTTCGCCCCCGATCGCAGCTCGGGTTTTTCCGGCATTCATCCCACCGCTGTAGTCCATGAGTCGGCGCACCTGGGGGACGGCGTCCGCGTGGGTCCCTGCGCGGTCGTTGACCGGGATGCGGTGGTGGGTGACGGCAGCTCCATCGGATCGGGCTGCCACCTGGGGCCGGGATGTCGGCTGGGCGAAGAATGCCTTCTCTACTCCGGAGTATGCATCGGTGGTGACTGCGTCCTGGGTGACAGGGTGATCGTGCACTCCGGTGCGGTTCTGGGGTCCGACGGGTTCGGCTTTGTCCCCAGACCGGACGGGCAGCACCTAAAGGTCCCGCAGAACGGAATCGTGAGGGTCTGCGACGACGTGGAGATCGGAGCCGGATGCACCGTGGACCGGGCAGTGGTCGGAGAGACAGTCATAGGCGAGCATACAAAGCTAGACAACCTGGTCCATGTGGCCCATAATGTACGTCTCGGGCGGGGATGCCTCTTGGCCGCCCAGACCGGAATCGCCGGAAGCACGATAGTCGGGGATGGTGTGGTCTTCGGCGGCCAGGCCGGCATTAAGGGCCATATCTTCATAGGTGACGGCGCCAGGATTGGCGCCCAGGCCGGCGTAACAAAAAGCGTCCAGCCCGGGACCACCGTCTCGGGCTATCCGGCAAGGCCCCACAGGACGGCGCTGAGACAGGATGCCATTCTCAGGCGTCTGCCCGAGCTCTACAGGAGGCTCACCGAGGAGGGCAGTCCGGACGTCGGCGATGACAGCGGGGCGGAGCGGTAGGCTCCGCGGCGTCCTTGCGTATTCGACCAGAGACCTCTGGAGGGCGGGCAGCATGATATCATCCAATCAGACCACCCTGGACATCACGGTATCATACAGCGGGGTCGGTCTGCACAAGGGAAACGAGACCACCATAACCTTCAAGCCGGCCCCGGCCGATTCCGGAATCACCTTTGTTCGCACCGACGTGGACAGCCGGCCTTCCATCAACGTAACCGGAATGAACGTCCGCAAGGTCGAGGAGCAGTCCCGCAGGACGACCCTGGGGGAGAATTACTTCGAGGTCCATACCGTGGAACACGTTCTCTCGGCGCTCTACGGCCTGGAGATCGACAACGCGATAATAGAGCTGGACTCCGATGAGCCGCCCGAGCCGGAGGACGGCTCCGTCAGGCCCTATGTGGAGGTCCTGGAGGGCGCCGGCATAAGGGAGCTGGACAGGCCCCGGAAGATCCTGAAGATAGTGGAGCCGGTGAGCGTCGAGGCATTCGGCGCGCGAATCACGGTAGTTCCCCACGACGGTTTCCGGGTCAGCTTCACCATAGACTACGACCACGAGGTCCTGGGAGCGCAGTACGCCAGCTTCGAGATCACGCCGGAGGTGTTCAGGAAGGAGATTGCTCCCGCCAGAACGTTCTGTTTCTACGGTGACGTAAAGAGCCTGCAGGAGAAGGGGCTCATAAAGGGCGGCACCCTGGACAACGCCATTGTGATAGGGGACGAGGGGATAATGAATCCCGAGCCGCTGCGCTTCCGGGACGAGTTCGTGCGTCACAAGATACTGGACCTGCTGGGCGACCTGTCTCTGTTGGGCAGGCGGATCCAGGGCCACGTGATATCCGCCAAGTCAGGGCACGCTTCCAACGTTCAGTTCATTAACGAGATAGCCCGCAAGTACCGCGGCAAGGAGAACCAACCCACCAGGGAACTCACGGCGTCGAAGACCTGGGACGTCCGTGACATCATGAGCATAATGCCCCACCGCTACCCCTTCCTCCTGGTGGACCGGATACTGGAGATAGAGCCGGGCAAGAGGATCGTGGGCATAAAGAACGTCACCATAAACGAGCCCTTCTTCCAGGGTCATTTCCCCGGAAACCCCATCATGCCCGGAGTCCTGGTTGTAGAGGCCATGGGCCAGGTGGGGGGGCTGATGCTCTTCAACTCGGTAGACGAGCCGGAGAAGTGGCTCGTCTACTTCGCCGGCATAGACAAGGCCCGTTTCCGCAATCCCGTGATGCCCGGAGACCAGGTGGTCTTCGAGCTGGAGATGCTCCGGATGCGCGGCACCACCTGCAGGATGCGGGGAACGGCCAAGGTTGACGGAAAGGTGGCCACGCAGGCGGAGCTGATGGCCATGCTGGTGGAGAGATGAGCGTACATCCCACGGCCCTGGTGGAAACGGAAGTTCCAGACGATGTCGAGATAGGTCCGTTTGCAGTTGTCAGCTCCAGTGTCGAGCTCTCTCCGGGGTGCAGCATCGGGGCTCACGCCTACGTGAACGGCCCCACTATCCTCGGCGAGGGGGTTTCAATTGGACCCTCGGCGGTGGTCGGCACCGACCCTCAGGACCTGAAGTACGCCAGCGAGAGGACCGCTCTGGAGGTGGGCAGGGGTACCGTGATACGGGAGTTCGCCAACCTCAACCGGGGGACCACGGCCAGCGGCAGGACGGTGGTGGGCGAGAACTGTCTCATCATGGCCTATACGCACGTTGCCCACGACTGCAGGATAGGCGACAGCGTCATACTGGCCAACTGCGTTCAGCTGGCCGGACACGTGGAGATCGGAGACCACACCATTATCGGAGGGATCGTACCCGTCCACCAGTTCGTGCGCATCGGCGCGCATGTGATGATCGGGGGCGGGTTCCGGGTCGTGAAGGACGTTCCTCCCTTCATGCTGGCCGGAGGATGCCCGCTCCGGCTGGCCTCGCTGAACAACGTGGGCCTGCGGAGAAGGGGCTTTGACGGTGACCGCCTGAAGGAACTGCGAAGGGCCTTCCGTCTGCTCTTCCGGGAGGAGGGCGTCATGAGGGAGAAGGCGGACTCCATGCTAGCCGGGGAAGGCTGGGGTCCCGATGCGCTTCGGCTGGCCGAGTTCGTGAAGGAATCCCGCAGAGGTCTGGTAACCTAGGGGACGAGAGTGTCTTACGTTCTTCTGGTCCTGGCTCTTCTCGCTTCGGAAGGCGATCCCGGACGGAGAGCCGAACCGGGCCGCGGTGAGCCCGCCCCGGATGACACGATGCGGGCCCCTGAGGATTCGACCGAATCCGACTACGTCTTCGGAGGACCGTGGCAGCCCGATCCCACCGGCGCTCTGCTGCGGTCAGCCGTGCTCCCCGGCTGGGGCCAGATCTACAACAGGGAGCCTCTGAAGGGGCTGGCGCTGGGAGCCGTCGAGCTGGGCCTCCTGGCCTGGCTGATAACCGAGCACACACTCGCGGAAAGGGCCCGGGACGACTACCTCCGCACCGGCGACCCATTCTACGAGGACTGCTACCAGCGTCACAGCGGCCGCAGGCTGGATCTCATATGGTACACGTCGGCGGCGTGGCTCTACGGCATGCTGGACGCCTATGTGGACGCCCACCTGTACGGCTTCGCCCGCGAGAACCGGGACTTCGTTCGGGAGACCGTGGAAGACGGGGCCGTAGGGGCAGTGATATACGTCGATTTCTGAACCGGAGGGAATAAGCCTTGCTTCTGGCTGTACTACTGATGAGCGCCGCAGCGGAGACTCCCGAGGAGCGGGAGCTGATCGAACGGGCCAGAAAGGGCGACAGAGAAGCCTACGGGGAGATCGTCAAGATGTATCAGAACAGGGTGTTCAGACTGGCCAGAAGGATGTCGCGAAGCGACGATGACGCCTGGGACATAACCCAGGACGCCTTCATCAGGGCCATGGACGCCATGGAACGGTTCGACCCCCAGTACAAGTTCTTCACCTGGATGTACCGCATCGTGGTCAACCTGGCCATCAACAGGGCCGATAAGCGCAAGCGCAGAGGCGAGGTGAGGTTCGTGGAGGAGTACGACGGCGACGGCTGCCAGGTGGTGGAGGACCAGGCGCTGGATCGGGCTGCCGCCGAGGAGCTGGCCGAGGCGGTCAAGAGCGCCGTGGTTAGGCTCTCACCTCCGCTCCGCGCGGTATTCGTGCTCAGGGTGGACCAGGGCCTCAGCTACGGCGAGATAGCGGAGACACTAGACATAGCCATGGGAACCGTCATGTCACGGCTCTCCCGGGCACGGGAGGCGGTAAGGGAATCCGTATCGGGCCTTCTGGGGCCGGAGTCGGTGAGGGAGGGGGGATAGCCATGAGCGGAAGGGCGCGTTCGGGCTGCCCCGGCTTCGAGGATCTGATGGCCCTGATGGACGGAGAGCTTTCGGAATCCCGCCGCAGGGAGCTGGAGGAGCACTTGCGGAGATGCTCCGACTGCCGCCGCATCATCGAAGTTCAGAGGCGCATGGAGAGCTCCTGGAGGGACGCATACGAGTCCCCTCCCGAGAGCAGGTTCGGCGAGCTCAGGCGGAATGTGCTCGAAAGCGGCCGAAGCCCCGCACGCGGAAGGCTTCTGAAGTTCGGGCTGCCGATTGCCGCGGCGCTGATCGCTGCCCTGGTGGGCCTTCGGCTGTTCGTCCCCGGAGTGGGCGGACTTCTGGGCACGGTCGACTCACCGTCTGCATCCGCGGCCCGCAGGGCCCAGGAAGCGATGGAGACCCGCACCGAGACCGTCGTGGAGGGCCAGGTCCCGCAGCAGGAGGCCGAGGCCGGCCCCGAAGAGCTGTCCGGGGCAGCTTCCGAGCCTGCGGGAACGGAATCGGGACGGACGGCGGAAGAGGCCGAGGAAACGGTTGCTCAGCAGATTGAAGGCGGCGCCTCATCATCTTCGGCAGATGACGTCAGTACCGACGGCCGGGAAGGCTCGGGCTACTACGCCGGCCGTGATGATGAGACACAGGCGGAGGCGGAAGCGCCCCCCCGGGAGGCTGCCGAAGAGGAAGCCGATTGGGACGTACAGACCGGTGGAGGAGCGATGGGCTACGGAGCTGGGGCTCAGTCCGCGGAGTCAGGGGAGCAGCAGGAACCGGCCGCGTCGCCCGAGCAGTCCCCGGACAACGGAGCCGCAGGGGGAGAAGGCCTGGAGAGCCGGGGGGAGGCGGAATCGGTTGCCGTATCCGACGCGGTGGGCCTCTCCGTGCTGCAGGAAGCGGCCGCGGACCGGGATTCGGCGGCCCTGGATCAGTGCGACACGACCCGGGAGGAACTGGCCGTGAGCCGCTCCGCGGACGTGAGATCCCGGCTCTACCTGGAGCTGGACTTCGACTCGGCAGGAGCGGTATCCGCCGACAGGGAGACCATGCTGGACAGCCTGGCTCCCTTCTGGAGGGATTCGCTGCGGGGTCGCCATGCCGACACCGCGCTTGTAATCACGCTGCAGGAGCTTCTGGAGATTCTGGCTTCGGAGTGAGCCATGGCCCCGGCCGGGGCAGGGTATCCCATTCGATGCTGCTCGTATTAGTATACTGCTGTAGCTGTATGCACCTACAAGACTGACGAAGGGGACAGGATGAGGTACTTGACCGTAGCCATGCTTCTCGCTCTAACCGCCGCGGCGGCGGCGGCACTGCCCAGGATAGGAATCCTGGCTCTCGACGTTTACGAGGAGGTGGATTCGGCCGCAGTAATAGCGGAGGTCGAGAGCGAGTACGAGCGCAGCGGCAGATTCGAGGTGGTTTCCCTCGCCGGAGTCGCCGGCGGCGACCTGACCCCTGAGAACATAGCCTACAGGCTCGAAGACATGAGTTCGGAGAGGAATCTGGACGTGCTGCTGGCGGTAGAGGTTAGACCGCCGGCGACGGACGAGTACACAACCAGGCGCGGCGATTCCCTGGTCACCGTAACGGAGGTCTCCCTGGAAGTCTCAGGCAGGTTCTACTCCTCGGCGGGGGGCCTCATCGGCACGGTGAGCGAGAGGGCGTACGACGAGAGAGAGGTCCCCTACAGGGCCGACATCCAGAGCCTGGCCCTGAGGGCGGCGGGCGGAATGGTGGAAAGCTCAATCCTCGGGCTCTTTCCCGTGGAGATTCGCTTCACGGCCCGGAGGGGGGCCGAGCAGAGGATTCCGGCGGGATCGGCGGCAGGCCTGGAAGAGGGAATGGTGATGTCCGTCATTGGCAGCTCACGCGGCGTTCCCTCGACCGAGGAGGAGTACGCTCTGCTGGGCAGCCGGGGGCTGGTGCAGATAACATCGGTGGGCTCCGGCAGCTCCCGGGCCAGGCTGCTTGCCGGCAGGCTGGTGGAGGGCGGATCGGTGACCGCTGTGGAATCCGGGCAGCCCGCCGCCGTGTCCATATCCTACCAGGCCTGTCCGGCCCCCGTGGAACCCGGCGACTCGCTGGAGAGCGGCGACGGCACGGTGCTTATGAACAGCCTGCGGATTGAGGGAAGGACATCCAAGTGGGGGCTCTCGTTCGGAGGCGCCCTCAACACGGGCACCGCCGAGCGCCTCTCCTCCATCGGCGTGGAGGGTATGGTGGGCACCAGGATGCCCCTCAGTCCGCCGGACCTCGCGCTCAGCCTTCACGCTGGTGTCGGAATGAACTTCCTCATTCAGGAGACGACGGTGGATACACTGGCCTCGGACGCCAGCGGATTCAACTTCGGCGGCATGGCAAGCGCCGGAATGGAGTACCTTTTCTCGGGCCATCTGGGCCTGGAGGCCGGCGCCATCGGCCGTCTCTACACCGTCATAGACGACTGGAACGTTCAGCAGTACAACGGGGTAAACCGGGACGCCGAGGACTCCGAGCTCTACTACCTGGACTACAGGGAAGCTCCCGTGAGCTTTCGGGCCGGCCTCTGGTACCTGATCTACTGAGACTTCGGTCGAGGGTTCGATCGCCGGTATTCCCTATCCGGTAACCGTTCAATTCAAGTGCCTGGCACTTACGGGGGGGCACTGGGGCACTTACGGGGCGTCGTCAGCGTCGCCAGGGCTTCTCCGCCATGCCCCGCTCCCAGATTATCTCCAGTGTGGACCAGGCCGATATCGCGAAGAAGACGCCTCCGATGATGCCGGAGAAGATGCTTCTGCCGATGATCCCCAGGGCCATGGAGGCCCCGGCTATCATGGCAAAGAGCAGGGCCATGATGATGCCGGCTATGGAGGTGGGACCATAGTGGGATATCACCCGTATGCGAGTGAGGTGCAGTCCCCACACGAAGAGCGGGTAGCCGAGCGCGCCTGTCAGGCCGATGGGGATTCCGGGAATGGCGAAGGCCAATACGAACCAGACGGCTACGGCGGGAAAGAACAGAAGCAGGGCCCTCGGTGAGAAGGTCGATATCCATCCCAGCTTCTCGGTGACGTCACCCAGCGCCGTCCAGAGGAAGACGCCGGAAGCCAGCCCCAGGACCAGCTGGAACTCCTGGTTCGGTATCAGGCAGGAGAGAAAGGTGCCGGCAACCCCGGGGGCCAGCATTCCGAAGAAGAACGCCAGGCTTCCGGCGCTTCCCGAACGTTGGGAGCGCACGAAGAGACGGTTTCCAAGAACGTGCAGGAAGATGAAAACCGGCACTGTCGCTACGGCGAAGAAAGCCGCCACGATGTAGGGGGCCGCGGCCTGGGAGAGTATTCTGCCCGACATGGCCTGCCACGCGATTACTCCCTGGTTCATTGTCACCTCCGTAGCGGCGAATGTGCTAGACCGGCCTCCCTGCGTCAACGCCGCAGGCGCTTTCTCGGACTTGCCCCGAAAGCCGCTCTGGCGTACAATAGCCACGCGTCGGGCCACGCTGCCGGGATCGACCCATATCCGTCCGCGGAGGGAGGCAAATGAGCAGGCTGCAGAAAGGCTCCACACTGCTGCTGGCCCTGTTGCTGGCGCTGGCCGCGTGCGAGTCCGCCCCGGCTCCTCCGTCGCCGGTCGACGATCTCGAACTGACCCTCCCGGCCGGCAGGGGCGGAACCGTGAGGATCACGCTGCCGCCTTCGGAGTCCACTGTCGTCGACACGGTCTCCGGTCCTCGGGACAACCCGACCGCGATAGTCAGCCTTACGCCCAACGAGAGGGCCCGAATAAGGGCGGTGAACATTCCGGAGGCCGGCACCAACGTCTACACGAGGATGGACTACCTGCAGGAAGCGGGCCTCGACTCGGTCGGGGTGGTCGGCGAGGGGCCGGAGGACGCGGTTCCACTGGTCTCCTACTATACCGGGGACTCCGCCTCCCTGGAGCGGGTTTGGGCCTGCGGCTCGAACCAGCTGCTGGCCCTCAGGGCCACAATGGCGGGGGACAGCAGGGGCATACTGCTGCGCTACCTCGGAGATGCCTTCAAATCGGCAACCGGAGAACCCTGGAGCGGCCGGAGGGCCGTTTACCTTTCCGACAGAACGCGGGACGAGATATTCGAAGAAGCCGGGGAGGGCGACGTGACGCCGCCGCCGGAGATACGTCATTCCCTCCGCATCCGGGTCTTCCCGACGGTCCACCGGCTGGACCTGCTGGACACGCTGACCATAGACTTCTCGCGGACTCCGGCCGACAGCCAGCTTTCGCTTCAGCCTCCGGACGGGACCGGTGGTTCGGTGAGCGCCCTTACCCCGCTGCGGGGCGAGGTCAGGCAGTCCGGAGGAGGCATGGTCTGCGTGGCGGACAGCCAGAGGGTCTTTCAGGGCGTCTACGCCACCAGCCTGGAGGGCTTCTTCCTGAGGGAGGAGGGGGACGGCTACGGCCCGACGGGTCAGGTAAAGCTCAACCTGTCATTCTGCTGTGGCGCCTGGTTGCATCCATGGTCCATGGGCCCCGCCGACTACGACCTGACCATACAGGCACCCTCGGGCTACAGCATCTACGCCCCCCTAAGCGAGGTATCGGCCCGGTCCACCGACACTCTGGAGACACGGAGGTACGTCACCCCGGAGGGAGGAATCAGGGGCCCTGTGGCCTGGGCCGTGGGCTACTTCAGCAGGGAGTCTCTCAGGTCGGGCTCCAGCGTCGTGCTTCCGGAGTCCGACAGCCTCGCTGTCGCCACGGCTGACGGGGATTCGACTTCCTCGCTGCAGACCAGGACGGCGGTGGACTGGGCCGAGAACCTGAGCAGGTTCTCCTGGCGCTACATGGGCTTCGAGGGGGCCAGACTGGACTACATACTGGTCGGGGGGGGCGGCGGACGGGTGCTCCAGGCTGGGCCGGGCTGCCTGTTCGTATCCCCGGAGATGCTCGTGTCGCTGGCCGACTATCCGGCGTGGCCGGATTCCCTCCGGTCCGGAAGCAGACCCCCGGGCGCCGATGTGGTGGGGGCCGCAACCGCCGCAATGCTCAGCCTCTCCACGCATCTGGACCCCGCGCTTGAGCGGGCCCTGTGCGGGTGGAGCGTACTGCGCTACTACGAGGATAACTTCCCCGATGACGCTCCGGGCGCCAGCATGATGAGACAGGCCTTCCTGCGGTACTACCTCTACGGCACCCAGAACGAGGGTGGCACGGAGTACGCGATCGCCGACCCCAGGCTGATCGAGAGCCCCCTGGCGGACCCGGTGCTTCTGGGCAAGGCGCCGCTGGTGCTGGACATGGTCGCGGAGAGTCTGCAGCGCTTCGAGCTGGGGCTGCGGCGCGCAATGGGCAGCCTCCGCCACTCCGGCAACTCCTTCCTGAGGCTGCACTCCGCGTTGAGGATCGCGTCCGACTCGGAGCAGGAGCAGTTGTTCTGGAAGTGGCTCACCTATCCCGGAGTGCCCCAGCTCATGGTCGGCTGGAGCGACTCCGCGGGTGTGCTCTACCTCGAGGTCTCGCAGTGGCAGCCGGGCCTGGAGTTCCCGCTTGGCCTGGACAGTGTGAGAGTGTCCTTCACCGACGGAAGCGCGGCCGGACTGGAACTGGCCAGGCGCGAGGGGGGACATCTGTACGTAGCAGTGCTGCCGGACACCACGCGGGAGGTGCTTTCCGTGGAGGTCAACACGGACTACCGGATACCGGCCGACGTCCTCTACCGGAGGAGCTTCGCGGAGTGAGCGCCGGTTCCGAACTGGCCATAAGCCTCTGTCTGCACATGCACCAGCCCGTGGGCAACTTCGACCACGTCATGGAGGACGCATACACCGGCTGCTACCTTCCCCTGCTGAAGGCGCTGGCGCGCCGGGGGTCGGTCTCCGGCCTCCACTTCTCCGGATGCCTCCTGGACTGGCTGGAGACCCACCATCGGGAATACCTGGACATGCTGTCGGAGTATCTGCAGGAGACGGGATCGGAGCTTCTGACAAGCGGTTACTACGAGCCCATCCTTCCGGTCCTCCGACCTGAGGACGCTGCCGACCAGATAGCGGCGTTCAGCCGCAGACTCGAGGCCCTGGGAGCCCGGAGGCCGAAGGGCCTGTGGCTCACCGAGAGGGTCTGGGAGCCGGCCCTTCCCCGCCTTCTGAGCAAGTGCTGCGTGGATTGGGCCGTGGTGGACGACCGGCACCTGCATCTGGCCGGAGTGGAGGCGGGGCGAGCCTGGCGGCCGGCCCTGACCGAGGACGGCGGGAAGGTCGTCACACTCCTGCCCAGCGGCAAGAGGCTCAGATACCTCATACCTTTCCATTCCGTCGCGGAGGTACGGCAGGAGCTGGAGGCCATGCAAGGACGGGGTGTACAGCTGGCCTTCTACGGCGACGACGGAGAGAAGTTCGGCGTCTGGCCCGGGACGCACGAGCTGTGCTACCGGAAGGGATGGCTGGAGGAATTCCTCCGGATGCTTGAAAAGACCCCCTGGATTCGGCTGCTGTCGCCGTCGGAGGCGCTAGATGTTACACGGCCGCAGGGCCCCGTATACGTACCCACTGCCAGCTACCGGGAGATGGGTGAGTGGACGCTTCCGACCTTCGAGCGGCGGAAGCAGAGGGAGCTGAGAAGCTCGCTGGGTGAAGGGGTGCAGGAACACCTGCGGGAGGGATTCTGGCGGAGCTTCCTCACCCGGTATCCGGAATCCGGCGAGCTGCACAAGCTCATGCTGCTTCTGGAGCCCCGCGTGCGGGAATCGAAAGACCAGGAGGCGCTGAGAAGCCTCTGGCGTAGCCAGTGCAACTGTCCGTACTGGCACGGGGTGTTCGGGGGGATCTACCTTCCCCACTTGCGGGAGGCGGTATGGACCGAGCTCCTGCGCGCGGGCCGGGCGGCGAGGCCGGCGGAGAAGGCGGAGCGGGTTGATTTCGACCTGGACGGCCGCGACGAGCTGCTCCTGTTCGGGAATGCGGTCGCGGCCGTCGTACGCCCCGGACGCGGCCTGATCTGTACGGCGCTGGCCTGGATGGGGGGTGAAGTTCCCCGGCCGCTGGGACACGTTCTCTCCAGGCGGGTGGAGGCCTACCATGATCTGGTGGAGGAACCGGGTGAGGAGGAGGGCGGGGCCAGGACGATCCATTCCGACATGCGGGCGCTGGAACCGGGGTTGACGGGGCTGATAACCGAGGACAGCTGGCGCCGCTGCGTCTTCGGTGACCTGATCCTGCCCAGCGAGGCGGATGTCGGGCTGTGGTCATCCGGGGACCAGGCCATTACCGCCTTCCAGGAGGCCGGTTGCGAATGGTCATGGAGCCAGCGGGGGTCCCGTGTGGATGTGGAGGCGGTTCTTCGGCAGGGCACCGTATCCGTGAGGAAGGGACTGCAGCTGGATCCGGACGCAGGTACCGCCGAGCTGGAGTCCTCTCTGCGGGGGGGCAGCCCCGGGGACCTGTTCGGGATCGAGATCTGCCTGAACATGTTGACGGGGTCCTCCGGCGACCGCTTCCTCTGTCTTGACGGAGGCCGGCGACAGCGTCTGGGAGAGTCCGGACGCCGCAAGGCCTCCAGCGCATTGGTCGCCGACCTCTGGAGGGACGTATCGGTGGAGCTGTCCGTCGGGGAGCCGGCGGATTTCTGGTTCGCGCCCCTGTACTCGGTTAGCCGCTCGGAGAGGGGATACGAGAAGGTATTCCAGGGGTCGGCGCTGATGCCTGTCCGCAGGATCGACAGCGACGGAAGCTGCACGATCCGCATCTCCATGAGGATGGGGGAGGCGGGTGTCTGAAGATCCGCTCGAACGGGAGGCCGAGGAGCTCAGAAGGCGGATTCGCTACCACAACCGCCTGTACTACTCCCAGGACCGTACGGAGATAAGCGACGAAGAGTACGACGCCATGATGCGTCGGCTGGTGCAGCTGGAAGAGGAGCATCCGGAGCTGTCCACTCCGGATTCCCCCACCGCCAGGGTTGGCGCGGGTCCGGTGGATGGTTTCGGAAGCGTCCGTCACGATCCACCGATGCTGAGTCTGGACAACGTTTTCGACCGGGACGGATTCGCCGCCTTCGAGGACAGACTGGTGCGGGAGCTGCAGCTGGAGGGGCCGCCCCGATACTCCGTCGAGCCCAAGATGGACGGGGTGGCCATGAGCCTTCTCTACCGCGACTCCGTGCTGGCCCGCGCCGCCACCAGGGGCGACGGAGTAACGGGCGAGGACGTCACCGGGAACGTCAGAACCATCAGATCGGTACCGCTGCGCCTCGCCAGGCCGGGCATGGACCTGGAGGTCCGCGGGGAGGTCATCTTCGGGGCCGAGGACTTCAGGGCCATGAACGTCCGCAGGCGGGAGGAGGGCCTGGAACCCTTCGCCAACCCCAGAAACGCCGCCTCCGGGTCGCTGCGGCAGCTGGACAGCAGAATTACGGCGGGGCGGCCGCTGAGCTTCGTGGCCTACGCGGTGGGCAGACCCCCGAAGGGAGTTTCCAACCAGAGCGGCCTGCTTTCGCTGTTTGCGGAACTGGGCCTTCCCGTGAGCGGCTGCAACTCCGTGCGAGAGGGCGCTGAGGAGGTAGCCCGGGCCTACGATGAGCTGGAAAATGCGAGGGAGTCGCTTCCCTTCGAGATCGACGGCATGGTGGTGAAGCTGGACGACTTCGCGATGCAGCAGCGGATGGGGGCGCTGTCCCGCAGCCCCAGATGGGCGGTGGCCTGGAAGTTCCACGCAGAGGAGGTGGCCACCAGGCTGCGGAGCATAGACTTCAACGTGGGGAGAACCGGCAGGGTGACCCCCGTGGCCGTACTCGATCCCGTAAGGGTGGGGGGAGTAACGGTCTCCCGGGCCACGCTGCACAACCACGACGAGATGGAGCGCAAGGACGTGAGGGAGGGCGATCTCGTAACCGTACGCAGGGCCGGAGACGTAATACCGGAGGTGGTCGGCAGCCTGGACCGTGACAGGCCCGGCCGGCCCGCGTTGAAGGAGTTCCCGGAAAAATGCCCCGTCTGCGGCGGTCCCGTGGTCAGACCGGAGGGGGAAGCCGCCCACAGGTGCCTGAACCCATCCTGCCCCGCCCAGCTAACCAAGGGTATCATCCACTGGGCGTCGAGGGACGCGATGGACATAGAGGGGCTGGGGGAGAGGCTGGCCGCCTCCCTGGTGGACTCGGGCACGGTGGACGATATCGCCGGGCTGTACGATCTGACCGTCGGGCAGCTGCAGTCGCTGGACCGAATGGGAGAGCTGTCCTCGCGGAATCTCCTGGAGGAGCTCGACCGCAGCCGGTCGGCCGGCCTGCCCCGCTTCCTCACCGGCCTGGGGATTCCCGGGGTGGGCAGGACGGTGGGAAGGCTGCTGGCCCGGAGCCTGGGCAGTCTGGATCGGCTGAGGAAGGCCTCCAGGGAGAGGCTCATGGAGATGGAAGGCATAGGCCCGGTGCTGGCAGACTCGCTGGCCGGCTTCTTCGAGGACGATGTAACGGCAGGACTGGTGGACAGGCTGCTGGAGAAGGGCTTCGACCCCGGTTACGATCAATCCGTAGGCGGAGGTTTGGAGGGTCTGACGGTGGTCTTCACCGGATCGCTGTCCATCTCCCGCGATAGGGCCAGGGAATTGGCGGAGGCCGCAGGTGCCAGGGTCACCGAAAGCGTCTCCGGCAGCACCGATCTGGTGGTGGCCGGCCCCGGAGCGGGCTCGAAGCTGCGAAAGGCGCGGGCCCTGGGAATCGAAGTCGTGGAGGAGGATTCCCTTCTGGATATGCTTCGGGATGGGAAAGCATGACGCCGTTCGTATTGGCCGCGACGATCGGGTCCGGAGGCGGTGGGAACCGTGGGCCGTTACCGGGCTCCCCTTCGCGGGACTTGCCGTGGCCCCGGCATTGCTGCCGGTTGTCATAGCCGGAATGCACGATTCTTCCGGGGGGCGGAGCGACACCTGGGCAAGAACTCGAAGGATGACTGTAACTATAGGAGGCAAGATGAGATATCGCATATTTACGTTGCCCGTTGTGTGCTGCATTGCTGTGCTTGTTTCCTGCGGGGGCGACGGGCCGGAGAGCGGGTCGCGGGCGGGAGCGGATACCCTGGAGACGGTAACGGTGACAGATGCCATGGGCCGCGAGGTCGAGGTGCCGGCCGACCCGGAAAGGGTCATCTGCTCCGGGCCGGGCTGCCTGAGGCTGCTGTGCTACCTGCAGGCCCAGGACAGGGTCGTAGCGGTGGACGACAATGAGGGGCGAAGGCGGCACTTCGACGCCAGACCCTACGCCATGGCCAATCCGCAACTGGCCGAGCTCCCGGTCTTCGGGGAGTTCCGCGGACACGACAACCCCGAGCTGATAGTGGCGCTGGATCCGGCCCCCCAGGTGATCTTCAAGACCTACGCGAACATGGGAATGGACCCCTTGGAGCTGGAGCGCAAGACCGGCATTCCCGTGATCGTTCTGGATTACGGAAACCTGACCGGCAGCCGCAAGCCGGCGCTCTACCACTCTCTGCGTACAATGGGAGCTGTGCTGGGGCGCACCGATCGGGCAGGGGAGGTCATAGGCTTCCTGGAGGAGACGATGGAGGACCTGGACGCCCGGACGGCCGACGTTCCCGACTCCGAGAGGGTCTCCTGCTACGTGGGCGGCATAGCCTACCGGGGCCCGCACGGATTCCAGTCCACGGAGCCATCATATCCCCCGCTTGCCCTGGTGAACGCCCTGCACGTAGCAGCGGAGGTGGGATCCGAGGGCCAGGAGCACGCCGACGTGGCAAAGGAACAGATAGTGGCCTGGGATCCGGAAGTGCTGTTCGTGGACGCCTCCACGCTGCAGTCGGACCCCCAGGCCAGCGCCCTCTGGCAGCTGCGCAACGATCCCGCCTACGCGGGTCTCTCGGCGGTGGAGTCGGGGGAGGTATACGGGCTGCTGCCCTACAACTGGTACACCAAGAACTTCGGCTCCGTCCTGGCCGACGCCTACTACGTGGGAAAAGTGCTGTATCCGGAGCGGTTCATCGACGTGAACCCGGCGTCCATGGCGGACTCTATCTACACGTTCCTGGTGGGGGAGCCGGTTTTCGACGACCTCTCCGCCGCCTTCGAAGACGTCGCTTTCCGCCGCATGGATATCTGACTCCAGCGAGAGCTGACCTATGCATCTGGAGGACGGGAAGGTTCCAGAGGAGTACACGCGATACACGGCGGCGAAGACGGCTGCCGTGATCGCCGGCGGCGTCCTGGTTCTGGCGCTCCTTCTGGTGTCCATCTCGGTGGGGGCGGTGACGGTGCCGCTGCGGGAGGTAATCCGCGTGCTCGTGGGCGCAGGGGGCGGCCGCTGGCACACCATCGTAATGCAGATACGGCTTCCCCAGGCCCTGGCGGCGCTGGCCGCCGGGGCAGGCCTTTCCGTAGCGGGAGTGGCCATGCAGTCCATACTACGCAATCCTCTGGGCTCGCCCTTCACGCTGGGGGTCTCCAACGCCGCCGCCTTCGGGGCGGCCTTCTCGGTGATGGTGCTGGGAACCGGTGCCATGCAGAGCACCGCGGCCGACGCCGTATCCGTCGCGGACCCTTACCTGACAACCGCCTCCGCCTTTATCGCCAGCCTGCTGGCCACCGGGGTCATACTCGCGGTCTCCCGAATACGGAGGGCCTCGCCGGAGGTGATGGTGCTCACCGGGGTGGCGATGGGTTCGCTGTTCACGGCGGGCACCATGGTGCTGCAGTACTTCGCCGACGACGTCCAGCTGGCGGCCATGGTATTCTGGACCTTCGGCGACCTGGGCCGGGCCAGCTGGCGGGAGCTGTCCATCATCGCCTCGGTGACCACGGCCGCTTCCGCCTACTTCATCGTGAACAGGCTCGACTACAACGCCATCGACGCCGGCGACGAGACGGCCCGCGGCCTGGGGGTGGCAGTTCAGAGGCTGCGTCTGGTGGGCATGCTGATCGCCTCGCTGGTAACCGCCACCATCATCTCCTTCGTGGGCGTCATAGGCTTCGTGGGGCTGGTGTGCCCGCACATGGTCCGCAGGATAGTGGGCGACGACCACAGGTTCCTGATTCCCGGATCACTGATCGCCGGCGCCGGGCTGCTGCTGGCCGCCGATACGGCCGCCCGCCTGGTTCTGGCCCCCCAGGTGCTGCCTGTGGCCGTGGTCACCGCCTTCATCGGGGCCCCCGCCTTCATAGCCCTGCTGTTGAGGGGTTACAGGCGATGATCCTCGAGGCCAGAGACATCTCCTTCGCCTACGGTGATCTGCCGGTCTTGCGCGACGTCAACTTCGGCCTGGCCGTCCACCGGATCACGGCGGTGATGGGGCCCAACGGCTCCGGCAAGACCACCCTGCTGCGGTGCCTCAACGGCATACTCAGACCCGGCAGCGGCAGGGCGCTTCTGCAGGGCAGGGAGGTAGGCTCCTACACGCGGCGGGAGCTGGCCCGGAGGATAGCCTACGTCCCCCAGCGCAGCGAGCCGGGAAGGGTAACGGCTTTCGACGCGGTGCTCCTGGGGCGCAAGCCCCATATGGCCTGGCGGGTCACCGACAGGGACATCCGTCTGGCGGAGGCCGCCCTGCGCCTTCTGGGGCTTTCGGATCTGGCCCTGCGCCATACCGACCGAATGAGCGGTGGAGAGTACCAGAAGGTCTGCCTGGCCAGGGCCATAGTGCAGCAGCCCGTGCTGATGCTGGCCGACGAGCCCACGTCCTCCCTGGACCTCTACAACCAGCTGGAGATACTCCGGCTGCTGCGCCGAATAGTCAAGGGACACCCCATGTCGGCCCTGGTTACCATGCACGACCTGAACACGGCCTTCCGCTACGCCGACCGCTTCCTGTTCCTGCGGGACGGCGCCATACACGCCGATGTGGACAGGGAGGGCATCACCCCGCAGGTTGTGGAGGAGGTATACGGGGTTGCGGTGGAGGTGGTGTGGCACCAGGACCACCCCGTGGTCCTTCCGCTGGACGACCGCTCCCTGGACCCGCCTGAGCATTCTCACCAGACCGAAGGGAACGGCAGAGAATGAGATACGGCAGCATCCTGATCGCGACCCTGCTTCTGGCAGTACTGACGTCCGCCTGCGGGGAAGGGGAGGGCGAGGAGCCGCAGACCTTCACCGATCCCGCCGGGTACAGCCTCGAGGTGCCCGGGGGATGGAGCCTCTCCGACCGCACGGCGGGCGACGGACTGATACGGGCCGATATCCAAAGGGAAGACGACATGGGCATCCAGGTCCGTCTCGTGCCCCTGTCCGGGTCCGGCTTCTCCACCAGAACATCCTCGATGCTCAGCGACTACAGGGCAGATATGTCGGGCCACTGGGGAGGCCGGATGGCGGAGACAGACAGGATCACCCCGGAGGCCGGAGAGAGGGCGCTGACGGTGCGGTTCCGGGCCACACGGGATGACGGAAGCGCCTGGTACCTGCAGGAGAGCTTCGTCTCCTCAGGCGACATGCTGGTGGTTCTGCAGGGCGGATGCCCGTGGGACGGCCGCGCTCCGGCCCGCAGCGCGTTCGACGGAATGGTGGAGAGCGTAAGCTTCTCCCGATGACTGCCACGGAGAAGGGGGCGCCGTGGGGCGCCCCCTCTGTCGAGAACGTGGTATCTAGTTGCTGCGGCGGAACTCCTTCATGAACTCCACCAGGTCTTCGACCCCCTCCTCGGTCATGGCGTTGTAGATGCTGGCACGGCAGCCGCCCACCGATCGGTGGCCCTTCAGGCCCAGAAGCCCCCTGCGGGCGCCCTGGTCAACGAACTTCGCCTCCAGGTCCTCGCTGGGTAGCCGGAAGGTCACGTTCATCTTCGAGCGGCTGTCCTCGCGAACCACACCCGTGTAGAAACCGCCGCTGTCGTCGATGGTGTCGTAGATCATGGCCGCCTTGCGGTCGTTGCGCTTCTCGATCTCCTGCAGGCCTCCGTTCTCCAGTATCCACTCCATCACCAGGCCCACCGCGTACACGGGCAGGGAGGGAGGGGTGTTGAAGAGGGAGTCCTTCTTGAGGTGGGTCTTGTAGGAGAGCATGGTGGGTACGCCCTCCTTGGCGTCGTCGATCCAGGAGCGGCGGATCACCACCGCGGTCACCCCGGCCGGCCCGATGTTCTTCTGGGCGCCGGCGTACATCAGGTCGAACTTCTCGAAGTCCAGGCGCCGGGAGAGGAAGTCGGAGGACATGTCGCTGACCATGGGCACGTTGCCGGAGTCGGGGAACTCGAACATCTGGGTTCCGGCCACGGTGTTGTTGCTGGTTACATGCACGTAGGCCGCCGCCGGGTTGAGCTTGAACTCCCTGGGCACCCAGGTGAAGTTGTCGGGCTCGCTGTCTGCGGCCAGCTTCACCTTGCCGAACAGCTTCGCCTCCTTGATGGCCTTCTGCGACCAGCGGCCGGTGTTGACGTAATCGGCCTGGCCGTCCTCGGGCAGGAAATTGAAGGGAATCATGCAGAACTGCGTGCTGGCGCCGCCCCCCAGGAAGAACACCGTGTACTCGTCCTGGGAGAGACCCATCACCTTCAGCATGTTGCTCTGGGCCCTCTTGAACATCCTGTCGAAGGGCTTCGAGCGATGGGATATCTCCATCACGGAGAGCCCGAGGTCCTCGAACTCCAGAACGCCCTCGGCCGTCTTCTTAACCACGTTCCAGGGCAGCGTGGCGGGTCCCGCGTAGAAGTTGTGCACTCTCTCAGCCATATCGGCCTCCCGTGAAAAGCGTTTACCAACCTAGCGGCTGCGAACGACTCGGTACGATAAGCATATCTCAGCGTAGGCGGGGGATGCAAGTGCCCCCGGAGCTACTCCCGGGCGGTCCTGTAGAGGAGGAAGGCTCCCAGGAGGATGTAGACCACGTCGGCCATGGCGGCGGCCGCCAGCGGAGGCAGCGCGCCTTTGTGACCCAGGGTCTGGCCGAAGCGCACCATGGAGAAGAACAGAAAGGCCAGGAAGATGGCCACGCCCACGCTGGTGGACTTTCCGCTCCTGGGGTTTCTGGCCGCCAGCGGGGCGCCCACCAGGACCATTATCAGGTTGGCCAGGGGGAAGAAGATCTTCAGGTAGAGCTCCACCAGGTCTCCGCGGGGATCGCCGCCGGCCCGCCGTACCCGCTCGATGTAGTCGAGCAGCTGGAAGAAGTTCATCTCCTCGGGAGTCTTCTGCCGGGTGCCGAAGTCCTGCGGCGTGTCCGTGATGGCCCGAACCGCTGCCGTGTCCGCGGTCTCGAAGACCACGGCGCCCCCGGGGCCGAACCTGCGGTCCCGGACCCTGGTGGCCACCCAGACGCTGTCCTCCCACCACATGCGGTGGGCCTCCAGCCTTCGGGTCACCCGGGAGCTGTCGTCGTACCACTCCACCGAAACGTTGGTCATCTCCCTGGCCCGCCCGTTGAAGTACCCTATCTCCAGAATGGCCCCGCCCACCGTGCGGTGGGCGAAGTTGTGTCTCATGCGGTAGTTTACGGGTTCCTTGCCGTCTATCTCCACCCTCTTCACCACCGTCTGCCTGTAGGTTGCGTCGCTGACCACCAAGTCGCCCACGACCATGACGAATACCGAGGCGAGGAATCCGACGACCAGCATGGGAAGAAAGATCCGGGGTATGCTGATCCCCGCCGCCCGCATGGCCACCAGCTCGTTGCGCTTGGCCAGAGAGGCCACCAGGAAGAGCGAGCACAGGAGAAGGGCGACCGGCATAACGAGAACGACGATGTAGGGAAGGCCGTACCAGTAGTACTCCGCGAAGGTGACCAGACCCACGTTCTTGTCCACCCAGCGGCTGAAGTGTTCGAAGGCATCCACGCTTACGAAGATCACTACGAATGCCAGTATGGCCATCAGTATCATCTTCAGAAAGCGTACGCCCACGTAGAGGTCGAGCCTGCGCACCGGCATCACGAGTCGGAGTCCTTCCCCCTTATGCGCCTCCATATCTCCCTGGGCCCTGGAACGGGAACGGGGTTGCCCTCGTGGAGGCTGCGGGCGGTGAGGTAGGCTCCCAGGGCGCCCAGTATGATGTTGGGCGCCCACATGGCCATGAAGGGGGAGACCAGCCTCCTGTCGGCCAGCTGCTCTCCGGCTATGAGGAACAGGTAGTAGACCACGATGAACAGCAGGCTCACCCCCAGCGCCACGCCGGCGCTTCCCTGCCTGATGGAGAGGGCAAGGGGGACCCCCAGGAAAACGAAGACTATGCAGGCAAATGGGATGGAGAACTTCTTCTGAATCTCGACCCGGTACTTGCTGGCGTTGCCTAATGCCGACTCCGCACGGTCCCGCAGAACCCTCAGGTCAGCAAAGACCCGGGAGAGGTAGTTCCTGGCCAGGTTGTACCTGGCCCTGGGCTCCAGGGAATCGGAGGGGGGGAAGGTCCTGGCGATGGCCTCATCGCCGTAGCTTATTCGGGTCTCACCCAGCAGGGCCTGCAGTGGCCGGCGGCCCAGCCGCGCCAGCGAGTCCTGCAGGATGGCTCCCTGGGTCCTCATCGAGTCCACAAGGGCTCGCATCTCGAAGCTGGACATCTCCCTGTCGCCCCGATTCTCCCGGTCACGGCGCACCAGCTCGCTGGAGCGGGTAACCAGAACGCTGTAGGTGGTGAAGTCCAGCTTACGGTAGCCCTCCTTGGCCGCCATCTCGTGCATCTGGCCGTCGAACAGCACCAGCCGGAGCCGGTTCGCGGAGACGGGCTCCATCCTCCCGCTGCGGGCGGTGATGGTGCGGCGGACGCTTCCGTGGACGTTCTCGTGGACCACCACGTTCTGGAGCCTGCCGGTGATGTCGTCCTTGGACTCCACCAGTATCCTGTAGCCCTCGACGTCGTCCACGAACATGCCGGGTACTATCCTGGCGGTTGGTCGCATGGTTCCGATGTCCAGCAGGAGGTTCTTGGCCATGTGGTTTGCGTCGGGCAGTATGCTGTTGTTGAAGAACACCAGAGTGCCGGCCAGCAGAGTCGCGATCACCAGCAGCGGAGCCATGGGGGTGAATATGGACACGCCCGAAGCCTTCATGGCCGTTATCTCCAGGTCCCCGGAGAGGCGGCCCACGGCCATGAGCACACCGGCCAGCACCCCCATCGGTATCACCACGGCGATCATGGAGGGCAGAAGGAGCACGAAGACCTCCGCCACCGTGCGCAGGGGCACGCCCTTGCTCACTATCATCTCCAGCAGGTCCAGCAGCTTGTCCAGGAGCATCACGAAGGTGAAGACGCTGATGGCGAGCAGGAAGGGTGCCACGAACTCCCGGGCGACGTACAGGTGCAGCTTCTTCAACGGTTTCCGTCCCGTCCCCTCCCGTGGACCCGGGGCGGTGCGGTCATATTGCAGAAATACCGCTTTGGAACCATGATAGTGACTCCGATCCGATGGCCAGCTGTTCAGCCAGTCTCCGCCGCCGCGGAGGCTGGGCAATACATAACCACTGCCCCGCGCCATGTCGCAGGGGAACTGCCGCCCGCCGGGAGGATATAGAATTTACGTGAAGATACAAGCTCTATACCTGCCGACAGTGCTCCTGCTGGCCGCCGTTTCCCTTGCCGGTTACGGCGTGGACCCGCCGATGCTTCTTCCGGACTATCCCTACCGGGTTCTGGAGGAGGAGGTTCGAGCCGTCTACGCAGAACCTGGCAGGACGGTGCGGCTGCGCAGCTCCGTGCTGGACGGTCTTCTCACCTGGAGGCTCCACTACCGCGGAGTGCCCATATCTCCGGCCATGGCGGGGCGGCTCTCCAGCCTGACCGACCGGCAGATCGGCTGGAGCCTCAGGTCCGTCTGGAGGCGGACCAACGCCGCTGGCTACATTCGAAGGGCCAGGGAGGAGGGTGCCCTCCTCCCCACCATATACCTGCCGCTGAACATGCCGGACGCGGTGGAGCGGGCCATAGGGGAGGGCGGCCAGCTGAACATAAGCGGCCACCAGAAGATCACCCTCTCCGGCATCACCCACTACCAGCCCAACCGGCCCACGCAGGAGGGGGAGAGCCAGTCGCTGTTCCCCGACCTGAAGATGGAGCAGGAGCTGCAGATAAAGCTGGATGGCACGATCGGAGAGAAGATAAACGTCAGCGTGGACCACGACAGCGAGCGCGACCTGCAGCCGGAGAACACGCTGATGATCTCCTACAACGGTTACGAGGACGAGGTCGTGCAGAGCGTGGAGCTGGGCGACGTGAGCCTGTCGATAACCGGCCCCGAGTTCGTCTCCTACAGCATTCCCCACAAGGGCCTCTTCGGCGCCAAGGTGGAGGCCCAGGTGGGCCCGGTGGAGATAACCACCATAGGCAGCAAGGAGGCCAGCTCAACCGAGTCAGCCGAGTTCGTGGGCCAGGCCAGCATGTACACCGACACCATCATGGACATAAGTCCGGCGCAGAACTACTTCTTCGTAACCGAGCCCGACACCGCCCAGCAGCCGGAGATAGTGAGCATACGCGTCTTCCAGGACGACCTCGACGGCACCAACAACGCCGAGACCGGGGCGGTGGAGGGAACCGCCTTCCTGGAGGACAGCACCTTCGACTACGAGTGCGCCTGGGACGAGCTCCTGATCGGCCAGCAGGAGGATTTCGTCCTGGAGGACTCCTCGTACATACGGTTCATCAGCCCGGTGCCCGAGTACTACCGGATCGCCGTGTGGTACGTCACGGCGGCCGGAGACACCGTGGGGTCGGTGCCGGCGGGCGGCCCGTACGACCTCAAGCTCCTGAAGAACTCGCAGCGGACGGTGAGCGACCCCACCTGGTTCTACGAGCTGAGAAACCGCTACTTCCTGGGCGCCAATAACATAGTCCAGGAGAGCTTCGAGTGCGCCATCTACAGGAAGCGCTCGGGGGAGGACCCCACCCCCACACAGGGGGAGAGCACCTTCATCGAGCTGCTGGGCCTGGACACCAACGGCGACGGAAGCGTGGCCGACGAGGAGCAGGCGGTGGACTGGGACAACGGATTCCTGGTTTTCCCCGACCCCCGGCCTTTCGACAGTCCGGTGCTGGAGCACCGCAATCCGGAGGTCTACGAGAAGAGGAACCCCCAGACCACCGACAGCAAGTACTTCATATCGGTGGAGTACCGGGCGGCTTCCACCACCTACTCCCTGGGGCAGCTGGGGATCGTCCCCGGCAGCGAGGATGTGAAGCTGGTTTCGGCCGCAGGTGAGACCATCGTCCTGCAGAAGGACGTGGACTACACCATCATCTACGAGATAGGCATGCTGTCACTTATGGGGGAGGCGGCCGAGAAGGCCCAGGACCCGGCCTACGAGCTGCGGGTCCGCTACGAGTATCTGCCCTTCCTGGCCGCCCAGCAGAAGCTGCTCTTCGGCACCAGGGCCGTCTACGGCCTGGGCCGGCACTCCTGGGTAGGGGCCACGATGATGTTCGAGAACGTGAGCACGCCCGAGGACAGGCCCCGGGTGGGGGAGGAGTCCAGCAGAACCTTCGTGGCGGACGTGGACGCCCATTTCGAGGTCCGCCCCGAGCTTCTGACGGACGTGGCCAACGCGGTCCCGCTGGTGAACACCGAGGCGGAGAGCAGGATGGTGCTCTCCGGCGAGGTGGCCGCAAGCTTCCCCAATCCCAACGTGGACGGCAAGGCCTACATAGACGACATGGAGGGCACCGAGTCCAGCGTGCCGGTGGGGCAGAGCAGGATGGCCTGGTCGCTGTCCAGCAGCCCCCGGGACATCGGGGGCATGCTCTTCCCGGCGGGCGAGGTGAAGTGGTACAATCGCGCAGACGTGGGCTTCGCCTGGGAGCGGGGCGACATAGTGCCCAACCTCTCCGAGGAGGACGCCGACGACCGGGCCTCCTCGGTTCTGGACATAGTCTTCACCCCCGACGAGTCCAATCCCTCCGCCTCCTGGGGCGGTGTGATGCGCTGCATCGACAAGTACGGCCTGGACATGACCAGGAAAACCCGCATTCGCCTCTACATACGTCCTCCGGACGAGGCCGGAAGCCCCGACATATACCTGGACCTGGGCCAGAGCATAAGCGAGGACGCCGTATGGCTGGAGCGGGTGGGGGGAGAGCTGGTCCGACGGGCCAACGGCCAGCTGGACACCGAGGACACCGAGGGCAACGGCAACTACACCGCGGAGAAGGACACCGGACTGGACAACCTGATGAGCGAAGAGGAGCCGGGCTACGACGAGGACGACAACCCCGACCCCAACCAGGACGACTACGGAAGCGCCAGCTACCCGCACCAGAACATCAACCGCAACGAACGGAACAACCACCTGGATTCCGAGGACCTCAACAGCAACGGCAGCCTGGACACTTCCGACCTCTACTTCCGGATTCGAATACCCTACGACGACCCGGAGTACATCGTATCGGAGAACCTGGAGACCGGGTGGAGGCTGGTGGAGATACCCCTGGGCGACAGCACCCTGATATCCGTCCCCGACCAGGTGAGCGGTACGCCCACCTGGGAGAAGGTCTCCTTCGCCCGGATCTGGGTGGAGGGATTCACCGCCGCAGACACCCTGGAGCTGTACGAGATGAGCGTGGTGGGCAACCGGTGGGAGCAGAGGGGCGTATTCGCGCAGGAGTACCCCTCCCCCCAGGTGCTGCCCTTCGAGCAGCTGCTGGTGTCCACGGTGAACAACAAGGAGAACCCCGACTACATAGCCGACCCGCCGCCGGGAATAGACCCCGGAGAGGACGAGCAGGGCAACGAGAAGCTGGAGCAGTCCCTGCAGCTGGAGGCTGTATCGATCCAGCCCGGGCACGAGGGCAGGGCCACCCAGGTCTACTACAGCGCAGAGGACTACACCGGCTACAGCGGCTACAGGTTTCTGGTGCACGGGGAGTCCGGAGGCTCCGGGGAGTTCTTCCTTCGACTGGGCACCGACAGCCTCAACTACTACGAGGTAAACGTGGGGCTGCAGCAGGGCTGGCAGGTGGTGGAGGTGGACATCGACGACCTCACCGACCTCAAGGAGGTCCTGGATGGAATGGAGGACCAGGACTACCTGCGGGAGGGCGACCTGGCCGTGAGGGGCAGGCCGAACTTCGCCAGCGTGCTGGAGCTGTCCGCCGGCGTCCGCAACAACACCTCCCAGGCCCTGAGCACGGAGGTCTGGCTGAACGACATCACCCTCCGCCGGCCCTACAGCGAGACCGGCTTCGCCCACAGGGTGAGCAGCCAGCTGGAGTTCGCCGACCTCCTGCTGCTGGACGGTGACTACCGGAAGATGGGGGCCCACTTCCACGGCCTGGGCCAGACCAGCGGCCGGGGCTACGGGTCCACCGACCTCACCGGCAGCGCCACCCTCAATCTCGACCGCTTCACGCCTCCCCTGTGGTCGCTGTCCATGCCCTTGAACATCGCACTGGGCCGGAAGATCACCGAGCCTGTATTCCAGCCCAACTCCGACATTCGTCTGACTCCCGAGGAGTCCTGGGCGAGAAGGACCGAGCAGAACAGCCTGAACACGAGCATCAGCCTCCGCCGTACGGGCAGGTCCGACCGGGTGCTGATGCGGTACCTGGTGGACGCCTTCAGCCTGCAGCACAACTACGGACGCAGCAGAAAGTTCTCACCCTCGTACACCGACTCCTCCACCTCCAGCAGGTACAAGATCGGCTACAGCCTTACTCCGGGCCGAATGCGTCTGTTGAGGCTGCCGGTGCTGGGTGACCTCAGGCTGCGGCCCACCACGGTGGGCTGGTCGGTGGAGAGGACCAACGGCTGGGGCGTGCGCTGGGAGTCGATATCGGACGACACGGTGCAGACCAGGTTCAACTACAAGAGGGACCTCCGGGCCACCGGCTCCGTGGGCTTCCGGCTGTGGCAGGGGCAGACCACCAACTACTCCCTCACCGTGGACAGGGACCTGCTCTACCCGTGGAGCGAGGGCATGCCCTTCAACGTGGGACGCGAGGTGGGCCGAAGCCAGTCCGCCAGCGTGGCGCAGGATGTGAACCTGCTGGACTTTCTTCGACCCAGGGTGAGCTTCGACGCGCAGTACGGAAGCTCCAGGCCGTCCCCCCAGACAGCATCGGGAGAGGACAGCCTGGGCCTGTACGACTTCTCTCTTTCCACGACCAGGCGCCTGAACCTGCGGGTCGGGCTGGTCCACACCATAAGGTCGCTGGCCAGGCTTCGAGACGAGCGACGGGACGAGGACGCAGAGCCCGGAAGCCCCCGATGGCTGCTTATCAGGCTGGAGGAGCTCTCGGGCAAGCTCACCGACCCCCAGATAACCGTGAGCCGGACCCTGGGAAGCCAGTACAGGGATGCCGACAGCCTTCCGGACCTGGAGTACCAGTTCGGTCTGGTCACCGAGCTGGAGGACAGGGAGGCGTACCAGCGGTCGAAGAGCGACAACCTGTCAGTCTCCGGAGGTGTCAGACCGATCTCCACGATGTCGGTAAGGCTGGAGTACAGCAACACGGACAGCCGCAGCTACTACTCGGGCTACTGGAACAGGCAGGAGACGACCACCTGGCCCTCGGTTCGAGTCTCCCTCTCCGGCCTGGAGCGCTTCCGGCCCTTCGCCGAGCTCTTTAAGACCGGCAGCCTGAACACCAGCTACCAGTTCAGGGTCAACAGGTCCGGCCGCTTCGAGCTGGGGGAGTACGTGCCCACCACCAAGACCGAGACCACCAGCTGGTCGCCCCTTCTCAGCTTCAGCGCCACACTGCAGAACGACGTCCAGCTGACCCTCACTGACAACAACTCAGTATCCCTCAGCCGCAACTACACCGGCGCCCAAGCGAGAACCCGGAGCGCCAGCAACAGCGCTCAGCTGAAGCTGCAGTACGCCTTCAGCGCCCCCGGGGGGCTGGCCATTCCCCTGCCGCTTCTGGATCGTCTGCGGGTGAGCTTTCGCAGCGACCTGACCACCAGCCTGTCCTTCAGCCGCTCCACCTCCAGGAGCGAGGTGCTGGGGCTGGCCTCCGGCGACCAGGTCCAGTCGGACAAGCTGGAGTGGCGCCTGGAGCCGGCGGTAAACTACGATTTCGGCTCCGTAACGGCAGGCCTTACCGGAATATATGGATGGAAGAAGGATAAGGTGAACTCCCTGTACGATCAGAGGGACGTGGGCATGAACGTTTGGGTGAATATCAACTTCTAGGCTTGTCAAGCCCCCTCAGCGGGCATTTCGACTTATTGACAGCGCAATACCTTTTGGCCAATCTTATCCATCGATAGAGCAGATCACAGCGCATAGCTTCAAAGCGCAAACCCCAGCTGAGAGGTTCGTCCGGACAAATGAAGCTCGGACAGATGCTTCTGAACTCGGGTCTGATCACCCGTGAACAGCTCGAGCAGGCACTGAAGCAGCAGCGCGACGATGGCGGGCGCCTGGGCTACAACCTGGTGAAGATGCAGGCCATATCGGAGGAGGAGCTGAACAGCTACCTTGCGAGGCAGCACCGCATCGAGAGCGTGAACCTCGACGAGGTTGATATACCGCCGGACGTCATAGACCTGATACCGGCCGACATCGGGCGCCGCTACGAGGTGGTGCCCATACAGAAGGTCGGCAAGACCCTGGTGGTGGCCATGACCGACCCTGACAACCTGTACGCCATCGACGACCTGCGGTTTACTCTCGGTATGGAGATAGAGAGCCACATCTGCGCTTCCAGCATGGTGCTGCGTGCCCTTCGCAAGTACTACCCCGAGGGGGAGGCCATAGTCTCGGTCGACAAGTCCAACAAGATCATGGACCGGCACGACGAGGACACCGCACTGGAGGAGGCCGACGACAAGCTTCCGCTGCAACAGGAGGCGGAGGACGACCTTCTGGTGGGCGACGAGGTCTTCGAGTCCATGATAGTAGAGGAGGATGAGGAGGAGGATCTGGACGAGGAGGAGCTGGACATCGACGTGGCCGACTCCCCCGTCGTGAAGCTGGTGAACAGCGTCATCGCCGACGCCGTCCGCAAGAGGGCCAGCGACATACATTTCGAGCCCTTCGAGAAGTACGTTCGAATACGATTCCGCATCGACGGTGTCCTTCACGAGGTTATGAGGCCCAGTCGCAAGTACCGTCAGGCAATTGTCAGTCGACTCAAAATTCTGGGCAAGATGAACATAGCGGAGAAGCACCTGCCGATGGACGGCCGGCAGAAGGTTCGGGTGGGCGACAGGTTCGTCGATTTGCGCCTCTCCACTCTACCCACTGTATTCGGAGAGAAGGTGGAGATCCGGCTGCTCGACCGCTCCCAGGTGATACTGGATCTCGACGGCCTGGGTTTCGAGGACGAGAGCCTGCGGGTATTCCGTAAGGGCATCCACCGCCCGTTCGGTATCGTGCTGGTCACCGGTCCCAGCGGTTCGGGCAAGACCACCACGCTGTATTCGGCCCTCACCGAGCTTAACGACGTGGGGGTGAACATCATGACCGCCGAAAACCCGGTGGAGTACAACCTCAAGGGGGTAAACCAGGTCCAGATGAACCCCGAGGTAGGCCTGACGTTCGCAAACGCCCTTCGCGCCTACCTCAGGCAGGACCCCGACATCATCATGGTGGGCGAGATACGCGACCAGGAAACCAGCGAGATAGCAATCAGGGCCGCGCTTACCGGTCACCTTGTCCTGTCCACGACGCATACCAACGACGCGCCCAGCACCATCAACCGGCTGGTGGACATCGGAACCGAGCCCTACATGCTCAGCACCTCGCTGGCCTGCGTGGCCTCGCAGAGGCTGATCCGGAAGATATGTCCGGAATGCAAGATGCCGGTGGAGGTCTCCGCAGACGCGATGGAGGAGGCGGAAATACCCCCCGAGCGTCTGGAAGGGGTCACCTTCTACGAGGGAACGGGCTGCCCGGCGTGCAACAACACGGGCTACAGGGGTCGGATCGGTATATTCGAGGTCATGCCCATAGACGAGGAACTGAGGGGCCTCATCGAGACCGACGCCAACAGCATCCAGATAGAGGAAGCGGCAATGAAGAAGGGCATGGTCAACCTCCGTGAGAGCGCCCTGAGGAAGCTCGAGAGGGGGCTCACCACATTCGAGGAAGTGGTCCGCGAGACGGTGGCCAACATATAGCGGGAAGGACCGGACCTTGCTGAACAGGCTGGCGATGATGCTGATAGAGGCCGGCATCGTCACCCAGGAGGACATCGAGGAGATCACCGAGGAGTACGGACCCGGAGAGACCGAGCTGGCCGAGATACTCGTGGCCACCGGCAAGGTCCCCGAAGAGCTGGTGACCGAGTTCATGGCCTCCATCTACAGCGTGGAGCCCATCTACCTCAACGAGAAGGACATACCCCAGGAGATGGCGCAGAAGCTCCCCGAGGACATGGCCCGCCGCTTCATAATCATACCGGTAGAGGACACACCCGGCGGCTTCCACGTGGCCATGGCCAACCCCGGCAACCTCTACGCGTTGGACGAGCTGAAGTTCTCCATCGGCAAAGAGGTAATACCCTTTGCTTCCGCCCCCTCCGCCATCCGCAGGGGCCTCGACGAGCTCTACGGCAAGGTGGACGACCTCGTTACCGTGGAGGAGCAGCTCGACGAGTACGACGATGAGGAGGACGACCTGGAGGAGGTCGACAGCCTCGAGATCGCCGACGAAGAGGACGCGGACATGGATGAGGAGTACACCACCGTAGACGAGAACGAACCGGTGGTGAAGTTCGTCCGGGAGATGATCGGCCGGGCGGTGGTTACCGAGGTCAGCGACATCCATGTGGAGCCCTACGAGAAGTTCGTCCGTATCCGCTATCGCCGCGACGGTACCTGCCAGGAGGTGGCCAAGCTGCCCAAGCAGGTCCAGGGCCCCATTCTGAGCCGCCTCAAGATACTGGCCAAGATGAATATAGCCGAGCGCAGAAAGACCCAGGACGGTCGCATAAAGGCCAACATTCAGAACAGGACCATAGACTTCAGGGTGAACGCTGTGCCCACGGTGAACGGGGAGAAGATCGTCCTGCGAATACTGGACCGGGGCAACCTGGAGTTCGACCTTCGACAGCTGGGCTTCCCCGAGGACGCCCTGGGGGAGTTCATGAAGGGCGTCAGGTCGCCATACGGCATAGTACTCGTTACAGGACCCACCGGCAGCGGCAAGACGACGACGCTCTACTCGGCGCTCAGCGGCCTGAACACCCCGAAGGTCAATATCCACACGGCCGAAGACCCCGTGGAGTACAACATCGACGGGATCACCCAGACCCAGGTGGACACCAGCAAGGGCTACGATTTCGCAAAGGCCCTGCGGGCCATACTCAGGCAGGACCCGAACGTCATCATGGTGGGGGAGATAAGGGACCTGGAGACGGCCAGCATAGCCGTGAAGGCATCGCTGACCGGTCACCTGGTCTTCTCCACCATACACACCAACGATGCGCCCAGCACCATAAACAGGCTGGTGGACATCGGCATAAAGCCCTTCCTCGTGGCCTCCTCCATTCGGACCATCATGGCCCAGAGGCTGGTGCGCCGGGTGTGCAAGTACTGTCGCGAGGAGCACCAGTACAAGGACGCCGAACTGGAGGCCGCCGGCATAGATCCCCGTCAGCTGCGAAAGGTCACCACCTACAAGGGTATGGGATGCAAGAGGTGCGCGGGCAGCGGATACAAGGGCCGAATTGGTCTATACGAGGTACTTTCGATTGACCGTGACATAAAACAGGCGATAATAGACAGGGCCCCCGCGGGAAAACTGAGGGAGATGGCGGTCGAACGGGGGATGCGTACGCTGCGAATGGACGCGGTGGAGAAGCTCAAGAACGGCATAACCACCCTGGAGGAGGTAACCAGGGTCACCGCAGAGGACGAGGAGGAGGTCAGGCTGGCGGCCAGGAAGTACCGTGCCGTTCAGCGGAATAAGAAGAAGAAGAAGGGTAGTGGAGAAGGCACCCAGGCCGGTTAGAACGGGGACGATATGAACATAAAGACGCTGCTGAGGGAGATGATGGAGAGAAGGGCCACCGACCTCCAC
Organism: uncultured bacterium; assembly: GCA_964553045.1. Lineage (GTDB taxonomy): Bacteria > Fermentibacterota > Fermentibacteria > Fermentibacterales > JCC-6 > JAWLEP01. The sequence goes on along the minus strand of CAZKJG010000018.1, from coordinate 20,559 downwards.
CTCACAGTGGGAGCGCCGCCAACCATAAGAATCGACGGTGAGCTGCAGAGGATGGAGTACGATCCCCTCACTCCGCAGGAGACCCAGGACCTGGTCTACAGCATTCTCAAGGACGATCAGAAGAAGCGATTCGAACAGGACAAGGAGCTGGACTTCGCCTTCGGAATCAAGGGGCTGTCACGCTTCCGCGGAAACGTGTTCCTCCAGCGGGGGTGCGTGGCGGCGGCCATAAGGACCATTCCCTACGAGATTCTGGGCTTCGACGAGCTGGGCCTGCCCCCGGTGGTCAAGAAGATGGCCAGCAAGCGGCAGGGCCTCATCCTGGTCACGGGGCCCACCGGATGCGGCAAATCCACCACGCTGGCCTCCATCATCCGCAAGGTCAATGCCACTCGACGGGTCCACATAATCACAATCGAGGATCCGATCGAGTACGTGCACCATCACGACAAGGGAATAGTCAACCAGCGCGAGCTGGGCGAGGACACCGGCGGATTCGGCAAGGCCCTGCGATACGTGCTCAGGCAGGACCCCGACGTGGTGCTCATAGGTGAGATGCGCGACCAGGAGACCATGATGACGGCTCTGAACATAGCCGAGACCGGTCACCTCACGCTGGCCACGCTGCACACCAACTCCACCTACGAGTCCATCAACCGCATCATAGACACCTTTCCCGCAGAGCAGCAGGACCAGGTTCGAAGCCAGCTCTCCTTCGTGCTCATCGGTGTGCTCACGCAGACGCTGGTCCCCAGGGCCAGGGGCACGGGAAGGGTTCTGTCGGCCGAGACGCTGGCCTGCACTCCAGCCATTCGGGCCGCAATTCGCGAGGACAAGCTCCACCAGATCTACGGCATGATGCAGTCGGGGCACAAATTCGGAATGCAGACCATGAACCAGGCTCTTTACAATCTCTACGCCAAAAGAGAGATTACCAAAGAGGTAGCCCTGGATCGGGCTCCGGATCCGGTGGAGCTGGAGCAGATGATGGTCACGGGCCGGGACGTACTGTAACGGGGGGTTGATATGCCGGAATTCGCGTGGACGGGAACAAACGTTCAGAACCGTACGCTCTCGGGCAGGATCACCGCCAAGAACAAGCGTGAGGCCCGCGAGCTGCTGGAGCGCCGCGGCGTCACCATCGAGAAGCTCAAGGGCAGGGGATTCGACCTCAGCTCCCTGGGCAAGTTCGGCGCGGGCATAAAGGACACCGACCTGGCCAGGTTCACCAGGCAGTTCGCCACCATGATCAACGCAGGGCTGCCCCTGGTTAACTGCCTTCAGATCCTGGGCCGCCAACAGACAAACCAGACCTTCTCCAACATCATACACGACGTCACCCAGGAGGTGGAGAAGGGCGGCACCCTGGCCGATGCCATGGGCAAGCACGCCAACATCTTCAGCGACCTGTACGTCAATATGGTGGCCGCCGGAGAGCAGGGCGGAATCCTCGACACCATCCTGGAGCGCCTCTCAAACCACCTCGAGAAGTCGGCGCAGCTCCGGGGCAAGATCAAGAGCGCCATGATCTACCCCGTGGTGGTTCTGATCGTGGTCCTGCTCGTGCTGGCGGCCCTGCTGCTGTTCGTCATTCCCATCTTCCAGCAGATGTTCGCCGAAATGGGCGGCGAGCTACCGGGCCCCACTCAGTTCGTGGTGGGCCTGTCGGAGTTCACGCAGGGTAACATCCTCTTCATCATCCTGGGCATCGTCGGGCTGATCGTTCTCTACAACATGTACTACAAGACCAAGAACGGTCAGAAGGTGATAGACACCATCAAGCTGAAGATGCCCATCTTCGGGAATCTGGTGCGTAAGATGTCCATCGCCAGGTTCACCAGGACGCTGGGTACGCTGGTATCCAGCGGTGTCGCCATACTGGACGGCCTGGCAATCACCTCCAAGACCGCGGGCAACGCGGTGGTGGCCGAGGCGATAATGGACGCCCGGCAGAGCATATCGGGCGGAGAGAACATCTCCGGCCCCCTGGAGGCCTCCGGGGTATTCCCCACCATGGTGACCCAGATGATCGCCGTGGGCGAGGAGACCGGCGGCCTGGACGACATGCTCACCAAGGTGGCCGACTTCTACGAGGAGGAGGTCGACACGGCGGTGGCCGGACTCACCTCCACCATCGAGCCTTTGATGATCGTCATATTGGGCGGCATAGTCGGCGGCATAGTCATAGCCATGTACCTGCCCATATTCGACCTGATCGGGCAGGTTGGAGCGGCCTAGCGAGACTGCGGCACCAGACGACATGAGATCCGGACAGAGGCGCCTCATCTGGCTTCAGGTGGGGCGTCTCGTAGTACTGGGCTCCCTTGCCGTGCTGGGCATAGTCTTCCTGGGCGAGGGTATTGCAGGAACCATCTTCATTGCCATAGCCGCCTGCACGGTTCTGAGCGCCTTCGCGGCATGGCTACTACTGCGGGAAAGGTCCCGTCCAAACTGGCCATACTGGATTACGATCGGGCTTGACGCCCTTATGCTGGGCCTGCTTGTCCATTACGCAGGCGGCATCGAGGGGCCTTTCGTGGTCTTCTTCTACCTCCATGCGGCGGTGGCCGGACTCTACCTGGGACTGGCCGGCGGTGCAACGATGGCCGGGCTGAACACGCTGGTGCTGGTCACTTCCGGGCTGGTGACGCTCTCGGGCTCACCTCCCGAGTACACGGGCGGAATGCTGGCATTCCTGGGCCGGTCGGGCATGTTGCAGCTCTCCACCGAGTACGTTCTGCTGAAAAGCTTCCTGGACGGCCTCATCATGGCCTCCATAGGACTGGTCTCGGGGTATCTCTCGCAGCACCTGACGATGGAGACGGGAAGGCTCCAGCAGCTCCTGAGGGCCCTTCAGGAGACGCGTGAGCGGTCGATGGAGGTGCTGGAGAGCCTGGAGGACGGCGTTCTCGTGGTCGACAACGACGGCGAGCTGGTCAGCATCAACCGGTCCTGCCGGGAGATGCTGGGCATAGAGAAGGGCGGTGAGAACGAAGGCCTCCGGGACACAAGGGTGTACGGCCTGCTCATGGATTACCTGAGGGGCGGCCACTTCCCCGAGAACATAGACCTGGTCCTGGAGGACAGGATAGTGGAGTGCAGGATGGGGCGCTTCGTCAGCGAGGAGGGCCAGAAGGCGGGCGCCATGGCCGTGCTCACCGACGTCACCGAGCTGCGGAATCTCAGAAGCCGCATGGAGGAGCGGGAGAAGCTGGCCGTGGTGGGCCGGCTGGCCTCGACGATGGCCCACGAGATACGTAACCCCCTGGCCTCCATGAGCGGTGCCGCCCAGGTCCTCTCCAGGGGAAGCCTGGACCCGGAGGGGTCCGAGAGGATGAGCAGGCTGATAGTGGACCAGGCCCGGCGCATATCCGAGACCATCGAGAGCTACCTGCAGCTCTCCCGCCGCAGCAGCTCCTCCAGCCACGAAGCCCTGGACCCCAAGCCCCTCATCGAGAAGGTGATCGAGGAGGGCCGTACCGGAATCCTGGCGGACATCGATATCACGCAGAGCCTGCGGGACGGCCTCTCCATCAGGGGCAGCGCGCCGAGGCTGATGCAGATGATGCAGAACCTGCTGCGAAACGCCTCGGAGGCCACCGAGGGCCAGGAGGAGCGCGCCATCGCGGTGGGTCTGGGCTACAATCCCAACAGGGGGTCGGCCGAGATAACCGTGGAGGACAACGGGCCGGGCTTTCCCGAGGGGCTGGACGAAAGCATCTCGAGGCCCTTCGTCACCACGAAGCGGGAGGGGACCGGGCTGGGCCTGTACGTGGCCGGCAAGGTTGCCGAGGACCACGGTGGGAGTATTCTATTCGATGCGAGCACGCTGGGAGGGGCGCTGGTCAAGGTGTCCCTGCCGGGGTGCAGTTGTGACCGGGGCGGAAAGGCGGAAAAGGCGGCATCCGATGGCGGTTAGCGTATTCGTGGTGGACGACGAGCAGTCTATGCTGGAGTGGCTCAGCGTGCTTCTGAAGCAGAAGGGCTACGAGGTGAGCTGTTTCTCCAACGCCCGCAGAGCGCTGCGGGCAGCAGGGGAATCCCCTCCGGACGTCCTGCTCAGCGACATCAAGATGCCCCAGATGAGCGGGATCGAGCTGTTCGGTCACATGAAGAAGAGGCAAGAGGAGCTGATCGGTATCTTCATGACCGCCTACTCCAGCGTGGATACCGCGGTGGGGGCGATAAGGGAGGGCGCCAGCGACTACCTGCTGAAGCCCTTCGAGGTGGAGCAGCTCAACCTCTCCATGGAGAAGGCGCTCAGGCAGAGGAGGATGGAGCGCGAGAACCGCGAGCTCAGGAAGCAGGTGAAGCACGACTACGACTTCAGGGCCATTACCGGCAAGTCGGAGGCCCTGATGCAGGTGCTGGAGCAGGTGCGGAAGGTGGCCGACAAGAAGAGCACCGTGCTCATCACCGGCGAGAGCGGAACCGGCAAGGAGCTGGTCGCCAAGGCCCTCCACTACAACAGCAGCCGCTCCGACGGCCCCTTCCTGGGCGTCAACTGCGGAAGCCTCAGCCGCAGCCTTCTGGAGAGCGAGCTCTTCGGGCACGTGAAGGGTTCCTTCACCGGAGCCCACCGCGACAAGGAGGGCCTCCTGGTGGCCGCCTCGGGAGGGACCTTCTTCCTCGACGAGGTCAGCGAGCTTCCCGGGGAGCTTCAGGTGAAGCTGCTGCGGGCCCTGCAGGAGAGGCAGGTGCTTCCGGTGGGGGGCACCGATTACCAGCGCTTCGACATAAGGCTGGTGGCGGCCACCAACCGAAACCTCCGCAGCCATGTGGACGGGGGCGAGTTCAGGGCCGATCTCTTCTATCGTCTGAACGTCATTCCCATCCACGTGCCCGCCCTTCGCGAGCGTCCGGAGGACATACCGCTGCTGGTGGAGAAGTTCATGCGGGAGAACTGCTCGCGGCACGGCATGCCCATGAAGCAGCTGGGCGAGGACGCCATGCAGAAGCTGAGGGAGCATTCCTGGCCGGGGAACGTCCGGGAGCTGGAGAACCTGGTGGAGAGGCTCTGCGTGATGACCTCCGGAGACGTCATAGAGGCCGGCCAGCTGCCGGAGCTGATCGACTCCCGAAGCAAGACCGCACAGACCGATGCCGAACCGGCCGCTTCCATCTTCGCCGGCGCGCAGCCCACCCTGAGGGAGATAGAGAAGGCCTACACCTACTACATCCTCGAGCACCGCGCCGACGGCCAGAAGAAGCGCGCGGCCGAGATCCTGGGCATAGACGAGAGCACCCTTCACAGACGCCTGGACAGGTACGGGAAAGAGGAGGAGGGTGGCTGAGGCCTCCCTCCGGTACGGCACGACCTTCCGCCTGCTGTCCTTCGTCCTCCTGCTGATTCTCGCCTGGTTCCTGGGCCAGGAGGGCGTACCCGTCGAGGATGGCCCGGAGCTCCTCACCGTAGCCAGGCTGGGGGGCACCAACCATTCACCCGGAATGCCATTGCTGTCGCTTCTGTGCCGCGTCTCCTGGATTCTGCTGGGCGAGGGCGGGCTCCGTGTGCTCTTCGCCCTCATGGCCGCCGCCTCTCTCTGGCTGCTGTCGGACGGCAGGGGCCTTCCCGGTCTGCTGCTGGCCGTCGGAATCCTCCTGCTGCCCGTCACCCGGGAGCGTCTGCTGCTGTGGGACGCCTACGGCCCCCTCTTCCTCCTCTTCGCCCTGGCCTGGCGGCTGCGAGGGGGCTCGTCGCTCCTGATGGGCTACCTTACGGGACTGGCCCTGACCGTACATCCGCTGGGGATACTCCTGCCCGCAGTCTACGCGAGTCGGGAGAGCAAGCCCCTGCGGCTGGCTGCCGGCGTGGCGCTGGGTCTGTCACTCTACCTCGCCCTGCCGCTGTACTCCGCGGCCGGAGCGGTTGTGGACTGGGGCAGCCCCTCCGACTTGGGCCATTTCATGAGGCAGGTGAGCGCCGGCGGTTACAGGGAGGTCTACGGCTCGGCCATGGGACGGGGCGCCATTAGTCCCCTCCTGGCCCATCTGAATGGGCTGTGGAGGATGCTGTGGCCGGCTCTGGGAGTCGCTTCGGCCATCGGGCTGGCGGCCCTTCTGCGCCGCTTCAGGCGGCCCGTATGGCGGCTGCTGGCCCTTGGCGGAGGGGAGTGCCTCTTCGTATGGCTGGTCAACCCCATGGCGGCGGGCACCTCCCAGACGGGAGTCCTGAGCCTGTTCACCCTGGCCGCGCTGGCCATGTCCGCTCCCGCGCTCCTGCCGCGCTTTGCAGCGCTGCTGCTGGGCGCCGCGGTGGCCCTATCCGGAGCATTCGGCAAAGACCCGCTGACAGACCAGCGTCCCCGTGTGGAGGCCGCCCTGGCCGAAGCCCCGCCGGATGCGGTATTCGTCCTGTCGGACAACGACCTGCTCTACGGCTGCTGGCAGCTGAAGTACGCCGAGGACAGAAGGCCCGACGCCGTGCTGCTCTCCACGGGCAACTTCTCGGGCTGGTTCGAGGACATGGTCAACCACTTCAACCCGGACATGGACCTCAGCACGGGGGTTGAAGACATAGGCGGAGCAGGACTTTCCCGCGAGGAGGCCTCCAACAGACTTGTCAATGCCGCCAGGGTGCTCAATCCGGAACGCTCTTTCCTTACGGACGCAGTGACCGGCAAGTAGTTTGCTTCTTCCATAGTCGACTGGAATGGGGGAGCGGACAATGAGGGGCTTCACGCTTATAGAGCTGATGATAGTAGTCGTAGTGATCGGAATACTCGCCGCGATCGCCATCCCCAAGTTCGCCGTGATTCAGGATCAGGCAAGGACGGTAAGCTGCCGCGAGAACCTGCACTCTCTCGCCACCTCGGAGTCCATCTACAGAGGCCAGCACGGGGCGTATACCGATGACTGGTCGGAGCTGGAAACGGTTCTGGGAAATGCCGGAGCGCTTCAGTGCCCCGAGACCGGAGGAGGCTACGACCTGTCCACCACAGGCACCAGCTACACGGTTTCATGCACTGACCTGCCGGCAAGGCATGGCTCGATAGTTGACGGAATCAAGAGCTGGTAGTATGCAAAAGCCAGCTGTGATGACTTGCAGAATGCAACACGGCGGAAAGATGGACGTGGCGCCTTATCGCAGTGAATGGGCTATCTCGGTGCCAGGTGGAAATATGGAACCCGAATATTTCGTGGAAAACATCTTGCTTTACTTGTTACTGACGGAAAGTTCGGACCACCCCAACACGAAGGAGGACGAAAAGTGAAGAAGGGATTCACACTCATCGAGCTGATGATCGTGGTCGTGATCATCGGCATCCTTGCCGCTATCGCCATCCCCAAGTTCGGCAGCGTCAAGGAGCAGGCCGAGCAGGTATCCTGCCGCAGCAACATGCGGTCAATAGGCACCGGCGAGTCCATGTACTACGGCGTCTACAACACCTTCGGAGACGCGGCTGATCTCGCCGGCACCGTGATGGAGAACGCTGCGGACCTTGAGTGTCCCACCGGCAGTGTCGGATACACATACACGGCTGCCAACTCCACCACATACCGGGTGGATTGCGGCTGGGACCCCAGCGTCCACGGAAGCATCGAGGATGGAATCACCTCCTGGCAGTAGTACTTAGCTGACGGGAAGTGCAGGGCCGGCGGTTATCCGCCGGCCCCCTCTTCATTGCCGCTCCAATCGTAATTCACCCTGCATAGAACCGTCCCGCCGATAAGGGTTACCGGCTCCAGCGCCGCTCCCCTCCCTATGTGACGCAGGAGCTCAAGCTGCTCAATCGGAACAAGCCCCCTGGATGGCCTTCGCTGGAAGTACACGTACTCCGCTCCCAGACGCTCCAGTATTGCCATCTCCTCCCCGGCGCTGTTGTCCAGGTAGAGGCGAATCCCGATGGGGTGGCGGGTGGCCACCACCACCGGATGGTGGGAGAAGTGCCTGTCCCACTCATTAAGTGAAACCAGGACAGTGGATTCGGGCAGGTGTGCGTTGGCCCACATATGCACCCCCAGCGCCGGGGGCGGGTACACGGGCTCTCCCGCCAGTGCCCACCGCTGGCTGAGAAAACTCTCGGCCAGGCCGGCCCGGAACCTCGGAGACACGCTCTCCAGGGGCCAGAAGGGTGCCGTCGAGAAGTAGAAGACCACCGACAGGGTAGTCAGCACCCAGGCTGCGTGGAAGCCCGGCCTGCTTCTTCCCACCATCAGCGCCCCCGAAAGGGCGGCGAAGGGAATGAGCATTATGGCGTACTTGTCACCCCACCATGTTGGTGAGAAAATCACCGTGGCCGCAAGTGCGTACAGCGCAACGCCCAGAATGACCGGGGCATACCTGGCCGCCCTTCTTCGAGCCACAGCTGAGACGCTGCCGACAGCGAGGATTACCGCCGGGGCCTCCCAGGTGGCTACCAGGTGCATGAGGCCTGCCGGGAAGGAGCCGCCCTCCGTGGCGGTCCTGTAGCGCATGTTGGCCCTGATCAGCCTATTCACCGCGGGCACCGACGGCTTCACCCATTCCTCTTTGAGAAAAGCGCCTATCCTCCCTACGTGGTAGAACGGGCTTCCGGTGTGGAGCATCGTCCTCAGAGCAAAGGCCGCGGGAATGGCCCCCATGACCAGCAGGCATCGTGGAACAAGGGAGGCCCGCAGCCGCCTGCGCCGCAGAAGGGCCCCCGTCAGGACGGCGAATGGAATGAGAGCGACTGCGGCGGTCTGCTTGGTTGCAAGTGCCGCTCCCATGAGGAGAAAGGGGGAGTAATCATGCATTGCCCGGCCCGCCTCGGCTTCCGCGGGAAGGGATCTCAGCAGCATCGAAAGTGCCAGCGTCACGAACATCAGGGCCAGGGCATCGGGCTTTGCCACCCTGGTCCAGATGAGAAGCAGGTTGCAGGAAAGCACCGCGATGCAGGTGGGAATCAGCATCCGCCTGCCGGCTCTGACAATCCGAAAGGCCATGGGCACAAGCGCAATGAGTATGGACATGTTGAAGACCTGCAGGAGCAGGAGCTGGTCGATACTGTCGGCGGACAATGCCGTGGGCCAGATGAATATCATCTCCCCAAGAAGGGGGAATCCGGAGAACTGCATCTCATCGAGGAAGTACATTCCGCCCGCGGACAGCCACCTGACCGGCTGGACCGCATAGGTCACCATGGGGTCGGCCATGAAAAGGCTGACCCAGCCGGCGTAGAGCAGATTGGTCACAACAACGCCGCTCAGCAGAACGAGAAGGCCGGACTGAAGCCATACCGGCCGGGGAAAGCGCAGCTTCCCCAGACGGTCCCTTTCCCCGACCGCGCCAAGGCAGCCCCAGGCCGCCAGCGCAAGCAGCGCCGCCACGCACGGCCACCTGCTCAGCAGCCCAGCGAGGGAGAGCAGGGGCACGAGGGCGGCCATTCCCAGCATTCCCAGGACGGTACGGGGTACGGCGGAGAGGTGGCGCCGTAAGAACACGGGTTTTCGCAGAAGGCAACCGGCGCCGAAGAACGCCATCCAGAGAAGCAGTACCCGGGCCAGGGCCTCCAGAAGAGCCTCGATACTGAGCCAGTCAGTCACGGAGTGTTCCTCTTCTAGTCAAAGCGGAAGTCGAATACGAGATCGGCATCGGTAACGCACCAGCGTAGAGTGTCTGCCCGGGCTTCTGCTCCGGAGGCCGTGTATACCCCGCCGTCTTCATCCACCGCCTCGATATCGTAGACCCCCGGTTCCAGGTGGAGCAGAACCCGGTCGTGGACACGCATCGGCTCCGGCGGCGTCAGTTCAATCGCCTGTCCCGAATGCGAGCGCGGGGTTGCGCGCACGCTTACCAGGGGAGAGACGGCCACGTTGCACTTGACCTCGATGAGGCCGTTGCCCTCTCCCGCGGACCATCGCCGGCCTAGGTGGAGGGTGTGGGCGTCGGAGACGACCACGGCGGTTCCGGAGTCCGGAACCATTATCGAGTCAAGCGAGATGGCGCCGCCGGACTGGTCCTTCACAGCAAGACCATACGTGCCGGGACGAACCCAAATGACGAGCTTCTCGCCGGGGAACAGGACGTGTCTTCGCAGCAGGTTGCCGCCGTTTCCATCGGCCAGAGAGACGCTGTCCACTCGAATGCCTTCCAGCCCGTTGTTCAGCACAAGCGGCGTAGATCCCCCGCCGACATGAAACGTCGAGAAGCTCATGCTGGAGGTGCCCACGTGAACCAGGCCGTCGTCGTAGAGGTCATCGGGCAGCACCACTACGTATGAGTTGCCCGATGAGTCATGCAGAAGGAATCTGTCTGCGATCGATGGGGGGGCAACCAGAAGGGTATCCCCCGGAGCCAGGGGATCCTGTAGAAGGTTGGATCCTCGAGGGGCCAGGGTCATGGCGCGCGAAAGCGGGTACATGCGGGTCAGGTGCTCGGGAAGGTTGTTGACCAGGGTGAAGGCCCCGACCTCGATCTGGTCGAGGGCCCACCCGGGCAGAGCACTGGATGCGAGGATCACCGACAGCAGGAGGATCATCGGACCCTCTCAGCGTCGGCTGCCTCGTAATTCAGCCTGCATATCAGATAGCCGTCGTACTCGACAACGGGAACGAGCAGGCGGTTCCGGGCATCTGTCGACAGGATGGCCAGATCCCGCTCAAGCTCGGAGGGCAGCGGGTCCGCGGCCGCGAAGTAGACATAGTCGATGCACATCTCGCGCATAATAGCCATCTCCTCCTGGGGTCCCGTTCGAGGGGAGAACAGTCCGAGGCCTAGCGGGCTGTTCTGGGCGACGACGATATCACGGTCGCAGAAGTACCGCTCGGGCCTCCAGAGCGAGAGCAGTCTGACGTCCGGCGGCAGGTTCTCGTTTATCCAGCGATGGAGGCCCAGCGTAGGCGGAATATCGGACCCCCGAAAAGATACGTCTTCCAGCAGTGTCGGCCCACGGCCCAGCAAGGCCGCCCGCTCCGGGACTTCGGAGAGGAGTAGAATGGCTGCCGTCACCCCGGCAGCAAGCACGGAGGCCGACAGCTTTGTCCATATCATGCAACTGGCACCGAGACAAGCCAATGCAGGTATGATGAGTATGGCATACTTGGCTCCCCAGGGCATCGGGTTGAAGACAAGGCTGCAGGTGAGAGCGTATGCGAGAACGACCACCGAGATGGCGGCCGCGGCGCGAAGGCGGCCCCTTGCGCACAGCCCCCAGATCCCCAGCGCAAAGAGAATCCCAGCGCTTCTCCAGCTTGCCAGCAGCGACAGCAGGCTGGGTATGAAGGGTCTTCCAGGTCTCAGCCTGATCTGCTGCACGGCCTCCGGGTATACCAGCTCCCATTTTGAGCCTCCGCTGAGAGTGCCCGTAAGGTATGGATACAGGGGACTGCCGGTAAGCAGCGTGTTGCGAAGGGCGAAACCTACCGGGACGACCGCCGCCACAGCCAGCCCTCCTGCAATTCTCCTCCGCCACCCGGGGAGGAGCAGCGCCCCGACAAGCAGGACTCCTGCCGCAGGAAGAACGGTGTATTTCACCCCCATGGCAATGCCGCAAGCGGCCCAGGCAGTCAGTGATGCATTGCCCCCCCTGCCCTTCACAAGATCGAAAAGTAGCAGGGAAAGAGCAACGGTCATGAAGTAGATAGCCGTCATATCGGTCTTCGCTACACTGGACCATGATGCGAGTATGGGAAGCCCCAGAATGGATGCGGCAGCTACCGGGCTGTGTCTTCCATCCAGCCGCATGAGTGAGGCGGCAGTGAAAGCGGCGGCCGCCAGCATGCTCGACTGGAAGAGCTGCAGCAGGACCAGCTGCTCTGTCCGTCCCGCAGACAGAGCTGCCGGCCATAGGGCCAGCAGCTCTCCAACGAAGGGGAATCCGATGAACTTGCTTTGAGCGATTGGCACGATAGCCCCGGATGCCAGCCATCTGTCGGGACGGACTGCATAGACTATCAACGGGTCAACGAAACCGTGAGGTTGCAGGGCCCGGAGCATGTTGCCTGCAAGCAGGAAGAGAACCAGCAGCCACAGAGCTGCTTCCGGCCATATGGACTTGTCTCGGAGAGTATCTCGCAGCTGCCGAAGCCCGGTCAGGCATCCGGGAATGGCGAGGAGTGCGAAAACAAAGAGAATGGAAGCAAGAAGCCACTGCGTCAGCAGGCCGAAAACTCCGAGCAGGAGGGCGATCAGTATCATGCCCAGGAGTCCGAGGAAGAATCTGGGAATTCTCGCCCTGGTCAAGAGGCTCTCGCGCCATGGGCGTCTCAGCACGTCATCCAGGCCCATGACGGCCAGCCAGAATAGAGCTACTTTAGCAATGGCGGTCAGACCGGCCATTCGGTAATCCGTCCGAATTTACTGTGAGCTACGTGCATCGTGAACGCCGGAGAATAAATGAATCGCACAAGAGAGCTTTCGCTTTCGGGCATCATCATCGCAACGGGTCTGACCACGCTCATGGTGTTCCATCCATACCCCTATGACAACGTCATGACAAGATGGGCTCTGGCGAGACAGATGGTTGCCCGGGGAACCTTTCGCATTGATCCCTACTCACGGTTTACGAATGACCGCGCGGAGGCAGATGGGCACTTCTACTGCGACAAGGCAGTGTGGACCTCGCTCTCCGCTGCGGCCGTCTACCTTCCCCTGCGCGCTCTGGGAGCGGAAGACAGTCCGGGTGCCCTTCCCATGGGGGGGGCGGGCCGGTACCTGGCGGAGCGGGTGGTTGCCGGAGGCAGCCTCATCCTTCTGCTCCTGCTGCTGCGCGGACTGCTGAAGCGGGATGGGCTTCCCCGTCTGCTTCCCGTGACGGCTGTCGGCCTGGGGAGCATCCTGCTGCCCTATGCCACACTGCTCTACGGGCACGTTCCCGCAGCCATGCTGATCTTCGCCTCCTACGTCCTTCAGAGACGCGGGCGATGGCTGGCGGCCGATATCACGGGAGCGCTGGCGGCGGCCTTCGAGTATCCGGTGCTGCTCCTCTACGCAGTTCTGCTGCTGTACCGCAGGCGGTCGGACTGGTCTCCGACCCGAATCGCGCGCATCCCCCTCGTTCTTCTCTGCGCATTCCTGCCGCAGCTGGTCCACAACTGGATCGCCTTCAGCAGCCCGCTGACCATGGGTTACTCCCTGGAGACCGCCGAGGCCTTCAGCGGGATGGGGGAGGGGCTGTTCGGCTTCACCCTTCCCGATCCGGGGTCTCTGTATCTTCTTACCCTCTCGCCGGAACGGGGCCTGCTGTTCTACATGCCCTGGATCGCCCTGGGGATGGCCGGTTTCTTCAGGGGGAGAGACAGGATGCTGTCGGTACTGCGCAGCAACCCCCTGCCGGCCTGCATCGTGCTGTACCTGCTGCTGTTCTCGTCCTACTACATGCCCACCGGCGGATGGGCCTTCGGCCCGAGGCACCTGATTCCGGTGGTTCCGTTTGCCGGGGTGGGCCTTGCGCGTTTCGTAAGGGGTTCGCCCAAGGGGGCGTTCGCCGCATGGATGCTCATCCTGCCCGCGATACTGCAGGCCTTGCTGGGAACCTTCGGGGAGCCGCACCTGCCCGTCCATCCGGTGGAGCGGCCGGTCCCGCTTCCCCAGGTGAGCATCGCGCTGGAGATGATGCTCGACGGCCATCATTCGCTCTGGCTGCTGGGGAGTACTGGCGTCCTGGCAGTCAGCCTGGGTGTGCTTCTGCTGTGGTTCGGATCGGGGTACGCCTCGGTCAGGCCGACCTGTTGGGGGGCGGTCGCGCTGCTCCTATGGGCTGCCCCGGGTCTTCTGAGCCCGACAGGCTGGGGTGGCAGGATCGACTACTACCGGGGCGTCCTGGCCCAGCACAGGGGAGCGTATCGGCTTGCAGCGGGATACTACAGGGACGCGCTGGAAGACCCCACCGCTCCCGCGGAGACCATCGGGGGCCGAATACGCTATTGCGAGGAGCGGGCGAAGGGTCGGCGGGAGCCCTAGAGGCTGAAGTCGGGGACCATGTCATCGATGCTCACGGCCCACAGGGGCTCTTCGTCGGCCAGAGCGTCGACAGGGATCGCGTAGGAGCAGCCGTCGCTGTCCACGGCCTTCATGACCACGGCCGAATCCGGTTGGATCACGCCCCATTCGCTCGGAGCGAGGACTGCGTCACCCAGCAGTTCCCTTTCTCCGGCACTGACCGAGACGATGTCCGCAGAGGGCAGACAGTTCATGATCAGCGCCGACCCCGGCAGCTCGACGTCTTCAGCGCTGGGACCGTTGACCCGATGCCGAAGGCCTATGGCAAGCGTCCGATCTTCATCGGCTCGCCCTGTCTCAAAGACAGCTGTCGAATACCGCCCGCCGGTCTGGGCAGTCGCATGGAGCGACCAGGCCCCCGCCGGCGCGCGCCAGGTAAGGCTTTCCCCTCCGAAGAGCACCCTCGTGCCGAGCAGGTCGAGCGAGTCCGTGAGATCGCCGGAGACAGCTTCCAGCGAGACCAGCCCGAGTCCGGCCAGGCCGTTGTATATGTGGACTGTGCACTCGCCCTCGCCCGCCTCGAAGTGGCCGTAGCCTTCGGTCGGTATGGGCTCACGGGTGGCCTGCATGGTGGAGCCGGCGAAATTCTCAGCCGAGAAGCGGCACAGCAGGAAGCCGTTGATCACCACCATAGGCTCCAGGACGTCGCCCGTGCCCATACGACCGAGTATCCTGAGGTCGGTCTCTATGTCCATGGGCATCGGGTCCTCTCGGACGAAGCTCACGTAGTCGGTGCCCGCTCTCTGCAGTATGTCGATCTCCTCCCGAAGGCCGTTGTCTGCGAAGAGGTCCCTGGTCAGGGGATGCCTCCAGGCGCAGATGGTCCTCTGCTCCGAGAAGTATCTGGTCGGTACGAACAGGGACACGACGGTAGAAGTGTCCGGGATTCCCCTTCTTGCCCACAGCTGCAGAGGTACGTTGGGCGGGAAGTAGAGAGGAGGATAGTCTTCGATTATCCACCTGCCCGATGCGAAGCTCACCAGCAGATCGGGCCCGTGGGGAATGGACCTGCTGGCCAGGTCGTATCCCGGCCGGGAGGTGAACAGCAGAAACAGCGCGACGGAGACACCCGACACCGCAAGGGAAAGGCGGCGGAAGCGGCTGAGCAGCCTGCCGCCAAGCGCCGCCAGGAACGGCACGAAGAGAACAGTGTACTTGTATCCCCACCACGGCGGCCAGAAGAACAGCATGGCTGCAGCCCAGTAGCCGAGAATGACGGCAGTGGCCCGGAGGGCGAGCTTCCTGCCTCGTGAGACGAGATGGGCGCAGATGCCGCACAGCGGTAGCAGCAGTGCCAGTCCCCAGCTTCTGGGCATGGTCAGAATGTTCCGCAGGAGGCCGGGCTGGGTGTGAAATGCAGAAGCCCTGTCCAGGCGCATGGCCAGGGCGGGATGCAGATCCGGCATCTTCCAGTGGGGCCTGACGAGGAAGTCCACGATTCCATGCGGGTAGAATGGGCTGCCGGTGTGCCATGCGGTTCTGATGGCGAACGCCGCGGGGAAGGCCAGCATCGCAGCCAGCCCTCCGGCGATCCGCCCCGGATTCCTGTCGGGCCTGTTCATCGCCAGCAGGATGGCCATGGGGAAGAGTGCCGGGGCCGCAGTGAGCTTGGTGGACAGCGCCAGTCCGAAGGCCAGGTAGGGGGAGAGGTCAGGTGCCTTCTCGGAGTCAAGAGCCCTTCTGGCCTGTATGGAGAGGGCCGTCGACAGGAATAGAAGGGCAGTCATGTCGATCTTGGCCATTGTCGCGTGGTCCGCGACCAGGTTGCAGGCTGCGACGGCGAAGACCACCGTGAAGAAGAGACGTGAATCCACCCTCAGGATCTTCAGGCAGATGAGTACCGCGAGGAGCATCAGCATGGTCTGGTAGACCTGGATGAGAACGAGCTGGTCGAGCATGTCGCCGGCCATGGAGGCCGGCCACACGGCCAGCATCTCCCCGAGCATGGGATATGCGGAGACGACCATCTCGTCCAAAAAGTACATGCGGCCCTCGTCCAGCCACCTGTCCGGCTGCACCGCGTATGTGATCAGCGGGTCGCTCTCCCGCATCTCGGGCCGTCCGGCGTCCAGTATGTCTACCGACACCGCATATGCCGCCATTGCAAGAAGGAGGAGGTATGCGAGATGGGGCCTGGGCAGTGAGACCCGCAGCCTGCCGACGCGCAGGGCGAGACGGAAGACGCAGTAGGCGGCCCCCGGAATGAGCAGGAATGGCAGGAGATTCCGACTCAGCAGACCGAGAAGCGACAGCAGCGCGGTGAGCAGGGCATGAGCCGCCATGCCGCATACGAGCGACGGCATTGCAGCGAAGCTGGATCTGACGAGGGGCAGCTTCCTGCAGGCGTACCCGATTCCCTGGAACGACGCCAGGACCAGCAGGACCTTCGCCAGCGAGAAGAGAAGCGGCCCTATTCCAAGCCAGTCATGCATCTATGGCAGAACTCCCTTGTGTGTTAGTCGGTGGCTTCAGCTCTTTCGGGCCGAGTAGAGAAGCCACGGAAAGGTCGCAATGGCTGTCTCACCGATTACCTCGACATGTCTCTCCAGGAAGCGCCTGGCTTCGGATCTGGTCCACCGATTCACGTGGGCCGGGGTCCAGCCTCCTCTTCGAAGGTGCTTTCCGCGCAACAGGTTGCCCAGATGAAAGAAGGGTTCAAAGGGTACTGTGACGATCAGGCTCGCCCCATTCCTGCAAACCCGAGTGATTTCTCTCATGGCCTTCCCGGCCTGGGGAAGATGTTCGAGGATCTCCGCGGCCAAGACGTAGTCAAAGGACCCGTCGGGAAAGGGCAGTTCCGTCGCATCTGTGAGCACGAAGTCCGCAACCGCATAGCATTCGCTCGCGTGCGTGAGCCTTTCCATATCCAAGTCCACCGCCACGATGCGTCCGATCGACCCTTCCTCCTTGAGAGCCGAGAGCATGTGACCCTCGCCGCATCCGAGGTCGAGACCCAGGAGCCCGTCGGCTCCGAACGATCTGAGCTCCCTGGAGACGGCCCTGAGAAAGCGGTCGTTCAAGGCTCTTATCATGGGGTTTGAGGTATTGTAGACCTCGTAGGTCTCACCCTTCAGGTGTATCGTGCTGTCGGGCATGTGTGCCTTTCGCTTCAGCTGCGGCTTCAGATCGCCCCGCATGCCTAGTATATTCGAAAGCGGTTGCCATCGAGAGAACCCTTTGCGCGTCTGACGGTGACTGTCTGGCGATGGTGTCGAAGAAGGACGCTTCGGAAAGGACAGGGATGGACGGCAGGCAGGATTCTGCAGTACCGGGGGAGATGACGCTGATCCTGTCGACGGCTCGTACCGGCACCAAGTTCTTCGAGACCTATCTCAACAGGACCTGCGAGGGCATCCTATGCGCACATGAGCCCCGTCCGTCCCGCAGGTTCAAGTTCATGTCCAACCTCTATCTGCGGGGAAAGCTGGGGAAGAGCTCTGTATGGAGAGCATACTACCTTGGCAGAAGGAATATCTGGAGGCGTCTGAAGGGAAGGAGATACGTGGAATCCAACAACTTCCTCTTCGGTTGTGCTCCAGCCCTGCGCTCCCACATTCCCGGCCTTGGAATAGTCCATATCGTAAGACATCCGGTCGACTACGCTGTCTCCCACATGCGACACGGCTTCTGGAGTGGTCTGAAGGGCTTTACGGCAAGGCATGTGCCGTACTGGCTGGAGGCTCTGGACCTCCCGCGGTCGGCCGGAAGCGATCCCGCCGCGGTTCTGGCTGCCCGTTGGAACTACGTCAACCGAACCATAGGCGAATACGGGGGACGGTATCTGCTTCTGCGATTCGAGGACGTATTCAGATCCGTCCCGGAAGTGCAATGTGCCAGCCTGGGCAGGCTGAGGCGCTTTCTGGGATGCCCCGAGATCCCCGACGAGCTGCAGCTCAGGATGCTCGACCACAAGGTGAATCCCTCCTCCCGCAAAGAGGGAGTGGTTCCCCTGGACGATGCCCAGAAGGCACGGATCGAGGAGTCCTGCGCCTCACTGATGGAGGAGTATGGCTACCGGCGGAAGCATTCGGTCTGAATGAGATACTCAGCGGCCCGGATGTTCCGATGAGGCCGGCGGGCAGGGCCATCCGCAGGGTGTTGGGCGCTCTGCTGTTCGCAACCGTACTGGTCTTCGTTGTCGGCTACGGCGTACGCACGGCAGGGAGAATCGGAAGCTCGATATGGTCATTCGACCCGGCCATCATGCTGGCGGCCCTTCTGTGCGTAGTGCTGGGCTATCTGAACAGATTCTGGACTTGGATACACGTCGCCAGGCGGTTTGGGCTGGAGGCGGGTCCCGGCAGGGCCGCATACATCTACTTCGGCTCCACGCTCGCCAAGTACGTCCCGGGCAAGGTCGGCCTGGTTCTCATCAGGGCGAAGCTGGCCAGCAGGGGCAGCAGGGGACTGGTGGTGGCATCGACCGCCGTGGAGTACGGTTCGTCGTTTGCCGCGGCCGGCACGCTGGGAATAGCCGGCATCGTGACCTATTCCTCCCCGGGTCAGTGGAGCGTTCTGATGCTGGCTCTGGGGGTGGTTGGCATGCTTCTGCTCATACATCCTCGCTCACTGCGGTTCTTCTGCCGTCTCTATGCGCGCATCGCGAAGAGGCAGATCAATCTGAGCATCCCCCCGTACTCCATCATGCTGCGGGTGTACCTGGGCCTCATCATCACCGGGCTTCTCAACGGATTCGCTCTGTTCCTGCTTCTTCTCTCCGTCTCCGCAGGCGTAGGCGCAGCCGATTATCCGGCGACAGCCGGAGCCTACTACCTGGCCAGCATGGGCGGGCTCATTGCCGTTTTCGCTCCCGGAGGCCTCGGGGTCAGGGAAGGTCTGCTCTTTCTGCTTCTTCCGTCGATCATCTCCGAAGGCCTCGCCGTCTCCAGCGCCAGCGTAATGAGGGCCATGACCCTGGGCGCGGAGCTTCTCCTGGCGGGCCTGGGATGGCTTGCCTACCGGCGAGCACGCGGGAACGGCGTGGGGTGACACAATCGTAGGCAACCGTGGGATCCGCTGAGGCGGACGCGTCCGAACCCGACCATGACCGTCGGCATCCCGGTCTACATTTGCAGTCCGAATGAAAATGGGCGATGGGCCCCGCAGGACCGGGGCCCGGGCACAGCGTAAGGGTCAGTCCAGGTCGGCCAGGGTCACATCCCAGGAGTAGCCCGACTCAGTGATCTCCACGGCGTTGCGGGTGTAGGTGTCCTGGTCCTCGTCCAACAGCCTCAAGTCGTAGGTGCCCACCTCGACCTCGGTGGTGAGCTGCTGGCCGTCCTCCAGTATCTCGTCCTCGCCCAGCAGGTCCTCGCCCCACTCATCGGAGTCGGCGGGGGAGATGTACACGTAGTGTATGTCCCAGGCGCCGAGGGCGTTGGTGATGGTCACCGGGGCCTTCTTGGCTCCGCAGCCGCCCAGCGCCACAAGCGATGCGAGCAGGGCCAGGGTCACTATGAGTCTCTTCATGGTTTTCTTCCTCTCCTGCTTGGATTGTATAACCGGCTCGATTCGTACCCTCCCGAAAGGGCGGTGTCAAGCATCTATGGGAATTCGAGGAGTCCGGGGCGAAGGAATATGCGCGACGTGTCGCGCCGAAGAGTGAAGGGATGGGTCCTCATGACTGTGCTGTCGGAGAGCACGGTCTCCAGGAAGTACCTTCCCCGTGCTGCGGAGAAGACGGCGGCTTCCATGGTGTCCAAGGGAGCCGACAGCTCAATAACGGCTTCGCTTGATGGCTGGGGCCCGGCCGAATCCAGAAGCGCCCTCAGTCGAAGGGCGGAGAGCTCGACGCCTGGGAGCAGGTTGACCACCCGAAGGCGGGCGGGGCCGGCGCCGGCGGCGACTGCGGAGTCTCCCCGGAAGATGTCGTTGCTGTCCACCACCAGGGAGGCGGGACTGTTCTCCAGGGAGATCGGCGGCGGCGCCAGGACCGCCCCAGCCTGATCCTTCACCCAGAACGCCACGCGGCCGGAGTCGGACCATACCGTCAGTGTCTCCGCCGGCCAGAGGGTGGCGCTTCCCAGGAAGTCCTGGGTCCGCAGGGCCTCGGATCTGTGGGCAACCCGGCGGACGCGGACATCCAGGCCGTTCACCAGCCGTACCGGCACGGATCCTCCGCCTGCGTGGATGTTGCCCGCAGTCAGGGACTCCAGGGTGACCGCGAGGGTGTCGCCCGGGGCCTCCGGCGGCTCCGGCCTGTAGCAGTCGCCGGCCTCGTCGTAGGCCAGAACCGCTCCCTCGCGGTGGGGTATGGAGGCGGTGTTCCCCGGAAGAAGCGGGTCGTGAAGGATGTTGGGGCCGCGCAGGCCGGTGGCGGGGTCCAGCCGGTGGGCAGCCGTCAACACGAAGTTGCCGGTGGAGTTGCGAAGATGAATCTCCCCGGATCCGTCACTGCAGCCGCAGAGCATGGCGACAGCCATGGCGGCCGGCGCGGCCACTGCGAGCTTCAAGATCGGTTTTCCCCCGTCGCCAGCCATGGGAATAAGAGGCTACCAAGGTGGAGAGAAGTCAAGCTCCGCGGGCGGTTCGGCCAGGGGCATGGATGCGCAGAGGAAAGGGGGCGGCGGACGCCGCCCCCCCATTGAAGCCGTCTCGGGATAGCTAGTACCTAGTTGCATAAGTCAGAGTAACATCTTTTGATTGTCACTTGATGG
>CAZKJG010000017.1:25917-61262 GCA_964553045.1 uncultured bacterium | reverse complement strand
GGCGGCCCGGGCCGCGGCCACGTCGCCGCGGTGCCGAAGCGCCGTATCCACCGCAACCTCCAGGGTGACCGCCGTGCAGGATGCAGCCAGCAGAAATGCGCTGATGAGCGGCATCAATTCAGACCTCCCTCTCAAGGACGATGTCATGGAAGAGCACGTCCGCCGGCTCCCCGCATGGAACAAGCCCGCCGGTACCGCCATCTTCACGGCCTGCCTCTAGGACCCCGCTGCGAGTATCCTTCTTCACGTCTTCGTCCATGCGCCGGCTACCTTTCGTACGCGCCAGTAGGTAGAATACGGCCCGTGGCGGGCCGGTCAAGCTGCCCCTGTCCGGCGCCGAATCGTTGACTTCCTCCGGCCATCCTGCCATCATAGGAAGCCATATTTTCTATCATTAACGCACCATCGTTAACTGCCATGGAGGAGGTTCAACGTGAGCGGTACACCCGAGTACCCGTTCCCCGAGATCGACTCCGAGGAGTGCAAGGGCTGTCACCTCTGCGTACAGGCATGTCCTAAGCAGGTCCTCGAGGTCTCGGACAAGCTCAACTCGAAGGGCTTTCATTACGCCCGGTACAAGGGAGAAGGCTGCATCGGCTGCGGCTTCTGCTTCTACTCGTGTCCGGAGCCGGGCGCGGTCACCGTCTACCTCAAGGGCTACGAAGCCGGGGAGGTGAGCTAGGATGGCCAGAAAGTTGATGAAGGGCAACCACGCCGCCGTCTACGGCGCCGTCCTCGCCGGCTGCGAGGCCTACTACGGCTACCCGATCACGCCCGCCAGCGAGATCGCCGAGAAGGCCTCCGAGATGATGCCCAAGCTGGGCCGCACGTTCCTTCAGGCCGAGAGTGAGGTGGCCGCCATGAACATGGTCTACGGCGCCTCGGGCTCGGGCAAGAGGGTGATGACTGCCAGCTCGGGGCCGGGAATCAGCCTCAAGCAGGAAGCGCTGTCCTACTGCGCCGGCAGCGAGCTTCCCTGCGTGATCGTCGACATCATGCGCGGAGGCCCCGGGTTGGGCAACATCGGGCCCGAGCAGGGCGACTACAACCAGGTGGTGAAGGGTGGCGGCCACGGCAACTACCGCAGCATCGTGGTGGCCCCGGACTCCGCCCAGGAGATGTGCGATCTCACCATGCTGGCCTTCGAGCTGGCCGATAAGTACCGCATCCCGGCCTTCGTCCTCACAGATGGAGTAATCGGGCAGATGATGGAGGCGGTCGATTTCCCGGAGCCGGTGGCAGAGCTCCCCGACAAGAGCGACTGGGCCGTTCACGGGACCCCCGACACCAAGCACCTGATCAACTCCATATACCTCGATCACGACGAGCTGGAGGAGTGGAACAGGCACCTGCAGCAGAAGCACCGGACCATCGAGGAGAACGAGGTCAGGGTCGAGCGCTACATGATGGAAGATGCCGAGTACGTGGGCATCGGCTACGGCAGCGCCAGCAGGGTCATCCGCACCGCGGTCGACATGGCCCGGGAGCAGGGCATAAGGATAGGCCTGCTGAGGCCCATTACCCTCTTCCCCTTCCCCAGGAGGATAATCGCAGAGCTTCCCGACCGGGGAGTAAAGGGCATCCTCACCGTGGAGATGTCCAACGGGCAGATGGTTGACGACGTTAACCTGGCCCTGGACGGCAGAATGAAGTCCGACTTCCACGGCCGCATGGGTGGAAACGTTCCTTCCGCATCCGAGCTTCTCGCGAAGTTCAAAAGCCTTTACGGAGTGTAGCCATGGCTGATAAGAAGATACTGAGAAAGCCCAAGGGCTTCCTGGACGTCTACAAGCACAAGCCGGGGGCCGAGAAGGACCGTACGCACTACTGCCCCGGCTGCGGCCACGGAATACTGCACAAGATAGTGGCCGAGGCGATGGAAGACCTGAACATAGTCGACAACACGATCATGATGAGCCCGGTGGGCTGCAGCGTGTTCGTCTACTACTACTTCGACACCGGCCACTTCCAGGTGGCCCACGGAAGGGCGCCCGCCGTTGCCACCGCCGTGTCCCGCGCCAATCCGGACAGCGTGGTCATCAGCTACCAGGGTGACGGCGACCTGGCCGCCATAGGAGGCAACAATATCCTTCAGTCCGCCAACCGCGGCGAGAACATGGCGGTCTTCTTCGTGAACAACGCCATATACGGGATGACCGGAGGCCAGATGGCCCCCACTACCCTCGAGGGCCAGAAGACAACCACCACCCCCTACGGCCGCGACCCCAAGACCGACGGCTATCCCATACTGATGAGCGAGCTGATCTCGGGTCTGCACGCTCCGGTCTACGTGACCCGCACATCGCTTCACGACTCCGCCAACATCCGCAAGACCCGAACGGCGGTGCGCAAGGCTCTGGAGAACGTCAAGGCCAAGAAGGGATTTTCCTTCGTCGAGGTTCTCAGCATGTGCCCCAGCGGCTGGAAGACCGACTCGGTGCAGGCCCAGGAGTGGATCAGGGAGAAGATGCTGGACGTGTATCCCCTCGGCCTCTACAAGGATGTTTCCGATGAGGCGGGCACCATCGAGAGGCCGACACCGGTCCACGACCGGGATAAGGTCATGGAGGCCCTAGGCGTGCTTGAGAAGGAGAAGACCGACCTGCAGCGGCCCACGCCCCAGGCCGGCCTGGAGAATCCCTCCATACGCATCTCCGGTTTCGGTGGCCAGGGAGTCATGTCCACAGGCCAGGCCATAGCCACTGTGGGCATGCGGTACGGCTACCACGTTTCCTGGCTGCCCTCTTACGGTCCGGAGATGCGAGGGGGTACGGCCAACTGCTCGGTCAAGGTGCAGGAGAACCAGATCGGCGCGCCGGAGGCCACCGATCCCACCGTGCTGCTGGCCATGAACAGGCCCAGCCTGGAGCGCTTCGAGAAGATCCTCCAGAAGAACGGGACCATCATCTACAACAGCACGCTCATAGAGGTGGAGCCCACCAGGGAGGACGCGAAGGTCTTCGCGGTTCCCATAACGGGAATCGCAGACGACCTCGGTAACACAAAGGTCCAGAGCATGGTGGGCGTGGGCGCCTTCACGGCCGTCACCGGCCTCTACGATGTAGATGAGGTTGTCGGCCTGATGTCCGAGCTCTTCGGCCACAAGCCCAAGCTCGTGGATCTCAATCAGCAGGCGGTGCAGGCGGGCTACGACTATGTGAGAGAGAACTTCTAGAGCCCTGCGCGCCTTCGCTGGAGCGGTTCGAGGGGGGCCGGCGGCCCCCCTCGGCTTCTGAACGGCGGGTTCTGCAGGTTCCGACTCTGCTCACCGTAAGTGGGGTTCGGCGTACCCGGACGCAAGGATGAAGGGAAGACAGAATGGATCCTGAAAGAGCACTTCGTTCCGCGCTGCTCCTGACGCTGCTGCTGGCTCCGGCGCAGGCTTACGCCTTCGGCTACGGCGACAGTGAGGCCGGCGGCACGGTTCTCCCCGGAATCCATGCCGTTTCCATGAGCCTTGCCGGAGCCCGGGCCGTGGGCTTCGGGGACGCCGCATCCGTGTTCCTGAATCCCGCCGACATCTACCGGGTGCCGGGCCGGATTCTGAACGTCTCCGGTGGCGGGGCGGTGGTGACGGAGCTGATGGAGGACACTACAGGCAGGTACAGCAGGAACTACGGCGCCCTGGGCAATATGTGCGTCGCCGCCAAGCTGGACCTGGCATCGGGCATATCCGCCGCGGCGGGGCTGGCCAGGCTCTCGGACTTCACCTACGAGGGCATCAGGTACTTCTACGAGGATCCCATCGAGCAGGACCTCCTGACCACGTCGGAGAGCCAGCGGTCATCCGGCGGTCTCTGGGAGGCGTCTCTGGGATCGGCGTACAAGTACGGGCCCGTAGTCCTGGGGGCCTCGGGCGGCCTGCGCTTCGGTTCGGCCAGCTACACGTTCACTACCACGGACTACGTGGAGGAAACCCAGACGGATTCCACATGGACCAGGGACTTCGGGACGGAAGGGTGCTTCCATCTGGGTCTCATGGTGCCCTTCGAACTGAACAGGATCGGCATCAGCTACGCCTCCGAGACGGAATGGTACGCGGACAGACTCTCCATGGGTGCCGTGATATACACCGGAAGTTCGAACATGGGCGCTTTCGGCGGCGAGTTGGAGCTGGCCGACACCTCCGGCGACACCGAGTACACCGGAAGGGTCTTCGGTCAGTACTCGCCCAGCAGCTCCTTCACCTTCCGTCTGGGCCTGTTCATCACCCAGAGACCCGAGATGACGGAGTCCGAGAAGCTGGGTTTCTCGCTGGGCGGAATGATAGGACTGGGCAGTCTGAGCATCGACTTCTCCTACGCATGGAGCAAGGACGAGAGGGAGTCCGACATATTCCGCAACCCCGCCGGCGGCTACTACGTTTCCGACAAGCCGTCCGTGGTCAGCGTAGGGTTCTCCTGGACCGGGGGACAGGGCTAGGCGAGAGCCGGTCTACAGCCAGGGCCGCACGGAGAGCGTGTAGCCCTGCACCTCCTCCGGGTCGAAGAAGAGCTCTATCTCCCGGTTCGCGGACTCCGGGGAGTCCGAGGCGTGGATCATGTTGTGCCCGATAGTAGTAGCGTAATCTCCCCTTATCGTGCCAGGGGCCGCCTCCGCAGGGTCGGTGTCTCCCACCATTCGTCGCACCAGAGAGACGGCCCGTTCGCCCTCGAGGATCATTACAACCGAGGGCGCGCTGGTTATGAAGGAGATCAGGTCTTCGAAGAAGGGCTTTCCCTCGTGCTCGCGGTAATGCCGGCAGGCGGTTGCATGGTCCACGGTTGTCATCTTCAGAGCGGTGATCTTGAGCCCCCTTCTCTCGAAGCGGGTTATCAGATGCCCCACCAGCTCCCGCTGGACCCCGTTGGGCTTGATGATCACCAGCGTCCTCTCCATCGGTCACACCTCCCGCGGCCGTTGCTCCCCGTCCCTTAACGTCTACCTGTGACGGAGCTTTGTTACCATTATAGTAGACCCGTTGTTTCGGTTGCGCTGATTCAGGCAGTTTCCTAACCCATGGGGGCGAAGATGTCCAGGACCCGAGATCAACTGCTTTCTTTCATCCTTGCGGGCTTTGCGCTGATTGTCCTCTGCCCCTCAGCCCTGGGCTACGGCTTTCACGACTCGCAGTTCAGGGGAACACTGGTCCCCGGCTACGGTGTCGAGTCCATAGCACAGAGCGGAGCCTGGACCAGCGTGGTGGACGGTGCGCTGGCGGCACTGGCCAACCCGGCCCGCATCAGCACTGAGGGCGGCAGAACCGAGATAACCGCCACCGGCGGCCTCCTGACGTGGAAGGAGGAGGTCCACCGCGACACCACGGTGAACAAGCGTACCGACTGGCTTCCCACCTCGATGGCCCTGGGCGGCAGCTTCGCCGTCTCCGGCGGAATCGACGCGGCCGTATCCCTGGGAAGGGTCAGCGACTTCTCCTACAGCGGACAGCACGAGATGCCGGAAGACCCCTTTCAGCCGGGGGCAACAGACAGCCTTGAGGAGCTGAATGTCAGCGGGGCCCTGTACGAGGCGGCGGCGGGAATCAGCTTCGAGGGTCCGCTGGGCATCAGGCTCGGCGCTGGTTCAGGACTGGTTTTCGGTGGCGCCGACTACGACTACAGTATAGTGGCAGCGGGCGAGCCCGACAGCCTGGCCCGCAACGAGACATGGAGCTGGAGCCAATCCCGGCCCACGGGCCATGTCGGAATGAGCTACCAGGGTGGGCTGGGGCGAGTCTCGGCCGCCTACATGTCGGGTACCTCGAGGTTGAGCCCGAGGCTGGGGGCCTCCGCGCAGGTCCTGGCGGAGCGTATAGGCCATACGCTGGTGGGCTTTGAGGCCGAGCTCATATCGCCCCTGGCCCGGAACGTGTTCTTAGGACGCTACCACATGGAGATACCTCTGAAAAGCAGCATCAGCATGTTCACAGGCATGTCGTTCCGGGAGGCTCCCGACGCCAACCGCACCTCCCTCGGTTTCTCCTTCGGCTGCATGGTCAACGTGCGGGACGTAGACGTGGGTCTCTGCCTTGATTGGAGGTCTCAGGACCGGCTGGGCAGCAGCTTCCCCAGCGAGGAGGCCGACCATGTCTACGATTCGGGCACGATAGTCGCCCTGGGGCTCAGCACACGTTTATGAAATGCCGGAGGTAGTCTGATCAACATGGATGAACCGACTCCGCAGACCTGGGCTCGCCTTCTCTTCCGGCCCCTGGAGGGCTTCGTCTTCGCCGCCGGAGACTGCCAGGGCCTGCTGGGAGTGGAGGGCCGGGTACTCCTGGACAGCTCCGAACCCCTGCCGCTTCTTCCGGAGTTCATGCGGGACCTGCTGCTGAACGGTGACCCCGACAAGCCTGCCCTTCTGCGCGGGGAATCCGTCTGCGGAACGGCCCGCCCGACGGACGAAGGCCTGGAGATTCTGCTCTTCCGATCCGAAGGCTGGAAGTCGGCGGGCTCCACCCTGGTGGAGGATTTGGCGGCCGGAGTGGCCGGCGTGGACATCAAGGGTGTAGTCAGGATCTGGAACCGAACCATGGAGAACATATTCCACATTCCCCGGGACTACGCCACAGGGAAGAGGCTGGAGGACCTTCTCAGGCCGCCGCTTCTGTACAGCTGGGACAGCGTGATATCCAGGACGCTACAGGGCAGGCAGATGAAGGTGGAGTGCCGTCCGGGACAGGACAGAAGGGTGGAGGCCAGATTTTCCCAGACCAGCAGCGGGGCCGTGGGGACATTTCTGGACACCACCGAAAGCTACCTCACCGAGAAGAGGCTGCGAACCAACCGCAAGATGAACCAGGCCTACTTCCAGAGCATCGGCTCCGGCCTGGTCCTGTTCGGCTCTGACTACCGCATACTGGTCTCGAACAAGGCCTTCGGGAATATGTTCGGGGCCAGCGAGAGCCTCCTGGGCATGCCCCTGTACGAAGTGCTTCCCGAGGACAGTTTCCGCAGAATAGAGGAGGTATCCAAGGACATCTTCGAAGGCCGGGAGAGCGTCGAGTCCGACCTGGGAGTTGTGGAGTACACCAGACCGGATGGAACCGCGTTCGTTATCACCCAGAGCGTAAAGCCCCTGGTCTCCGAAGAGGGCCGGGTCACCTACTGCGTGGGAATACTGGAGGACATCACCGCATCCGTCAGGGCGGAGAGAAACCTGCGCAGATGCATGGAGCGAATGGAGGCGGGAGGCCGGCTGGTGGCGGCGTCCAGGCTTCAGTCGGTTGGCGAGGTGGCGGAAGCCTACGCCGATGCTCTCATGGGGGCTATGGACGCAAAGGCAGCCGCCCTGTACCTGTACGACCCCTATTCCAAGACCAACCTGGCCGGCAGAGCCGGAGACTGGTCCGATGATCCGCCGGAGGACTTCGCCGACCTGGGCCTCCCCTCCAGCGTGTGGACCTCCGACGAGGGCATGCTTCTGCAGGCCGATGAGATAGGGGACTGCTGCTCCGAGCTGGTCAGCTGCCTGGTCGTTCCCGTGGGCGAGGGATCCAGCACATCGGGCTTTCTTCTCGCCGCATTCGCGGAGGAATCGGTGGGACGGGAGCTCTTCGAGATGGGCCGGCTGGCCGCCCGCCTTATCTACCTGCGGCTCCAGACCCTCCGTGAGCGCTCCGAGAGGGAGCGGCTGGAGTACCTGGTGGACAGGCACGGCAGCTTCGTGGTTTCCATGGCGGAGGAGCTTTCCATACCGTTTGCCCTGTTCGGCGGCGACATGAAGGTGCTGGCATGGAACGGGCCGATGGCCGAGGCAACCGGACTAAGCATGGAGAGAGCCACCGCCAACCCCCAGAACGCGGTCGACACCCTCTTCGAGCCTGCTGGCGGGCTGGGTGAGGTTCGCAAGCGAATGGGCGGCGGAACCGAGGCCGAGGTGCCCATGATCTGGTCCTTGGGGGGAGACGGAGATGAATCCAGGTTCGCCTGGAACGTGGCCCTTCTGGAGTCCCCGGTGGGCGTGAACGTGGAGCAGGTGATGGTGGTTTCCGGTGTGCCGGTGAAGGACAGCTCACTGCTGGAGAGGGCCAACAGGGCGTGCGACGCCTACAGGAAGATGGAGAGAGGCATACTGCGGATCTTCACCGCGGTGGACGACCAGGTAGTGGCCGACACCCTCTCGGAAACGCTGGTGGAGGTAACCGGTGCCGCCAGGGCCAGGGTGGAGCTGGTGGTGGGAAGCGTCTCGGAGCGGGTTCGTTCCGGAGAGGTCGAGGACGAGGAGAAGGTCAGCGAGCTGGACATACTCTGGAAGAAGAGGCGTCTGGGACGATGCGTCGTAGAGGGCGGTTCGGTCTCGTCCCAGGCCAGGGAGCTGATATCCGCCTCTGCCACGGCCCTGGCGAGCATCTCCTACCGCAGGCTGGGAAGGATGCTCAGTCACAGGGGGGATGCCAGTGGCCACTTCTTCACCGACCGGGGCGGCAGACTGCTGTCGTATCTGCGCGAGAGCTCGAAAAGCATCTCGGATGCGCTGGAGGAGGTGCCGGAAGAGTCCCTGAAGGAACTGGGGGAGCTGGCGGTAAGGACCGGCCGTGGAATCTACCGCCCGGAGAACGGCGAGGGGGAGAGGCTTCTGGTGGCCAGCAGGCTGAGCTGCCGGGGAGCCTCGGAGCATGTGCTTCACTGGGAGTGGGTGGACTGCGAGGACAACGGCGGGCCCGCCTTCAGCGGCGGCTGCACCGATGCCGTCCGCGCCAGGCTGATGGAACTGCTGGAGACCCTCTCCGCATCCCTGCAGTCCAACCTCAACGCCATAGCACGGGTGCTCGAGAAGGACGACCCGGTGAAGAGCGCTGTCAGCTCCTCCATCTACGAGTTCGGAGGAATCGGCAGGGTGATCTTCTACATGTCACTTTTCCAGTCCGTGGAGCTGCTGCCGCGCAAGCCAATGAGCCTGGACAGGCTGGCGGACGATCTGGTCCAGCGGGCCGTGCGGAAGGGCAATCGGCCGCCGGACATCAGTATGGGAGAGGGGCTTCCCAGGGCCATGGGCCAGTACGAGACGGTTCTCGACCTGATGGAGCGGCTCATGATGATGTCGCACGCCCGCGGCGTGCTGTCGATTCAGTTCGATTCCCACGACGCCTCCTCGGAGCCCGCTGGTTCGTTCTCGGACCTTGGAGGCCGCAACCGACTCATGATCACGCTGGGCTTCGGGTCCGATACGCCCGAGCCCTCCGGGTTCTCCGACCTGCTGCTGGAGACCGATTCCGGTTTCCTCAGCAGGGCAACCGAGCTGGGCATGATGCGGATTGCGGTGAGGCTGTCCGGCGGAGAGCTCCTCGTCCTTACGGACAGGGGGCTGGTGCGCCTCCTTCTCCCTTCGGCTCACGGCGTCTGAGGCGGAACGCTTCCGGTCATCGGGCAGCTCTGTGGCGGATCGAAGCCGATACAGACCCCTCTGATCCGAAGGGCTAATCGAACCGAAGGGCCGGGCCCTCCCGAAGCCCCGTGCGGACCCGGACGGCAGGACTACCTTCGGCATCTTTGCCCGGTGCTGCGGCCTTTCGTATACTCCCCCTTCATTCTGGCACGTACCCGGGAGGAGGTAAGGCAGTTGGACAGCTACGACTATACCGAGACCGAGAAGCGCTGGAAGCCCGTATGGCGTGACATGGGCCTCTACCGCACCGGAACAGACCCCGACCGGGAGCCCTTCTACTGCCTCGACTTCTTTCCCTACCCCTCGGGGGCCGGTCTGTCAGTGGGCCACTGCCGCAACTACGTTCCCACCGACGTCATCTCCCGCAAGAAGAGAATGGACGGCTTCAACGTACTGCACCCCATGGGATGGGACGCCTTCGGCCAGCCGGCCGAGGAGTACGCCATAAAGACCGGCACCCACCCGGCGGCGGTAACCCGCAAGAACACGGCCACCTACCGCAGGCAGATGGAGCTGATAGAGGCCAGCTACGACTGGAGCAGGGAGGTGAACTCCAGCGCCCCCGACTACTACCGCTGGACCCAGTACTTCTTCCTGCTGCTGTACGACCGGGGCCTGACCTACCAGGCCGACAACTACCAGATGTGGTGCCCGGAGTGCAAGATCGTCCTCTCCAACGAGGAGGCCGCGGGCGGGAGGTGCTGGCGCTGCGAAGGCGAGGTCACCCGCAAGAAGCTGCGCCAGTGGTACTTCCGTATAACCGAGTACGCCGAGCGTCTGCTGCGCGATCTCGACGACCTGGACTGGCCAGAGGGCATAAAGGCCATGCAGCGCAACTGGATCGGACGATCCGAGGGCGCCGAGGTGAGCTTCAGCGTACAGACGGATACGGGGCCGGTGGTGATACCCGTGTACACCACAAGGCTGGACACCATCTACGGAGCCACCTTCTGCGTACTGGCCCCGGAGCATGCCGAGGTGGCCCGAATCACCACCGACGACATGCGCTCCGAGGTGGAGCAGTACGTCCGGGAGGCCGGGGCGAAGAGCGACCTGGAGAGGATGGAGGACAGCGAACGGGAGAAGACGGGTGTGTTCACCGGCGCCTACGCCGAGAACCCCTACAACGGCGAGAAGGTGCCCGTGTACGTGGCCGACTACGTCCTGGGCGGCTACGGAACCGCCGCCATCATGGCCGTCCCCGCCCACGACGAGCGCGATCATGCCTTCGCGAAGCGCCATGGGCTGCCCATCATCGAGGTCATCGCCCCCGGCGGAGTCCCCCGGGGGGTGGAGGAGCACGCTACGGTGGCCGACGGTAGGCTGCTGAACTCCGGCCCCTTCGACGGCCTGGACTCCGGCGAGGCCCGGCGGAGGATGGCCGATTACGCCGAGGAGAAGGGCTTCGGCAGGGCAGACGTCCGTTTCCGGATTCGGGACTGGCTGGTGAGCCGCCAGCGCTACTGGGGCGCCCCCATACCCATGATCCACTGCGAGAAGTGCGGAACTGTGCCGGACAGGAACCTGCCCGTAATGCTTCCGGATGTGGAGAGCTACGAGCCCGACGATACCGGTCGCAGCCCCCTGGCCCGGGCCGAGGACTGGGTGAGCACCACCTGCCCGGAGTGCGGGGGCCCCGCCCGCCGCGACACCAGCACCATGGCGGGCTTCGCCTGTTCCAGCTGGTACTTCCTGCGCTTCGCCTCCCCCCACGAGACCGACAGGCCCTTCGATCCCGAGGCCGTGCGATACTGGCTGCCGGTGGACCTGTACGTGGGCGGAGCCGAGCATGCGGTGATGCACCTGATCTACGCCCGCTTCTGGACCAAGGTGATGTACGACGCCGGAATGGTGGACTTCGAGGAGCCCTTCAGCACCCTCAAGAACCAGGGCATGCTGCTGGGAGAGGACCACGTGAAGATGTCCAAGTCACGGGGCAACATCGTTACCCCCGACGAGATGGTGGAACGCTACGGGGCGGACGCCCTGAGGCTGTACATCCTCTTCATGGGCCCCTTCGAGGCCGAGCTGGAGTGGAGCGAGGAAGGCATAGCAGGCACCTACCGATTCGTGAATCGCCTGTGGAACCTGTTCTGCGAGACCGGCGAGGTCGAGCCCGCAGCGGTGGACGGGGACCTGGAGCGCGAGCTGCGCTACCGCCTGGCCCACACGGTGAAGAAGGTCACGGGGGACGTGGACTCCTTCCAGTTCAACACCGCCGTGGCGGCCATGATGGAGCTTTCCAACTACATGTCGGCCAACCGCGATACCGCCGCCGCCTTCGGGCCCACCTGGCGCGAGGCTGTCGGCAAGGTGCTGGTTATGCTGGCCCCAATGGCCCCCTTCGTCTCCGAGGAGCTCTGGCACCGCCTGGGCTTCGCCGAAGATGAGCGGGACACCGTACACCTGCAGTCCTGGCCGGAGTACGAAGAGGAGGACCTGGAGCGGGAGACCGTGGAGATAGTGGTCCAGGTCAAGGGCAAGATCCGCGACAGGATCCACGTGCCCGCCGACGCCGACAGGGCCGAGATGGAGGAGCTGGCCCTGAAGAGCGCCCGCATCCGGGAGATATTGGAGGGCGAAGAGCCCAGCCGGGTGATAGTGGTTCCCGGCCGCCTGGTGAACATCATCCCCTGACCCGATACGAACGGCATGGTGAAAAAGAGGGCCCCGGCTTGCGCCGGGGCCCTCTTGCTTCAACGGCCTCTGTACTAGCGGAGTACCGTCATCTGTTGCGTGGTCTGGCCGAACGGCGTGGTGGCCTTGAGGAAGTAGACGCCGTTGCTCATTCCGCCGGGCACCGTCCAGCTGAAGCTGTTCGATCCCCTGGGAATCTCTCCGCTGTGGACCGTGGCGATGTTCCTGCCCGCCAGGTCGTAGAGGGAGATGGTCCCGTTGGTGGCGGCGCCCGAGTAGAGACTGATCAGCGCCGAGCCGCGTACGGGGTTGGGGGTTACCCGGGACAGCTGCAGGCCGGGCCGGTCCACCGCCGCACCCGTGCCCTCTGCAACGTCCACCAGCTCCAGGGCTCCCAGAACGGCCTGGTAGATGTCCACTCGGCCGGAGCCGTAGTAGTTGTCCTTGCCGGCGGAGCCCAGGTCTATCGCCGTAACCTCAAGCAGCGAGTCCATCTGAGCGTTGGTCAGGTTGGGGTTGGCGTCCATCATCAGCGCCATGCAGCCCGCCAGGTGCGGCGTGGCCATTGAGGTGCCGCTCATGGTGGTATACCCGGACTCGTTGTTGTAGTCGCAGCTGAGGATGTTCTCGCCGGGTCCGCAGATGTCGGGGTCTATCAGCCCGATGTCCGATCCGGCGTCAGAATAGTCGTACCAGGGAGCTTCGTTCTCCCAGGTCGAGTACCCCAGGCTGGAGAAGTATGCCAGGTCGTCGTTGCTGTCGGTGGCCCCTACCGTAATGGTGGCGCTCAGGCCGCCGGATGTGGTCTGGTCGGGATGGAGCCAGGGTGGAGGACAGTCACCGGGGGTTCGAATGTCGCCCGGCTGGGTGGGGTCGCCGCTCTCGTTGCCGGCGGCTATGGAGTGGTGGACTCCCGCGGCCATGATGTTCTCCTCGCCCTCGCGCCAGGTCTGGCGGTCGGGGTTCTGGCTCTGCGGCCATCCCAGTGAGGTGGTTATCACGTGGGCGCCATGGTCGACGCTGAACTCGAAGGCGTCCCACACGTCCTGCTCGTCTGCGAAGCTGACGCCCACCCGCAGCGCCATGATGGTGCTCAGGGGGGCCACGCCGCAGGTGGTGCCGGCGTTGCCGTTGCTGGCAACCGAGCCGGCGCAGTGCGTGCCGTGGCCGTACTCGTCCATGGGATCGCCGTCGTTGTCGTCGAAGTCCCAGCCGTAGTGGTATCCGGCGTCGGTGTCGTGCCACATCTGGTTGTGCAGGTCGATGTGGTTGTAGTTGACGCCGGTGTCCACGACGCTGACGATTATGCCGTCACCCTCGTAGCCCATGTCCCAGACATCGGGGGCGTTGATCTGGTCCACGCCCCATGCGTTGGCGCGGCCCAGCTCGTCAGGAGTGGCCTCGCGCTCGTCCACGGGCTCTATGAGGATGTCCTCGAAGGTCTTGAGATCCACCCATTGGACGTCTTCCCTGGCAGCCATCGCGGCTATTACCTGGGGAGTGGCGTAGCATCCCACGGCGTTGACTATCCAGTTGGTGTGGATGTCCCCGACCTCCGACTCAGGAAACCCCTTGAGGGCCTCCAGTATCGGCTGCTGGGTCTGCTGGGCCGTCTCCTGCATCACCTCTACGGCGAATGCCCGGCGCTCGTCCGGCGTCATGTTCTCCGCCACCTGGTTGATGTAGTCAACGTCGGCCCTGCCTACCGGTTTGATCAGAACCGGTATGAGCTGGCTGGAACCGGCCAGGGCGAGCTCGTCTCGCAGAGGCTGGGTAACGGTCCCGGCCGCGGCCACAGCCGCCAGAAGAGCAGCTATCACAATAAGCTTCCTCATCTCTCTCCTTTCGCATCTGCGCGCATGCCCGGGCACTCACCTCGTTGTCGACTGCATCCTGCCCGCGGGCCTCGCGCCACTTGAGTTGAACGAAAATCAGATTCGATATACTGGTCCAAAATTAAGCAGGTTCCGGTGGTACAATGCCCCTGAGCCTCTGCGGGTTCCAGATGGTTCATGAGGTCGGGGTCCTGTCCGTGTCCCGCCCTCGAGGCCCGGGAAGCTGCGAACGATATCGATGCGCAGCGAGAAGAGGGGCACGCAGCAGTATGATGTACCTCATGGTTCCCCTTACGCATTCTGTTCCACAACCCATAATAGATTAATACCTTGCTCGGGCCGGGTCTACCCCGTCCGAAGAAGAAGGGGCGCTCCCGCGGGAGCGCCCCTCGGGCGTCGTGCCTCTTGCAGCTCCTCTAGCGGAGGACCATCAGGCTTCTGGCCGCGGTGAATCCCGGCGCCTGCAGCCTTACGTGGTACAGCCCCGCCGGCACTCTGCTGCCGGAGCCGTTGTTCAGATCCCACACCACGCTGTGCATGCCGGCCGCCCTCTCGCCCTGGAACAGCGTGCGGACTATGCGGCCGGAGATGTCGTAGACATCGATCCTGGCTGCGCCCGACTCGGCCAGGCCGAAGGGTATGGTGGCCATGGTGGCAGTGGGGCTGGGGCTGACGTTGCCCAGCATGTTGACCTGAACGCCCTCGGTCTCGGGGGCGGAGGTGCCGCTGGTTACCGTGATGCTTCCCTGGTAGGGGTTGTGGTTGTGGGCCCAGGCGGTAACGTCGATGGTTCCGGTGGTAGACGGGCTTACGGTGAGGGTAACATCACCGGAGCCGTCGGTCAGGCCGGTCTCGTAGACCTCGCCGGACTGCCAGTCGCCCTTCTGAAGGCAGACCCTGGCTCCGCTCACCGGAGAGCCGCCGGCGGTCACCGAAACGGTGACGTTCGTGCTGCCGGTTCCTATCTCGGCCGGGTGGTCGGCGCTGAGGTCCTGGGCCTCGGCGGTCCACATGGAGATCTCGGGGTCGCCGAAGAGGTTGTACTCCTTGATGCACCAGTCCATGTAGTTGTCGCTGGGAGGACAGAAGAAGTTGACGCTGGTGGCGTTGGCAGGGCCCAGCTGCAGCGTTCCGTTCTCCCAGTGCTCGATGTAGAACTGCTGGGAGAGGATCTCGCTGGGGCCGTTGCCCGCGTTGCCCGGACTTCCCCAGCCGTAGCGGGAGTTGAAGGCGCCGAAGCCGCCTCCGTCGGGGGAGTTCACCCAGGCCTCGCCGCAGCACTCGTATCCGTCCAGCCAGCCGATGTGGCAGGCGATGGAGTTCCATATCGCCGGCAGGTGGCCGCTTGAGATGTTGGTCTGGTCCATTATCTGGCCGGTGGTGTAGCTGGAGTAGGCGGATGTCCACATGGAAGTCTGTGAGCCGTGGCTGGCGTGCATCACGTGGTGAGGACCGTCGTTGATCATGTTGAAGGTGATGGTGGAGCTGTTGCCCGAGCCGGACTCGCAGCAGAACTCCTCGTCCCAGCCCGTTCCGGGGACGTACTTGGTGATGGTGTCTGCGTTGGCCTTGCCCGGGGTATAGGGGCTGCTCCACAGTATGCCTGTGCTGTAGCCTATGCGCAGCTCACGGGGACCGGTGTCGAAGTAGTCCGACCCTCCGGGCATATTGCTCTGTGCTCCCTCGTAGATGAAGACCTTCTCGTTGAAGATGTCGGCCTCGGAGGTGGAGGTGATGGGGGCCCTTCCGACCCACAGGTCGGGGTCCCACTGGATGTTGTCGCTGCTCTCGCCCCAGATGCCGTTGCCGTTGCTGTCCCACTGGTCGGCGCCGGGAGCGGTATCGTTCAGATCCTTGAAGTACAGATCCGACGGCAGCTCATTGTACGTAC
This sequence comes from uncultured bacterium, assembly GCA_964553045.1. Lineage (GTDB taxonomy): Bacteria > Fermentibacterota > Fermentibacteria > Fermentibacterales > JCC-6 > JAWLEP01. The sequence continues at coordinate 45,533 of CAZKJG010000017.1, read as the reverse complement.
TGCCGTTTACATACACCATCCGAGTTTCAACAATGCTGTCGTCGCCGTAGATGAGTGCGAACTCGGCGCCCTCTTCCACGCAGTCATGGAAGAAGGCCCGAATGTCCTGCTGCAGGTCGACTGTGCTGTACTGGTTGTCGACCCACGTGGTTGTATAGACGTTGGCGGGCACGCCTTTGGCCGTCTTCCAGTCGGCCAGCTCCTGGGCCTGGGTCTCGTAGCTGGAGGGGGTAACGATGACGTACTGGCCGTAGGCGAGATCCCGGGCCTGGACTATGGCGGCCCCGGACGCGGAGACGCCCTCTGGGTTGACGACCATGTTCCCGACGATGTCCTGCGCGCGCTGTTCGCTCTCGGCGGTGCGGCGGTTTACGGTGATCATGTAAGGGTCGTACTCGTAGCTGACCCGGACGGTCATGGAGCTGAGAACCTCCAGGCCGCCGCTGGCGGCGTTCCATCTTACCGGGTAGACCATGGAAGTGGCAATGGGAATGCCCATGAACGGCCCGGAGCCACGGAACTCGATGCGGCTGAAGGGGAAGGTGATGTCACCCTCGTAGATATGGGGGTCGGGTTCGGTGCTCACGATGTCCTGCTCGACGGAGAAGGGGACGGGAGCCGCCGCCGGCAACACCTGATGGCTTCCACGGAGGCTGGTGTACTCGGCTTCCACCACCTCTACATCGAGCGCCCTGCAGCCAGTGGGCAGGGCGAACCTGACAGGCATTATCGGCAGCTGTGGGAGGCCCTCTCCGTGGTAGGAGGGAAGGCCCTGTACACTCACCTTGGTGTACGGACCCGCGTCTTCCAGACGCAGAGAGTTCTGATCGAAGGGGATCTCCACCGTCAGCTCGGACGCCGCAAGGGGCAGCGCGGCCAACAGCAGGATGGAGGCAAGAAGGAACCTCATCTTTGCTCCTTTCGAATGGCGGGTGGGTTTTGCTGTCCTTCATTTAACTTAATACGATAAAGGTGTCTACGGTTCCCGATACCGAATGGAAAAACAATATTCTCTTACACAAAATAGAGATACCCCATGGTCAAATGGAGGTCAAGTGCCGTCTACCGGGTAAGATGCTGCCGTACGAGGCTCGAGAGTGACTCCGGGTCGGCCTCCCGCAGGGTGTCGGCGGCCAGCAAGACCCCGTTGCCGTCCAGCAGGAACGCCGCCAGAATGCCGTCCTCCAAAGCCCGGAAGGCAAGAAAGAGGTCCGAGGCGAAGAAGTCCGAGACCATCCGCGCCTTCTCGTCTGCCGTGTAGTCCCGGCCCAAATCAACGGAATTGGGCCTTACATCCACCGGGGCGTCCGCGAGCAGCAGCCCCATTCGGGCGGCCAGCCGGTCCGCCTCCGCGCTGCCGCCGTCGCCGGGGAGGATCTCCACCACCAGCGAAAGGGTCTGCGACCCTTCCCCGTTCCCGGTCTCCGCAGGCGTATCCCCTCCGGCGACCGGTACGCTCTCCCAGTCCACGCCGGTATCCTCCACCGATGCCGCGGCCGAGTCGGCGGACTCCTCTTCCGCGGCCGCGTCGGAGAAGATGTCGTAAAGAATGACACCAAGGACCACGGCGGTGGCGCCGGCGGCAAGGTAGAGGTTGGCGTTCGCCGATTCCTCCTCACTCGAGCCACCGCCTGGTTGACCCAGCGAAGAGGCCTGGGCGGCGACTCCGCCGAACAGCAGCGCCGCCGCCATGAGCAGTGGAATTGACTGCGGGAGGGGCCTATTCGTCATCCTCCGCCGCCCTCCTGTTCTCCTCGGCGACCTTCTGCTGGATGTCCCTGGGGACCTTCTCGTAGTGGGAGAAGGTCTGGGAGAAGTTGCCCCGGGCCTGGGTGAGAGAGCGGAGGTTGCTGGTGTACTGGTAGAGCTCCGCTTCCGGAACCTGGGCCTTGATGATCTGGAATGAACCCTCCGCCTCCATTCCCTGTATCTTGCCGCGACGGGAGTTGATGTCGCCCATCACGTCACCCATGAACTCCTCGGGAACCATGATCTCCAGCTCCATCACCGGCTCGAGAAGTATGGGGCCGGCCTGCATCATGACCTCCCTGAAGGCCCTGTTGGCCGCGTACTTGAAGGCCATGTCCGAGGAGTCCACCGGATGGTAGCTTCCATCGGTGACGACGGCCTTGATGTCCACTACCGTGCACCCGGAGAGGGGGCCCTCCTCCATGGCTTCCTGGAAGCCCTTCTCAACCGCCGGGATGTGCTTGGTGGGCACGTTGCCTCCGGTTACCTCGCTGTCGAACTCGAAGCCCGTTCCCCTGGGCAGCGGCTCCAGTCGGATGTGCACGTGGCCGTACTGCCCCCGGCCGCCGGTCTGCTTCTTGTGCTTGTACTGTCCGGTTGAGGCCTTGGTGATGGTCTCGTGGTAGGCTATCCTGGGCTTCACCAGCTCCGCCTCCACGCCCGTCATCTCCTTGAGGCGCTCCAGCATCACGGCATGGTGCTGCTCACCCATGCCGGATACCGTGGTCTGGCCTATCTCGGCCTCGTTGCGCACCACGTAGGTGGGGTCCATGGCGGAGAGTGTGGACAGGCCGCTGCCCATCTTGTCCTCCTCGCCGCGCTTCTTGGCGAAGATTGCTGCCCTGTATACCGGTTCGGGGAAGGCGATGGGCCTCAGCTCCACCTGGTCCTTCTTGGTGGAGAGGGTGTCGTTGGTCATGGTGCTCTTCAGCTTGGCCACAGCGGCTATGTCACCGGTGACCAGCTTTTCGGTCTCTATCCGCTCGCCGCAGCTTATGTAGTAGTAATTGTTCAGGCGCTCGGAGGTCTGACGCTCGGTGTTGTAGACCTCCTCGGTCCCCTGGGCACCTCCCCGAAGCACCCGGATGAAGACCATGTCCCCCACGTGCTTGTCGACCTTGGTGCTGAAGACTCTGGCCACGAAGGTGCCCTCGGGGTCGGGGGCTATCTCCCGTTCGCCGGCCGCGTCCGGCTGCGCCGGGCGCTCCAGCGGCGAGGGGATGAAGGACACGACGGAGCTCAGGAGCTCCTTTGCGCCCAGCGCGCTGGTTGAGATTCCGCAGACCACCGGAAAGAGGTCCCGGGCGGTGATGGACTTCTTCAGACCCCGGCGAAGCTCGGCCTCGCTGAGGGTGTCGTTCTCGAAGTAGCTCTCCATGAGCTCCTCGTCGGACTCGGCCGCCGTCTCGATCAGCTCTTTGCGGAGCTCGTCCAGGCGCTGGCGGGCTCCATCGGGCACCTCTGTCTCGCCGCCCTCGGTGTCCAGCGCCCTGTTGCCCAGCACATCGATCAGCGCCACGAGCTCGCCGCCCTCCATCTGGGGGAAAACGAAGGGTACCGCGTGGCGGTGCAGGCTTTCCCGGACCTCTTCCAGCACCCTGTCGAAATCGACGTTCTCCCTGTCCAGCCCTCCGATCCAGACTATCACGGGCAGCTGGTGGCCGGCGGCGTACGACCATGTCTTCAGCGAGCCCACCTCGACGCCGGAGGTCCCGTCCAGCACCAGCACTGCTCCGTCGGAGACGGAGATGCTGCCGATGGTCTCACCGTAGAAGTCCGCCAGCCCGGGGGTGTCCAGCAGGTTGACCTTGTGCTTCTGCCACTCGCATATGCCGGGGGAGAAGGTAAGGCTGTGCTTGCGCTCCCTGCTCTCATTGGTGTAGTCGAAGCTGCTGTTGCCCTTGTCGACCGAGCCCAGCCGCTCCACCGATCCGGCCGCGTACACAAGCGAGTCGCACAGGCTGGTCTTTCCCACCGAGCCGTGTCCTACGACCGATATGGTTCTGAGCCTGTCAGGAGTGTAATCTTTCAACGGTTTCCGCTCCTCTTCCCATTCCGTTCCAACAGGGTACCGCTCCGAGCGCGTCCGGTGTGGGGAGACCGGCGTCGCCAGCCCGGGCAGTGCAGATAACTTGCTTTACAGTGTGCTGTTATCTACAGGGGAGGCCATACGCTGTCAACTACCGCAGGCAGCCCGGGCGGAGAGGCCGTTCCTTCTCGCCGACCCTACCACCGTCCCCCCGGGCTGGTATATATGTGTACTTTACCCGAGATTGACCGTTACCCCGCCCGAAACTTCGGGAGAGACCATGGGCTCCATCGGTACCCTGGCCGTAGCCGCGGGAATAGCCCTCTTTCTCTACTTGGTGAAGAAGCTCTTCGACTCCTTCTCCGGGGAGAGCAGGGAGGAGCAGTACCGCAGGCTGGAGACAGAGATGCGGCGGGAAGACCGCCAGAGCAAGGCTGACAGCGATGTCGCCTGCCCGCTCTGCGGCTCTCCCACCAGACTGGTGGAGTACCCGCACGCAAAGGTCCACAGGTGTGTCCGCTACCCGAAGTGCAGGGGATTCGTCAAGGCCCGCTCCGCCAGCCGGCCCAAGTTCGCAAGGGACTGGGACCGGAAGAAGCGGCGGAGATCGGCACATCAATAGCCTCGAAGGAGATCTCAGTTGCCACAGACAAGACCCGACGCGGGACGCATAGAGAGACACCCCATCCTGCCCCCCAGCGAGGGTGAGAGGGTTTCCTTCACCTTCAACGGCCGCAGGCTGGAGGGCATGAGGGGAGAGGCCGTGTCCTCGGCCCTCTTCGCCGCCGGTATCCACGTCTTCGGCCACCACCACGCCGACCGCGGCCCCCAGGGCATCTTCTGCGCCAACGGCCAGTGCTCGCAGTGCACGCTCATCATCGAGGGTGTTCCCAGGAAGAGCTGCATAGTGCCGCTGGAGGAGGGGATGGAGGTCAGGAGCCTGGAGGGCATGCCGCGCCTGGAGGACAGACCGCCGCCGGACCTCCGGCCGCCCGAGACTGTGGAGACCGACGTTCTCGTGCTCGGAGCCGGCCCCTCCGGCATGGCGGCGGCCATTGAGATGGGGCAGCAGGGCCTGTCGGTGATCGTCGCGGACGACAAGGGCAGGCTGGGTGGCAAGCTGGTTCTGCAGACCCACAAGTTCTTCGGCTCGGTGGAGGACTGCAACGCCGGGACCCGGGGCATAAGGATAGCCGAGCTCCTTGCCGGTGAGCTGGAGGAGCTCTCCTCGGTGGATGTCTGGCTGGAGAGCATAGCACTGGCCGTATACAGCGACGGCCTGGTCGGCATCCGGCGTCCCGACGGCTACTCCCTGGTTCGGCCCGAGGCTCTCCTGGTCACTACCGGCGCCCGCGAGAAGTCGCTCACCTTTCCGGGCAACACGCTGCCCGGCGTCTACGGCGCCGGCGCATTTCAGACCCTGGTGAACCGGGACCTGGTTCGCTCATCCAGCAGGATATTCGTGTTGGGGGGCGGTAACGTGGGCCTGATAGGGGCATACCACGCCCTTCAGGCCGACATGACGGTAGTGGGGCTGGCCGAGGCGCTGCCCGAGTGCGGTGGCTACTACGTGCACGCCGACAAGATCCGCAGGCTGGGGGTTCCCATATACACCCGGCATACGGTTCTCGCCGCCCACGGCGACGAGCACCTGGAGGCGGTAACCATAGCCGAGGTGGACGATTCGTTTACCCCCGTGGCCGGAACCGAGCGCAGCTTCGCCGTGGACACGCTGCTGGTGGCGGTGGGTCTGGAGCCGGTGAACGAGTTCGCCGAGAAGGCCCGCGGCTTCGGCATGAATGTTCTCTCGGCGGGGGACGCCGAGGAGATAGCCGAGGCCTCCGCGGCCATGTTCAACGGCAGGATCGCCGGCCGGGAGCTGGCCTGCGAGCTGGGCGGCATCGAAGCCGCCTGCCCGGCAGACTGGCACGAGAAGGCGGAGATACTCAAGAGCCCCGGCGGCGAGGTGCATCCGTACTCGGTGCCCGACAGCAGGGAGGGGGTTTACCCGGTGATCCACTGCAACCAGGAGATCCCGTGCAACCCCTGCATGACCTCCTGCCCCCTGGACCTCATCGGTACCGACGGGCACCCCATCATGGGCATTCCCGAGTACGCAGACGGCTGCTCGGGCTGTCGGCGCTGCGTGGCCATATGCCCGGGCCTGGCCATAACCCTGGTGGACTGGCGCAAGGACTCGAATAGACCGCAGGTCACGATTCCCTTCGAGCTGGGCCGCTGGAGAGTGGAGGACAGGGACGGCCTTCCGGTGACCGACATGCACGGGGAGGTTCTGGGGTCGGGGCGCATGGTGGATCTCAAGCCGGCCGCCGGCTTCCCGCAGACCCTGATGCTCACCGTCGAAGTCGACCCGGAGGTCGCCTCCCGGGTGGTCGGGGTGCGCATACAGAACCCCGCCGACGTGGAGCCGGAGGCGCAGTCCCGGGAGCTTCCACTGGCCGACGACGCGGTGGTCTGCCGCTGCGAGCGGGTAACCGCCGGCGAGATCAGGCGTCACCTGCGGGCCGGCGTTCGGGACCTCAACGAGCTGAAGGCCCGCACCAGGGCCGGTTTCGGGGCCTGCGGGGGCAAGACCTGCCGGGCCCTGATCGACAGGATATGCCGCGAGGAGGGGATCCCTCCGGCCGAGACGGAGCCCATGACCGAGAGGCCGCTTTTCGCCGAGACCCGGCTGGGCTTCTTCTGCGGAAGGGAGAGCGGCGATGAGTAGGGTATGGGACGCTGTGGTGATAGGCGCGGGAAGCGTAGGGACTCCGCTGGCCATGGAGCTGGCCGGCCGGGGCGCATCGGTTCTGTGCATCGATTCGGAAGCCTCGGCCGGACAGGGCAACAACAAATGCGCCATCGGCGGCATACGGGCCACTCACAGCGAACCGTCCAAGGTGTTTCTGGCCCTGCGGTCGCTGGAGGTCTTTCGAACCTGGGAAGAGAGCTACGGCGACAGCATAGGATGGCGGCAGGGTGGGTACTCATACGTGGCCTACGACCCCGCCACCGCGGAGCTGCTTCGAGGCATGATCCCGGCTCAGCAGGAGGCGGGTCTGAACATCGACTGGCACGGCCCCGGGGAGATAGCCGAGCTGGTTCCTGGAATCGCGCAGAGGGGGCTGATAGGCGGCACCTACTCCCCCGAGGACGGAAGCGCCAACCCCATGCAGAGCTGCTATGCCTTTGCCCGCAGGGCGAAGGCCCTGGGGGCGGATTTCACATACGGGGAGACGGTCACCGGCATCAACGTCCACGGCGGGAGGGTCATCTCCGTGGAGACCGACTCGGGCACCTACGCCTGCGGCGCGGTCGTGAACTGCGCCGGCTCCTTCGGCCGCGAGGTGGGGCAGATGGCGGGCCTGGACCTGCCGGTCTACCCCGACAGCCACGAGGCCGGAATAACCGAGCCGGTGGAGATGTTCTTCGAGCCCATGGTGGTCGACATACGCAGCGGGCCGGGCTCTGCCAACTACTACTTCTACCAGCATGACACGGGGCAGGTGGTGTTCTGCATCACCCCCGACCCGCCCATTCCGGGCACCGACATTCGGGAGACCTCGGAGTTCCTTCCCATGGTCTCCGCCCGAATGGTCGACCTCTACCCGAGGCTGGCCAACCTCAAGGTGCGCCGCACCTGGCGCGGGTGCTATCCGCAGACGCCGGACGGCTCCCCCATGCTCGGGCAGGCGGGTCCGGACAACAGCTACATAGCCGTGGGCATGTGCGGCCAGGGATACATGCTGGGCCCCGGCGTGGGCTCGCTCATGGCCAGACTGGTGCTCGGCGAGGCTACACGGGAGGACGGGGAGGTGCTGGAGGCGCTCTCCCCCCGTCGCGACTTCGGAACGGAAGAGGCGCTGAAGTAGTTGGCCCTACTGGCGGAAGACATTATCGACTATAAGGTAAGAACCTGTGGATCGGAATCTTCTGCGAAGGAATGGTGAGGGTATGATGAGGTACTTTCTGTTAATCCTTGCGGCCGCCTCCCTGGCTTGGGCCGAGACCTCGGTCTGCGGTACCGAGGAGCTGCTTCCCATCGGTTTCACCGAGGAGGAGCTGCAGCGGCTGGACGAGATAGGCACCTACGGCCCGGCAGCTACCGACCCTCCTCCGGCCGGCACCCGCAACCCGGGTGAGTTCGAGCCGGCCACCGGCGTCATGATCCGCTGGCCGATGGGCCTACCCTACGACCTCATCGTGGACCTTTCCAACGCGGGCACCGTCTGGGTGATCTGCGAGGACGGCCAGCAGGGGGACGTGGAGTCGGCCTTCATCTCCGCCGGCGTGAACATGGACAACGTGGATTACGTACTGGCCCCCACCAACTCCATCTGGGTCCGGGACTACGGCCCCTGGTTCATCGCCCTCCCCGACGGCGAGGTCGCCATCTTCGACTACGACTACAACCGGCCCCGGCCCGACGACGACCTGATCCCCTGGAAGATCGGGGACCAGTGGGGCCTGGAGGTCTACGCCTCCGACATCGTCCACACCGGCGGCAACTACATGTCCGCCGGCTTCGAGCAGTCCATGTCCACCGACATGGTCTACGACGAGAACGCCCAGGGTCAGGACTGGGTGGACTCCCAGATGGAGCTCTACCTGGGCGTGACCGACTACTGCACCATGGAGGATCCACAGGGCAGCTACATAGACCACATCGACTGCTGGGCCAAGATGCTCTCCCCCGACCGGCTGATGGTGCTGGAGGTGCCGCCGGGCCATCCCGACTACACGGCCCTGGAGTCGACGGCCGACATGCTGGCACAGACCGCCAGCCCCTACGGCACCGACTGGCAGGTGTTCCGCGTATACTCCGAGGGCACCGAGGGCTACACGAACAGCCTGATAAGCGAGGACCGGGTCTATATGCCCGCCTGGAACACCTCCAACGACTCCCCGGCGATACTGGCCTACGGGGAAGCGCTGCCGGGCTACGATGTCCAGGGCTACTACTACGGCGACTTCAGCAATACGGACGCGCTCCACTGTCGCAGCCGCAACGCCATGGACGTGGAGATGCTCACCGTCTGGCACGTTCCGGTCGATTCCGTTCAGCCCGCGTCACAGCCGGTGGACATAGATGCCCTGATACGGCCACATCCGTCCAACAGTCTCACCTCGCACCTTCTGCACTACCGGACGGGGACCTCCGGGCCCTTTACCGAGGTGGACATGTCCTCTGCCGGGGACGACGTCTACACCGCGCAGATACCGGCGCAGTCGACGGGCACCACGGTTCAGTACTACGTAACCGCCTCCGACGACTCCGGCCGTGACGAGGAGAGTCCGCGTTTCGCGCCCGACACGTGGTTCCACGAGTACCAGACCTCCGAGACGGGGGTGGCCGATCAGACGCAACTGGCCGCCGGCGCCTGGATAACAGACCCCGCTCCCAACCCGTTCGTCGGAAGCGTGGCGCTGACGCTGGCCCTCGAGGAGACCGGCAGGGCGGAGGCTGCGGTCTACGACCTCTCGGGCCGGGTCGTGGCCAGGCTGGCCTCCGGAGAGATGCAGGCCGGCGCGCACCGTCTGCGCTGGACCCCGGAGCCCTCGGTTCCCTCGGGCGTCTACATGATCCGGGTGAGCGCCGCCGGACGCGCCGCCACCCGCCGCGTCACCCTCCTCCACTAACGGGGACGGAGTTTAAATCCATCAAGTTGGCTGGCGGTTTAATACCGTCAGTCAACTTGCCCGATATCCCTAGATACTTGTTGAGCAGTCGCATAGAGATTCCCTACCTAAGGGTCGTTCAATTCAAGTGCCTGGCACTTTCGCGGGCGCGGTAGTTGAGCCACCCCGCGGTCAGCACAATGGCGGCTCCCACGGCGGTGGAGACCGAGGGCAGTGAGCCCCAGAAGGCCAGCTGCCAGACAACGGAGTAGACCACGCTCAGGTAGCCGTACATGGCGACTTCGCCGCCGGGCGCGTGACGGTAGGCGGCGGTCATCAGCAGCTGGCCCGCCACGCCGAAGACTCCGTTGCCCAGGAGAAAGAGAGCCTCCGGGCCGTCGGGCAGCCTTCCGCCTCCGCCGATGGTCAGCGGAACGGCCATCAGGGTAATTAGGGCCGAGAACCAAAAGACGACCGCCTCCGGCCTGTCATGGGTCCTGAGTGCCCGCAGGGCGGTGTGCGCTCCCCCCGCCAGAACGGCGGAGCTCAGGGCCAGAAGCGCGTAGGGACCGGCCGGTACCTCTCCGGGGCGCAGTATCAGGGCCACGCCCAGAAAGGCCAGGGCAATGGCTCCCATCTGGGCGATTCGCAGACGCTCTTCCAGGAAGGCGGCGGCGAAAATAGCCACGAAGAAGGGGCTCAGCCTGTTGACCGTGACGGCCTGGGGCAGGCTGAGCTCCTCGATGGCGATGAAGTAGAAGAGCATCGCCGTACCGCCCAGAAGCGCGCGGGCCAGAAGAAGGGGGCGACTTCCCGGGCGCAGTGAGACTCCTCGGCGGCGGGCGGCGGCCCATGCGACCGCCGCGCTCACCCCGCCCCGAAAGAGGAGCTTCTCTCCCACCGGAATGTCGGAAGGCAGGGCCTTGACCATAACGGGCACCAGGGAGAGGCAGAGCGCGGCCGAGATCATGAGCAGCGCGGCCCTGGTGCCTTCCCTCAGTCGAAGCCCCCGGTCTCCACGATCCGGTACTCCTGCGAGCCCAGGCCGATCCTCTCGGCGGCCTCGAGCTGCTGCAGAGGCGAGCTGTTTTCGTGGACTGCGGTGAACTTGTCGTCTCCCTCACCGGCTCTGCCGGCTGTCTCGGAGCCTTCGGTCGAAGGGGCCTCTGTGACCAGATCGTAGCAGGCCCGGTCGAGGGCCACCGGGTCGCGGGAGGCCAGTACGCCGATATCGGCTACCAGGGGCTCTCCCTCGTCACCCATGCAGTCGCAGTTGGGCGCCACCCTTAGCAGGAAGTTCACGTAGACCGCGGGCTCAGTCAGCCGGGCTGCTCCCAGGGCGTACTCGGCCATCCGTCGGGCGAACTCCCCCCTTTCCTGGTTCCAGCTCACCTTGACCGCCCCCGTGGGACAGCGCTGCAGGCACTCTCCGCAGCCCACGCACACATCGCGGTCTATGTCCGCTGCCTCATGGACAGCGATGGCGTCCACCGGGCAGTGCTGGGCGCAGGCCCGGCAGGCTATACACTTGTCCTTCCTTATCGACGGCTTGACGTTCGAGTGCTGGTAGAGCTTGCCGCCCCTGGCGGCGCATCCCATGCCCAGGTTCTTGACCGCTCCGCCGAACCCGGATAGCAGGTGGCCCTTGAAGTGACTTATGACAATCGTGTGGTCGGCCTGTCCCAGCTGCCGGGCCAGCCGTGCCGAACGGGTCCGGCACTCCCCGGGAAGCTCGACCTCGATCTCGTCGGTCCCCCGCAGGCCGTCCACGATTATCAGCGGGGGTGTATTCGGTGGGCCGAAGCCATGCTCGGCCCCGAGCTCCAGGTAATCCGGCGCGGTCATCCTCCTACCCCGGTAGAGAACTGTGGTATCTGCCAGAAACGTCCTCCGCTCCGGCAGCTCAAGGGCGCGTACGACCTGCATGATCTCTTCGGGTGTAACGTAAGACTCGTTTCCCTCTTCACCGGGATGCAGCTTGACGGCCACGAGTTCCCCGTCCCCGACATCCAGCTTGAGTCTCAAATCCGCCAGCAGCCTGCGGAAGGCCTCCTTCCGGGGCATGTTCTCCGCTCTGAGGAAGTAGACTTCGCTCATGCTCACCTCCAGTCGTGCAGATATGTGAAGGCGAAGGCGGTTTTGCAAAGCCGGTGCGTGGTTGCTGGCCGGTTTGGGCCCGTGTATGCTATTCCCTATGGGTACGATCGTATGGGTCGAGATAGACGCCGAGGCCCCCGACTGGAACCTGCGGCAGCTGCGGTCCTGCTCCAGCGGGGAACGGATATTCTGCGCAGTGGTGAAGGGCAATGCCTACGGCCATGGCGTTGCCGAGATGGTCCGGCTGCTTCCCTCCGCGGACTGGTTCGGAGTCAACTCCCTGGACGAGGGCCTTGAGCTGCGGGCCCTGGGGGTGGAGCGTCCGATACTGCTGGTCGGTCACGTGGAGCTGGACCGTCTGGACGAGGCCCTGGATGCCGGCCTCAGGCTTACGGTCTACAACCGGCAGACCCTGGAAAGACTCGAAAAGTCGGCCGGTTCTCGCCCGCCCGCCCGTCTGCATCTGATGGTGGAGACCGGTACCTGGCGTCAGGGCGTACGGCCGAGCGAGGCTGTGGCCTTCGCCCGGAAGGCCCTGTCCATACCAGGCGTGGAGCTGGAGGGCGTGGCCACCCACTACGCCAATATCGAGGATACGCTCAACCACCAGTACGCGAGCGGGCAGCTGGAGCGGTTCCGGGAAGCCGTACAGCTTCTCGGCCAGGCCGGAATCGACCCACCCATAAAGCATACGGCTTGCACAGCCGCCACCATACTCTTCGAGAAGACCCACTTCGACATGTTCCGGGCCGGCGTCGGGATATACGGTCTCTGGCCCTCCCGGGAGACCTATCTATCGGCAATCTCCAGCGGCCGGCCTGTACCGGACCTGAGGCCGGTCCTCAGCTGGAAAACCCGCATCGCCCAGCTCAAGGAGGTTCCGGCGGGCAGCTACGTAGGCTACGGATGCACATATCGGACAACAAGGCGTACGCTCATGGCCGTGCTTCCGGTAGGATACGCGGACGGGTACGACCGGGTTCTGGGCAATCGGGCCTGGGTACTGGTCCGCGGCCGGCGTGCCCACCTGATGGGCAGGGTCTGCATGAATCTGATCATGGTGGACGTCACAGACGTTCCCGGGGCCAGCCTGGAGGACGAGGCAGTTCTATTGGGCCGCAGCGGAGACGAGGAGATATCTGCCGAGACCATGGCCGACTGGGCCGGCACCATCAACTACGAGGTCGTAACACGCATAAGCCCTCTGCTCACGAGAAAGGTCGTGGGGCGCGAGGATCGGGAATGATCGGAGAGTCGCTATGTTCCTTGAGGTAGTCGGGGCCGACGGGTCCAAGCAGGCGGGCAACCATCTGGTCAGCATGAAGCTGGGGGACTTAGTCCTGCTGGACGCCGGCTCCGCCTCCAGCCTCACGAACTCCGAGCAGATGCAGATCGAGGTGGTGCTTCTCACCCACGCACACCTCGACCACATACTGGACCTGGGTTTCCTCGCTGATGCCACGGCCAGCCAGCGCAGCAGTCCTCTTACCGTGATCGGAAGCGAGGCGTCGCTGTCCATAGTTCGCGCCCACTACATGAACGAGCTCATCTGGCCCGATTTCAGCATCCTGGACTCGGGTAACGGCGCGTCCCTGGAATACCGCTACATGGCCGACGAGGAATGGCTGGAGCTGCCCGGCGGTCTGCGGGCCCTGCCGGTGTCCGTCAACCACGGAGCAGGTGCAAGGGGCTTCATCTTCGACTCGGGCCGCAGCACCATCGCATATTCGGGAGATACAGGGCCCACAGACCGAATATGGGATGTGGCCGCCGGGTGCGAGAATCTCTGCATGGTCATCGCCGAGGTCTCATTCCCCGACCGACTCACGGAGATGGCCATCGCCAGCGACCACCTTTCCCCCCAGCTTCTGGAGAAGGAGATGCGCAAGCTCAATCGCTCGGGCATTCCCATATTCGTCTTCCACCTGAAGCCCTGGTTCCGCCACGAGATCGAGCGCGATCTGGCCCGCAGGTTCAGGGACAGGGCGGTTCTTCTGGTCCGCGGTGACCGTTTCACCTTCTAGCGCAGCCGGCCCCGCGTGCTGCGCTGCGGCGGACAGCGCCGACCTGGCCTCCCTCGGCGATTCGGTAGCCCTGCTGTCGCACTACGCGGCCGTGGACTCCGGGCTTCGAACCACTGCCCGCAGGCTTGCCGAACTGGGTACGCTCAGGTGCGTCCTCGGCCCCCAGCATGGCTTCTGGGGGGAGACCCAGGACAACATGATCGAGTGGGAGGGGTACGAGGATCCCGTTCTGGGAGTGCCGGTGCACAGCCTGTACGGAGAGACGCGAAGGCCCACTGCGACCATGCTGGCCGGTGCCGGACGACTGGTGGTGGACCTGCAGGATGCGGGCTCGCGGTACTACACCTACGTCTACACCATGGCCCTGGTCATGCGGGAATGCGCCGAGCGCGGGATTCCCGTGACCGTCCTGGACCGGTCCAACCCCCTGGGCATCGCAACGGTGGAGGGAGCGATACTGGACCCGGAGTTCTCTTCCTTCGTGGGAATGTATCCAATTCCGGTCCGGCACGCCCTGACCACGGGAGAGCTGGCCCGGCTCTTCGCGGAGCTGGACGGTCTTCCCCTCCCGAAGGTTGTTCCCTGTAGCCCCGCTCCGCCAATGCTGCCGCTTTCACAGACCGACTGGGTCTATCCGTCGCCCAACATGCCCACGGTACGAACGGCCCTGGTGTACCCCGGAATGTGCCTGCTCGAGGGCACCAACCTCTCGGAAGGCAGGGGCACAACCCGTCCATTCGAGGTCTTCGGCGCGCCCTGGCTGGACGAAGAGGCGCTGTGCGGCGAGCTGAACGGCTCGGCGTTCATGAAGGGGGCGGTACTGAGAAGGCACCGCTATATTCCGACTTTCGGGAAACACGCCGGCCGGCTCTGCCGCGGGGCGCAGATACACGTTCTCGACGCAGAAGCCTTCCGACCCGTGAGGGCCGGACTGGGCATACTTGCCTTCTGCATGCGGCAGGGGGAGACGGCCTGGAAGCAGCCTCCCTACGAGTACGAGTACGGCAAGATGCCCATCGACATACTGGCCGGGGGGCCCGAGGTTCGAAGGGCCGTGGAGGCCGATGATGCAGCGGAGTTGCTCGGGCTGGCATCGGCTCCCCTGCAAGAGTGGAGGACGGCGGCGGCCAAAGCGATGATATACGACAGGGAGCTCGGGTCATGAGAATAGGCGTCTTGGCTTCTGTTCACGCCAATCTGCCGGGGTTGAGGGCGGTTCTCGACCGCCTGGAGCAGGCCGACGTGGAGCTGATTGTCTGCCTCGGCGATGTGGCCGGCTATGGCCCCTTTCCCGGGGAGACGGTGGATCTCATCCGGGAGTCCGGAGTGGAGACCGTTCAGGGCAACTGGGACCGTGCCCTGGCCAGGGGCAGGTCCTCGCCCGGCGACTCTTTCGACAACGTTCACTGGGAGAGGCTGGCCGAGAAAACGCTGGACTGGACCTCTGACCTGCTTACCCGTGAGCAGCTTCGCTGGCTGCGCCGTCTTCCCCAGGAGCTGAGGTTCCGGGCGGGGGGCAGGGAGCTTCTGCTCACACATGGCCTTCCAGGCAGACAGCCACAGGAGCTGCACCGTGACCTCCCGGCGGAGGTCTACGACCTTCTGCTGCAGAGAAGCAAATGCCGTCTTCTGGCCTCGGGACAGTCCAATCGCATCGAGCTGGTGAGAAGGCCGCACGGTCTCCTCGTCTCGCCGGGCAGCGTGGGTGGAGGCACCCTTTCCGCCGCGTCCACGGCCATGGTGGTGGAGGTGGACGACGAGGGGGACATCTCGGTGAGCTGGCACCGGGTGGAGTTCGACGTGAGCGAGTACAGGGAATCCTATGAGAGAGCCGGGCTCCCCGATATCTTCCTGGCCTGCATCGAGCTGGGGAGGGACCAGAGGGGGCCCTGGCACACGAAAGACACCAGACGGAGGCAGCAATGGGCAGAACGATGATCGAGAAGATCCTGGCCGCCCACGACGGCGGGGATGCCTCGCCCGGGGACATTGTCTGGGCCGAGATAGACAACAGGACGGCCAGGGACTTCGCCGGAGCGAGCGTTGTGGCGAACCTGGAGCAGCACGGGGGGGACAGCCCCATCGCTGATCCGGAGCGGACCTTCTTCACCTTCGACTGCAACGTGCCGGCGAACACCATACCCTACGCCGAGAACCAGCAGACGATACGGCGATTCGCCCGGGAGACCGGCGTCCGTGTATACGACATAGACGCCGGCATAGGATCCCACGTTCTCATCGAAGAGAGGCTGGCCCGGCCGGGCACCACAACCGTGGGCACCGACAGCCACCTGAACATCATGGGCTCGGTGGGTGCCTTCGGACAGGGAATGGGCGATACGGACATTGCCTTTGCCATGAACACGGGCAAGGTCTGGTTCCAGGTTCCCACCTCGGCTCGCGTGAGCCTCAAGGGTCTTCCGTCGGAGGACGCCGAGGCCAAGGATGTGGCACTGGCCCTCCTCGGCCGCTTCAGCCACCACGAGCTCCTGGGCAAGTCGGTGGAGCTCTCCGGGCCCTGGCTGGAGAACGCGACCGTGGCCGACTGCATAACGGTGGCCAGCCAGGCTACCGAGATGGGCGCGGTGATCAGTCTGATTCCGCCAAACGACAACGTACTGGCGTACTTCGGAATGGACAGGGACGAAGCGGTCTACCCGGATGAGGACGCCTCCTACGAAGCCGAGTACGAGCTCGACATTCAGGGTCTGGAGCCCCAGATAGCCGTTCCTTACAGCCCCAACAACGTACATCCGGTCTCGGAGGTTGCCGGGAAGAGGGTGGATACGGTCTTCATCGGCTCCTGCACGAACGGTACCTACCAGGACCTGGAATACGCCGCCAGCCTGCTGCGGGAACGGCAGGTGGCCGATCACGTAACGCTGAAGGTGGTTCCCGCCACGAGAAGCACTTGGAAACGCCTGCTGTCCGACGGGCACATCAAGGACATCTTCGGCGCGGGAGCAATAGTCAGCAACGCCGGATGCGGCGGCTGCGCCTCCGGCCAGATAGGCATGACGGGCGAGAAAGAGGTTCAGATAAGCACTTCCAATCGCAATTTCCGCGGTAAGCAGGGCAGCGGGGACACCTACCTGGCGGGAATCGGTACGGCTGTGGCCTCCGCAGTACTGGGCAGGATAGCTGCGGTTTCCGAGCTGGAGGGAGGAAGACGGTGAGCGCCGAGCTCAGATTCACCGGAAGGCTTTGGGTTCTCTCCAGCGACGGGGACCTGATCGATGACATAGACACCGACATGATCTACCACAACAACTACCTGGCAGTGACGGACCGCGAGGAGATGGCACAGTACGCCCTGGGCAACCTGGCGGGCTACGAGGACTTCGCCGAGAGGGCGCAGGAGGGGGACATGATACTGGCCGGCGAGAACTTCGGCTCCGGGAGTTCGCGTCAGCACGCGGTGGACTGCTTCCTGGCGCTGGGGGTCAGGGCCATCATCGCCAGGTCCTTCGGTGCCATCTACAAGCGCAACGCCATCAACAGCGCCCTGCCGGTCGTGGAGGCCCCCGGCATCCCCGCCGACCTCTTCGAACACCTGGATGAAGTGGACCTGGACCTGGAGAACGGCGAGATCAGCGCCGGGGACAGGTCTTATCGGGCGCGTCCCATGAGCGGGGTGGCGCTGGAGATCTACAGGGCCGGAGGCCTGTTCCAGTACGCGGCCACACTGTAATTCGAGCTGCGGGAAGGACGGGTGCAGGTGCCCGGCCTTCCCGCAGGCCACTGCCCTAGTACTGCCCCAGCTTGCCCAGCTTTCTGGCCCGTCTCTCGAAGACCCGGAACACGGCTATTCCAATCAGAAGGTAGAAGAGGCTGTTGCCCGCTATCAGCCCGTACCACCACGCGGGAAAGGAGGCATCGGCCACAATCTGGCTGTTGATGGTGTACGCCCCGGCGACGAAGGGCAACAGGGCCCAAGGCGTGAACGGGTAGACAGGCAGCATCATCAGCCCGATGAGGCCGAAGCTCAGAATCTGGTTCACGGCTCCGATCCTCTTGTGTATCAGGCCTATGCCCCCCATCATGAAGCCTATCCCCTGCAGCGAGAGCAGCGTCAGCAGGAGCATTCCGTAAAACAGCGGCAGATTCACCGAGTGCCAGCGGCCGGTGGTGAGCATCACCAGATACAGCATGATGGTGAGGATCAGGAAGTTGAAGACGGTGCCGATCACAGCCTTCGCCAGGAATATCCTCTCGGTGCCTATGGGGGAGAGGTAGAGCTGCTCCAGGGTGCCCTGCTGGGATTCCTGCAGCACGATCCCGCTGGTGCCCGATAGCGCGAACATGGCACTCATCCAGAGAACGTAGCCCACCACCATGGAATCCAGGGAGGCTCCGGAGGCTCTATCCCCGGCGAATGTCTTGAGTCCGGCGAACAGCCCCAGGAAGATCAGGTACATCACCACCACCATGGCGAGGGTGTTGAACAGGTACCTCTTCATGGTCCAGAGGTTCATCCAGGCTTCCGCCGACAGCAGACGGGTCAGTCGCATATTCGCCCCACCAGATCCAGGAATATCTCCTCCAGGCTGCTCTCCACTGTGGAGATGTCCACCGGCTCCAGGCCGCTTTTCTCCAGAAGGTCCAGCGCCCGGTGGAAGGTGCTCGGGGTCTCCGGAAGAAGGCTGAGCAGGATGCCCCTCTCGCACTCGGATATGTCCAGGCCCGCCAGCTGGCGGATGCCGGCCAGGCACTCCTCCTCGGGCCGGCCGGCCAGAGTTACCTGGTAAACCTTGCGCGAGAACCTCCGCCGCAGGCCCTCCAGGCTCTCGTGGGAGACGATCCTGCCCTCGCGGATGATCAGCACCCGGGTGCACACCGCCTCCATGAATGACATGTCGTGGGAGGTCACCAGGATGGTGCGCCCCCTCTTCGCGGCCAGGTCGGCGATCATCCCCCGCACCTCGGCGGCGGCCTCTACGTCCAGCCCCACCGTGGGCTCGTCAAGCAGCAGGATGTCGGGGTCGTGCACCAGGGCACAGGCCAGGGCCACCTTCTGCTTCATGCCGCTGGAGAACTTCCTGACCTCCTTGTCGGCCACCCCGGTCAGCCCAAGCCTGTCCAGAAGCTGCTCCATACGCTTCTGCACCTGACGATGAGCGAATCCGCGGATGCCGGCGAAGTAGCGTAAGTTCTCACGGGGCGAGAGGTACCAGTAGACGTTCCTGGCTCCCTCGAGGACAGCGCCTATACGGCTCAGTACCTGCCTGCGCTGCCGGGGAATCTCCGCCCCTGCCAAGCTGATTATGCCGGCATCGAAGGTGAGCAGGCCGAGAATGGACTTGATGGCCGTGGTCTTTCCCGACCCGTTGGGACCCAGTATACCCATGACCTCGCCCGGCTGGACGGAAAAGCTAATTCCCTGCAGCGCCTTGACATCGGCGTAGCTCTTCTCCAGATCTCTCACGCTTATGAGGGGTTCCAGGGGTCCTCCCGGGCAGCGGGAATACGCTTGTCTATTATTTTCGAAGATAACAGCCTTGAAGGCAGGCGCAAGCGATGGTCCCATTGTCCTGCCAGTGGGGGATTTGACAATCGATACATGAGTATGTAGTATCCCCGTGGAAGCAGAGTCGGGTTCGGCTTGTGATACACGCTGCCCGCGAAGTTTCAGGGTAGCATTTTTTTGTATCCTCCCGCTCTGCAAGTAACACATTCAGAGGAGTTGGAAAGTGGCAGAGAAAGAGACCGGGACGGTAAAGTGGTTCAACGAGTCCAAGGGTTACGGATTCATCGCCCGGGAGACCGGCGACGATGTCTTCGTGCACTTCTCGGCAATCCAGGGTGAGGGCTTCCGAACCCTGGAAGAGAACCAGAGGGTGGAATTCTCCGTAGAGGAGGATCCAAAGGGGCTCAGGGCCGCGAACGTCCAGGTACTGGACTAGCGCCCGGTAGCTATATATCCCGGGGCCCGCACGACCGAGAGGTCGTGCGGGCTTTTCTTTGTTCGGGCGTGCAGAAACTCCCCGAGTTTCTGCCCAGCCGTCAGCGTAAGCTGACGGCCTTGCGCCGTTCAACGGAATGCAGAAACTCCCCGAGTTTCTGCCCAGCCGTCAGCGTAAGCTGACGGCCTTGCG
>CAZKJG010000017.1:0-25817 GCA_964553045.1 uncultured bacterium | reverse complement strand
GAATGCAGAAACTCCCCGAGTTTCTGCCCAGCCGTCAGCGTAAGCTGACGGCCTTAGTCCATCATCGCCCCGCTGGCCGTGTTCAGGCTGTCGAAGGGTATGTCCAGCACCATCATGCTGCCCTCCTCGTTCCATGAGGGCAGGCCCAGACGGAGGATAGGCCCGTCCTCCCGACGGATGATCAGGAAGCTCTGCGGGTCCAGCCAGTGTCCGGAGGAGATGAGGCCCTGGTCGAGGCTGCCGGCGGAGAGGTCCGCCAGGCGGGCAACCATTGATTCGAAGCGGGCATCCATCTGTATGACGCTCTGCAGGTCCAGGGGAGCCCCGGTGGTCAGCCAGGTGCGGTAGGCCGTGAAGAGGGACGCTGTCAGGCTGTCCCTTCCGCTGCGGACGATGATCTGCCCACCGATATGGCTGCCGGAGAATGCAATCAGCCGCAGGGACCTGCGCTCGTAGAGCCTTCGCCTGCCCGATGTGATCGCGGCGGATATGGCCCTTCGGGGTGTCTGAGCAAGCCAGAACAGGGTATCCGAGTAACTCTCGGAGACCAGGCGCAGACCCTCCACATAGTAGTAGAGATCGACGCCATTGCCGGATACCGTGGTGTCTTCGGATATCACCTGGAAGCTGACCCCCTGCGCGAGGTCGATACGGCTTCCGTCTGGGGCCAGTGTGTACTCCGGGAAGGGCCGGGCCACTGCTCCGGCCAGAATCATCATCGTACAGGCGGCTAGCATAAGCGGCCCTTTCTTTCAATGGCCGAGTAGAAGGTGTACAGTCGTCTTGATCAGAACATATGCACAAGGCTGTCGCACCGGGTCAAAGCCCTGCCCCGATGGGATCAGATCCTTCCGGTCTCGCGCAGGCTCACCGTTCCCCGGTCGGTTACCACCAAGTGGTCCAGCACGTCGAAGTCCAGGCTTCTGCCCAGCTCCCTGATACGCTCGGTGAGCTCCACGTCCCGGCGGCTCGGTTCCAACCGGCCTCCGGGGTGGTTGTGGACCAGTATAACCGCAGTCGCTCCCGTGGAAACCACCTTCTCCACCAGGTTTCGCGGGTAGACGGAGGCCTGGTTCACGGTTCCGTAGTCCACGATCTTGGTGGCGAGCAGCCGGTTGCTGCTGTCCAGCAGCAGAGCTATGAGGCGCTCCCTGCGCTGGACGCCCAGGCTGCTGCGGAGGTACTCGCGGACCGCGTCAGGGCTCTTCAGTACGTACGTCCCCTCCACCGGGCGCTTGGCCCGCGCGGCCAGATGGCTGACCATGCTCAGCAGCACCGAGGCCGCCTGGCCTATGCCCTCCACGCGCTGCAGCAGCTCCGGCGGCTGGCGGAGCACCTGGGCCAGCGATCCGAACTCCTCCAGCAGCCGTACCGCTATTGCCTTGGTGTCCCGCCTGGGGATGGCGTAGAAGAGCAGGAGCTCCAGCGCTTCCCGGTCGGAGAAACCCGCAAGGCCGGCCCGCACGTACCTGCTCCTGAGCCTCTCCCGGTGGCCGCGCCTGGGATCATTCATCCTTCTCGAGGTAGACCGAGGTGGAGGGGAAGGCGAATTCCAGGCCGAGGCCGCTCACTACGTGCATTATCTTCAGGTTCACCTTCTCCAGCATGTTCAGCCATTCTATGTAGTCGGCGGTAGCCAGGAAGAACTTCAGCTCAACGTTGAGCGAGGAGGAGGCGAAGGTGGTGAAGTTGACGATCTTCATGGCGTCGTCCACGTCGGGGTCCTCGTCCAGCATGGTTCGCAGCCGTGAGAGCAGCTCCTCCATCTTTTCGGGGGAGGTATCGTAGGTGACTCCCACGGTGATCTCCGTCCGCCGCATGGGACGGAGCGACCAGTTGTCCACCACGTCGTCTATGATCTGCTTGTTGGGTATGGTAACCAGCGTCTTGCCGATGGTGCGGATCCGCGACGACCGCAGGCCGATCTCCTCCACGGTTCCTATCACGTCGCCCACCTTTACGAAGTCGCCCACCATGAAGGGCCTGTCCAGGAAGATGGCCACCGAGGCGAAGAGCCCGGAGAGGGTGTCCTGGGCCGCCAGGGCCACCGCCAGTCCGCCTATGCCCAGGCCGGCCACGATGCCGCTTACCGGGTAGCCCATGGCCTGCATGTAGAATACTATGCCCAGCGCCACGAGCAGCGCCTTTACCGCCTTGCGCATTATGGGAACCAGCTGGTCGTCCAGCTGGGACTCGGTGGTCTCGGCAAGGTCGCCCATGCTGTCCGACACGGCGTCGGTGGCGCGGATGAGCAGCCAGACCACGTCGAAGGTGCCCAGCAGCAGCAGAAGGCGCTTGGTCCAGATGATGAGGCCGCCGCTCATCGGAAGGACCCGAACGGCGGCGTAGATGCCGAGTATCAGTATGAGGAACGAGATCGGGGTCCGCTCCCTGGCTATCAGGGCCTTCAGGAACCCCTCGCCCCTGCCGCCAATCCTCCTCATCAGGGAGCGGACGATTCCCCGGACGAGCAGGGTAAGCGCGAACACCGCCAATGCGGCCGCTGCCCTGCCGGCGGGAAAGCCGCCCATCTGCCAGTCGATTGCGCCTTGAAGGAATTCAAGATTCAACAGAGGCCTCCGTCCCGGGTGTCCAAAGTATGCTGAACAGGCAAGATTCAGCATGTGCGCGCGGTCGTCAACTTGCAGGAGGCGGCGGCAGCATGTTGACGCGCTGCATCCGGGTCTTGCATTGATTGAGCCCCGGCAACGGCGGAAGGAGTCCCGCGGATGAAAAAGGCCATCGTAAAGGACTGGATTCTTCAGATATCGCTGGCCCTCATAATATTCTTCGGCTTTCTCCGTCCCTACGTGGTAGAGGCGTTCCGCATACCCACCGGCAGCATGGAGAACACACTGCTGATAGGCGATCATCTCCTGGTGCTGAAGGCCGAGGACGGCCAGTTCATCCCATGGACCGACAGGATGGAGCCGCCGCTGCACTCCTTTCGCGGAGATTCGCTGGGGCTTCTCATGCCGGCGGTCGGGTCTGTGGAGCGCGGCGAGATACTCGTCTTTCGCTACCCCATGAACCCGAGCAGAGACTTCATAAAGAGAGTAGTCGCAGTCGCGGGAGACACCGTCAGAGTATGGCACGACACCCTCTACGTGAACGGAACTCCGCTGTCCGGCCACGAGACCGGGTATCAGGACACCTATCGCGCCAACCCCATAGACTGGGCCTGGCCCGAGGTGATGTTCAGCCTGGAGGGCCGGAGGATGCTGGCGGCGAACTCGCCCGAGTACGGCCGAATAGCGGCGGATACGGTCCATATGGGAGACGGCGCCGTGGCATACGTGGTGCCGGAGGAGCATGTCTTCATGATGGGGGACAACCGCGACCACTCCAACGACAGCCGCATATTCGGGCCCCTGCACCTTGACCTTGTTAAGGGTGAGCCAATAGTAACATACTGGTCCTGGGCGCCGGGTCATGGACTGCCCAAACTGAACCGGATAGGCAGGTTAGTGGACTGACTATGGACTCGCACCACCTGGAACCCGTGGAATGAGCGAGAGAAAGCTCCCTTACTCGAGGACCTTCCTGGAGAGTGTTCCCCTGCGCTTCATCAACCTTCCCGAGCTCTCCCGAGGGGCTTTGGACAGCAGGGCCCTGGCCGAGGACGGCTACTGGCAGATATGCGCGGACGAGCCCATAGCCCTCCTGCTGCTGAGAGAGGGCAGACCCTACCGCATCGTAGGCCACGAGACGCCCGACCTGGCCAGCTTCATCAGGTTTCTCAACCGCGACAAGCGCGAGCTCACCATAACCTTCCGCTTTGTGGACAAGGGTACCCTTCCATGCATACTCAAGATCTGGTCGGAAGAGCCGATGCTGCAGGGCCTGCAGTGCTGCGAGGGAGACGTGATGGACCTTCTGCGGTCGCTGAAGAGAGCGGGGGAGTCGGGTCTTCTGGAGCTGGAGTACGAAGAGATCACCTCCCTGGTTCCGGTGGACGGCGGCAAGATATCCAGGGGGTACCTGCCCGGGTCCACCATTCGCGGCCGGGACCTGCTCACCTACCTGAGCAAGGAGGTTCCCGAGGAAGCCAGGGGCTCCTTCTATCCCGGCCCGGTGCCGGCCCTGGCCCCGGTGGGGCTGTCGGAGATCGGCCTGCTGGTGTCGTCATTCAACAACTGGCTGGAGGCCCTGAGGCCCACCTGGCCCGAATGCGACGACATAACCGAGGAGCTATACCGCAAACTGGCCCGGAAGAACGATTTCATGGATGCCTTCGAGTTCTACCCCGACGACGGGCTCTTCCTGAAGAAGCCCCTGGACTGTCCCGAGCGCCTTCCCGGGGTGTTCGTGAAGCTGATAAAAAGGGTGGCCGAGCGGCACGCTTCCGAGGAGACCTGCATAAGGGTGTTCGGATCCGCCAACCGCGAGAACCGGGTGGCCCTGGCCACGGCGGGTCTGAAGGAGATAGTGAGCAGCGGGGCCTGAGCTAGTCCTCGGCGCTGATGTAGGCCTCGATGTCCTCCTTGGTCCCCATCATGAACAGGTGGTCGCCGGCCTGTATCTCGTGGTCGGGAAGTGGTATGCGGTAGATTCTCCGCCCCTCGGCCGTCAGCCTGCCTATGTAGGCCACGTTCAGGCCGTATATCCTCCGGATGTCCATGTCCCGGAGTGTTTTGCCTATCATGGACTGCTTGGGGCTCACGTGCACGAAATCTATGCCCCCTATGAGGGATACGTAGTTCTCCACACCACGAAGGGTCAGCGAGCGCGCCTCCTGCTCTCCCTGTGTCTGCTCGGGGGTGTAGATCTTGTCCGCCCCCACGGAGCCCAGTATCCTCCGCTCCCTCTCGGTGGTGGCCCGGCTGTGGACGCGTACCCCCATGTCCTTCAGCATCCTGGTGATCAGCACGTTGGCGCCGAAGTCCTCGCCTACGGCCACGACGACCAGGTCCATCTCGCCGAGGCCGTGGGCCCGGACCAGCGATTCGTCCGTGCAGTCGAATGAGATGGCGGAGGTCACATCGTTGCTTATGTCGTCCACCAGCTTGTTGCTCTTGTCTATCGCCACCACGTCAGCGCCCTGGCGGTAGAGCTCCACGGCCAGGCTGTAACCGAAGGAGCCCAGGCCTATCACGGCGAATCTGCTGGCTGCCTGCTGCTCTTCCACTTGCTATCCAATCGTTATGCGTGCCTCGGGGTAGCTGTACCTGAGCTGTCTTTTCAGCCCGGTGGCCGCGGCCAGCGTGGCGGGACCCACCCGGCCCACGAACATGGTGAAGATAATCACCAGTTTGCCCGGGGAGGTCAAATACCCGGTGGCTCCCGTGGACAGGCCCACCGTGCCGAACGCGCTCATGGTCTCGAATATGTAGTCCATGGGCTCGAGGCCGGACTCCACGCCGCTCTGGGCGAGCAGAAGCAGAAGCGAGGAGACACCGAAGAGCATGCCGCCCAGGACCACCACCAGGGCCGCCCTCTGGAAGTCGTAGAGGGGAATCTTCCGCTTCCACAGCTCGGGAGTCGGACGCTGACCGTACCGCGAGCCGAACATGGCCACTCCCCCCGAGGGCGAGGTGCCCCGCCCGCCGGTCTTCCTGCGGTGGGGGATTCCCAGCAGCGAGCCCAGGGCCACCAGCATCAGGCCCAGTGTGCTGGTCTTGACGCCGCCGCCCGTGCCGCCGGGGGAGGCGCCTACGAACATCAGCATCACAAAGAGCCACTGCATACCGGCGGAAACGGCGGAGGTGTCGACCGTGTTGAAGCCCGCCGTCCTGGGCGTAACGGCCTGCAGGTAGGCGTTGGCCAGCTTGTCCCCCAGCGACATGCCCGCCAGCGTGTTGTTCCATTCCATCGCCAGGAAGGCCCCGAACGCTCCCACCACCAGAATGATGGTGCAGAGAAGCACGAGTCTGGCCTGGAGGGGTAGCCGGGAGTCCCTGCCCGACCGGACCCTGGTCATCATCGACGCCGCCACGGCGGTGAGGACCCCGAAGCCCAGACCGCCGAGTACGATCAGGGTTCCCATTATCAGGCTGGTGGCCGAAGAGTCCGAGAAGCCCATCAGGTTCTCGGTGTTCAGACTGAAACCCGCGTTGCAGAAAGCGGAGACGCTGTGGAAGATGGAGTCCCATATGACGGTCAGCTCCGAGGCTCCCGCCATCCTCGGGCTCCACACCAGGTACAGCAGAAAGGCGCCCGCTGCCTCTATGGTGAACGTCCATGCCAGAATTGCGCCTATCATGCCTTTGAGATCGCTTACAAAATCGCTGTCCATCATCCTGCTCAGCGACAGGACCTGGCTGTAGCTCACCGAGCGGCCCCTGTAGAGGGTGAAGAAGGCCACGAAGGTCATCAGGCCCAGCCCTCCGATCTGGATGAGGACGACGATGACTATCTGCCCGAAGGTCGTGAAGGCGGTGGCGGTATCCACCACGATCAGTCCCGTGACACAGGTGGCCGAGGCCGCGGTGAAGAACGCGTCAAGGGGAGTTATCCCTTCGATGGTGGCGTTGGGAAGGATCAGCAGCACGGTGCCGATGCCGATGACCAGGAAGAAGGACACCGGCAGGATGAGAGAGGGGGTGAACGTGGACATTATCCACCGGCCGGTACGTTCTATCAGGGCCCGCGAGGAGGTGGCCAGGGTGAAGGCCGCACTGGCCATGAATACCGCCTCGTACATCTCGGCGGCGGACAGGTGCCCCAGTCCCCAGGCGGCGAGGGACGCCGCCAGGGCCAGGGCGTACGTTCCGGTGAAAACCCCCGTCCCCAGGTCTTCGCGGAAGACCCGCAGGGGACCGCCGGAGGAGAGAGCCCCGGTTGCAATCCAGAAAAGGGCGAAGCCCACGATCAGCGGGTCCAGGCCGGCCCACGGGCTGAAGCCGAACTTCGCCATCAGCAGGAGCAGACCCAATACGGCCAGGGCCAGCCTGTTGCTCTCTCTACGTGCCATGGGGCTTACCTCCCACCCTTGATTGGAGCATATTAACCAACAACGTCATTCGGTCAATGGCAGACTTATTTCAAGAGGGGGCATTATGGACAGCGGCAGGTACAGCGATTTCCTCGATCTCAGGCCATTAAACGTGCGTCTTGCAATGCCGGGAAGCAGGTGCGGCCTGGTGAGCGGCAGGGACATAGCACGGACCGCCAGGGACAGCGGGGCCATCGTGCTCGCAGCCAATGTACGCAATCCTCTGAGCGCCCTGGGAATCTTCAAGGCTGCGAAGAAGGCGGACTCATTCGTGCTGCTGGAGCTGGCCAAGTCGGAGAACGGTTACACCGGCGTACATTTCCATAACCTTCCCCAGTATTCCATGATGTACTCCAGCATGGTCGGAGACGGCTTCGTCTACGCCCTTCACATGGACCACTACGCCGTGAAATGCGAGGAGGACCGCGACGAGGCCGTATCAACCATCCCCTGGGCCATCGGGCAGGGATGGACATCGGTGGCCATAGACGCCTCTCACAACCCCGACTATCCGAATCTGGTCTACACCAGGGATATAGGGATGCACATCCCGGGCTACATCGGTCTGGAGGTCGAGGTCGGTGAGATCAAGGGCGCCGGTGAGCTCACCACGGTCGAGGAGGCCGAGTACTTCGTGGGCGGACTGAACAGCTGGGGCGTCTTCCCCGACTACCTGGCCATCTCCAACGGTTCGAAGCACGGGACCTACGATACCAGCAAGGGGGAGGCGGAGGGGATCGACCTCGATCGGACTGCCGACGTGGCCGACGCCATCGCCCGCTACGGGACGGTTATCGCGCAGCACGGCATCAGCGGCACCCCGCTGGACAAGGTGGGTCGCTTCAGGAAGTACGGCATCAACAAGGGCAACGTCGGAACCCTTTGGCAGAACCTCGTCTACGGGCTGGAGGTGGACGAGGAGAGCGGTAATGCGGTGATAGAGAACGGCTCCTACGTCAAGCGGTCGGACAGGGGCATTCCCGAGGAGCTGTGGAGGGAGATCGTGGAATGGGCGGATTCCCAGGGGTACTCCCGGGCCTCCGGCAACTACAAGAAGGCCAACCTGCCCTTCCATCACCGCATCATGGCCCTGCCGGATGAGTACCGCGCCAGGATCGTCGACGAGACCGAGAGGTGGGCCCTGCGCTTCTTCGAGAGCTTCGGCTCCACCGGCACCTCCACCAGGGTTATCGAGAGCATACTGGAGAGGGACGACTGGAACTCGATGCCCGAGCAGCGGATAGTTGCAGACAGAGAGCAGTGCGCGCCGGAAGGGGCGCCGGACTACGGTTCCGCCGCGGAGTCCGGCGGCGAGGACTACTCCGACTAGAGAGCCGGGAAGAGGTGACGGCACCCAAGATGCCGAAAACGCTAATTAGGGATGTCAGGATACTGGATCCCGCCACTGCCACCGATGCCGTGGGCCACATTGTCCTGGAGGACGGCCGCATCGACTCGGTCAGCACCGGGGGCGCTCCCGGGGGCTGCCCCCGGGAGATCGACGCCTCGGGGCAGTGGGTGTTTCCGGGCCTTGTCGACATGCACGTGCATCTCAGGCAACCAGGGGGCGACGACGCCGAGACCCTGGAGTCTGGCCTGCGGGCCGCCGTGGCCGGGGGAGTGACGACGGTTGGAATGATGCCAAACACAGACCCGCCCCTGGACAGCGAGGAGGTGCTTGCGCCGGTGCTGGATAAGGCCCGTCTGCTGGACCTCGCCCGCGTCTGCCCCATACCGTGCGTCTCGCTGGGGAGGCAGGGCCGGGAGCCGGTTGACTTCGAGGCGCTGCACGGACTCGGCGCCACTGCCTTCAGCGACGATGGCGGCCCCGTGTGGAACGGTGCCCTTCTCAGGGAGGCTCTGTGCCGCACTGCCGCCTTCGGGGGGATGGTGGTGGAGCATCCGGAGCTCTCCACCCTCACGGGTGGCGGCTGCCTGGACGAGGGCGCGGCTGCGGAGAAGCTCGAAGTCGGCACGATGCCCTGCCAGGCCGAGACCGGCGACGTGGCCCGCTGCCTGGAGGTGGCCCGGGGAACCGGGGGAAGGCTGCATCTCACCCACCTCTCCTGCCCCCGCAGCGTGGCCCTAGTGGACGCCGCGCGCACCGGCGAGTCCGGTTTCTCCGCCACCTGCGACGTCACTCCCCACCACCTGGCCCTGAACAGCTCCGAGGCCCTGGCAGTGGGCACCCTGGCCAAGATGAGCCCGCCACTCAGGTCCGAGGAGATGCGGCAGTCTCTGGTCCGGCACGTCTCGCGGGACAGGGTGGACTGCGTGGCCAGTGACCACGCGCCCCACGCTGCGTCCAGGAAGAGCCTTCCCATGGCCCAGGCGGCCTTCGGGATCACGGGCCTCGAGACTCTGCTGCCGGTTTCGCTGGCCGTCCTGGGGGGCGAGGGAATGATGACTCCGCTGGCGGTGGTCTCCCTGATCTGCACGGCTCCCGCCCGTCTGCTGGGGCTGGACCCACCCCGTCTGGAGGCCGGTGTCAAGGCGGACCTGGTGCTCTTCGATCCCGATCGCGAGTATACCCTTTCCGAGGTGGGGTCCTTCTCCAAGTCCATGAACACGCCCTTCATGGATCGGGTCCTCCACGGACGGGTCAGGGCCGTCTGGCGGGGCAGGCTTCTCTATATGGACGGCGGCTTTGTCGAGTAGGCGGTCGATGCCGATGTGGATACCGGTGGCGGCAGCGGTTCTGGCCACCATGTCCTGCGCCTACTACAACACCTTCTACAACGCCAGGGAGAGCTACGAGGAGGCCCTCGAGCTGGCGGCCGAGAACCCCGACGATCCGATGGCCTCCGAGGAGGAGCTGCTGCAGGCGGCCGTCGAGGGCGCCGGAAAGGTCCTGCGCGACTACAGCGACAGCCGCTGGGTCGACGACGCCCAGCTGCTCCTCGGCGACGCCATGCTGCAGCTGGGCCGGAGGACGCTGACCGGAAGCGGTACTTCCCGCTTCCAGGAGGCCATGCGCGCCTACTCCTCGGTGATGGTGATGACCGACGACCGGGAGAAGGTGGACAGGGCCGGCCTGGGAATGGGCATGGCGGCCATGGAGCTGGGTCGCTACGGCGACGCAGTGGCTTCTCTGGAGGCCGTCTCCGGCGAGGACGAGAAGATCTTCTTCCGTTCCCGCCTGCTCCTGGCGGAGGCTCTGGTGACGGATGGCAGGCCGGCCAGGGCCCTGGCCATGCTCGATACGCTGGAGACCCCCGGAGACGACAGTCTCAGGGCGGAGCTGGTTCTGGCCAGGGGCAACGCTCTTCTCGGGCTGGGCCAGGCGGACAGCTCCGCTTCCGTCTGCCTGGAAGCGGCCGACGTGTTCGGAAGGGGCCACGGCTACTTCCAGGCCATGCTCTCGGCTTCCGAGGCCTACATAGAGGCCGGTGAGCCGTCCGAGGCGGCATCGGTGCTGGAGCGGCTTCTCGCCGGCTACCGGTCCGACTTCGAGCTGGCCCGAATATCCCTGCTGCGGGGCAAGGCCCGGGAGATGGTGGGGGACACCAGCGCGGCACTCAGCGCGTACCTGAATGCGGCCGAGAAGGACCCCTACCGCGAGTACGGGGCCGAGGCCCTCTACCGCCGGGCGCTGCTGCTGGAGGGGCAGGGCCGAAGGCTGGACGCCATTGATGACCTGGATGAGCTGGCGGTCCGCAGGGGCGACTACCTCTGGATACGCCTTGCCGAGAACCGCAGGTACGATCTGGAGCTCCTCCAGGACTACCACGAGCGGGCCGAGACCGGCAGCGAACACGAGAGGGAGAGGTACAGGCTGATGATCGCCGAGAAGCGCCGGGACCTCTACGGCGCCGGAGACCAGGCGGCCCTGCGGGAGCTGCGGGAGCTGGCAGGCAGCGATCGCGGCAGGATTCGGGCCTACGCCAGGGCCGCCCTGGCCTCGATTCTGCCCGCCGATTCCTCCCGGGCGGTGCTGATGGAGGTGAGGGCCCGGGCCGACAGCAGCGATCTGGCCACGATGATCGAGGACTCCCTGAAGCTGCCTCCGGGCCCCGCTGCCGCGCAGAGACCTTCCGCCATTCTGGAGGCGGCCTGGGACGATATCGAGGTGGAGCGGTACCAGTCGGCATGGGAGCGGCTGGACGCGATTCTCGATTCGCCCTGGAGCTACGACGTCCGCCCCGAGCTGCTGTGGGCCGCCTATGTGGCGGCGGAGGGTTCCCGCCAGGATGACGCCATTGTGGAGGGATACCTGAGAGAGCTGGCCGGCGACTACCCGCTGACGGCGGAGGGCCGGGAGGCCGAGCAGCGCCTCTACGGCCTGGAGGTGGAGGACGGCGAAGACGGCGATGGCGAAGATGACGGGGACGGGGACGGTGATGGAGAGTAGAGTGGCCGACCCGGCGCCGATCGATTCCGACGCCGAGCTGATGGTGACCGAATCGCTCGCCGCCGGCGTGGTTCGCCAGATCTACCGGGTTCCGGAGCTGGCCCGGTCGGCGGAACCCGGCCAGTTCGTGCAGCTGGAGGTGCAGCCGGAGGGCAGCTTTCCCATGACGCGCCGCCCCCTGACCGTCAGCGACGTGGACACCTCCGCCGGGACCTTCACCGTAGTCTTCGAGGAGGTCGGGGCGGGCACCTGCCTTCTGGGGTCTGCGGAGCGGGGAGCCGTCCGCCGCGTGCTGGGGCCCCTGGGACAGGGATACGACATCGGTTCCGGAGGCTGGCTCCTCATCGGTGGCGGAATGGGTGCCGCCGGCTTTCCCCTGTTGTCCCGCAGGGCTGAGGTACGGAGAACGCTGCTGGGCGCCAGAGACGCCGACCATCTGCTGGACGTCGGATGCGTGCGGGCCAGCTGCGTCACCGAGGACGGAAGCCGTGGAGCCTGCGGCCTGATAACAGCCCTCTGCGAAGGTGTGGACTGGGGGGATTACGAGAACGTGGCCCTGTGCGGCCCCCTGGCCATGATGGAGGCGGTGATCAGGCTGGTGCCGGAGGGCGCGATGGACAGGGTGCAGGTGAGCACCGAGAGCCGAATGGCTTGCGGCTACGGTGTCTGCGAGGGCTGCGCCATTCCCGGGCGGGATGGCTACCTGAAATGCTGTACCGACGGGCCGGTGGTTCGGGCCGACAGAATCGACTGGGAGGCGTGGAGGGGGCTGGTTACGTGAGACGGGTGACATCCCTGCGCTGCGGCATCTGGGGCAGGAGCTTCGACTCTCCGGTGATCCTGGCATCGGGAACGGCGGGCTTCGGTCTGGAGCTGCATCGCATGGGGTGCCTGGAGGGGGTGGCGGCCCTGGTCTCCAAGGGCACTACGCTGCGGCCCCGCGCCGGCAACTCCCCCCCCAGGGTATGGGAGACCGAGCTGGGACTTCTGAACTCCATAGGCCTGGCCAACCCCGGAGTCCACCGCGTGGTCGGCGAGGTTCTCCCCGAGGCCGACCGTCTTCCCTGTCCGGTGATAGTGAACGTTTCCGGCGACACCGAGGAGGAGTTCGCGGAAGTGGTCTCCCTTCTGGAGGGCTCACCGGTGCCGTTCGGATACGAGGTCAACGTATCCTGCCCCAACGTGGCAAGGGGGGGAATGGCCTTCGGGGCCGACCCCGGAGTGGTCGAGCGGGTCTCCCGGCTGGTCCGCAGCGCCTCGTCCCGTCCCTTCTCGGTCAAGCTGACCCCCAACGCGGGCAACATGGCCGAGGCGGCACGGGCAGCCTCCGAGGGAGGGGCGGATGCCGTCACCGTTTGCAACACCTTCCTGGGAATGAAGCTGAACTGGCGCACCGGACGGCCGGCCCTGCGAAGGGGGACGGCCGGATACACCTCCCCGGCGCTCCTGCCGCTGGTGGTGGCGGGCGTCCATCTGGTCTCGGAGGCCGTCGACGTGCCTGTGCTGGCATCCGGCGGTGTCTCCAGGCCCCAGGATCTGCTGGAGCTGATGGCGGCCGGAGCCGAGATGGTCCAGGTCGGCTCGCTGGTGCTGCGCCGCCCCGGCGCGGCCGCGGAGCTGGTTCGGGGCGCCCGGAGACTTCTTCGGTGAGGCTATCGACCTCCGCCCTGGCGGTGTTCCTGGTCATCCTGGCGCCCTGCTGCCTGCAGCCCAGACCGGTCTACACGGGTGGCGGCACCGGTCCTGTAGTGGCGATATCCGGATACACGCAGCGGGGCGTGGCCTCCTATTACGGCGAGGGCTTCCAGGGAAGGCCTACGGCCAACGGAGAGACCTTCGATACCCGCCGGCTGACCTGCGCCCACCGCACTCTTCCCTTCGACACGGTGGTCCGGGTGCGGAACCTGGCCAACGACAAGGAGGTGACGGTAAGGGTCAACGACCGGGGACCGTACGTGGGCGGGCGTATAATAGACCTTACCGAGGCCGCCGCCGAGAGGATCGACATGAAGAAGTCCGGCATCGCAAGGGTGGAGCTCACGGTCGTCTCCTCCCCCGAGTGAGCCGGTAATCGAAGCCGGTCGAATGGAGGGCGAATGCCTACACGCCTGTATGTGGCGCTCACCACGGAGCTCGGAGACGGACTGCTTCCCCTGGCCGAGGAGCTGGCGGGAATAGACGGAGCCGGAGTGAAGGTGGGGCTGGAGCTGTACCTGCGCCGAGGCCCCCGCATGGTCCGCCGCCTGGTCTCCCTGGGCCTGCCAGTCTTCCTCGACCTCAAGTTCTGCGACATACCGCACACCGTGGCCGGCGCGGTCCGGGCCGTGGCCCCCCTCGAGCCGGATGTGGTCAACGTGCATGCGACTGGAGGCAGGGAGATGATGAAGGCTGCTGCGGAGGCGGCGGATGGCCGGTTCAGGGTGATCGCCGTCACCGTCCTGACCAGCCTGGACGGCTCCGATCTGGCGGGAATGTCCATCGGCATGCCGCCCGGCGACCTGGCAGCACGCCTGGCGGAATCGGCCGCCGAAGCCGGCCTGGACGGGGTCGTCTGCTCGCCCCGGGAGGCATCGGCCGTGCGGAGGGCCTGCGGAGACGACTTCCTGATCATCACGCCCGGCGTAAGGCCCGCGGGGGCAGCCAGGCACGACCAGAAGCGTGTGGCGACGCCTGCGGAGGCCATTCGGGCGGGGGCCTCCGCTCTGGTGGTGGGCCGGCCGGTCACCAGGGCCGACTCACCCGCCGACGCGGCCGGGGCGATACTGAAGGAGGCCGTCGGGGCGGCGCCGAGATAGCCGCCGAAGTCGAGAGGAACAATTGAGCCGTCCCCCGGGAACAGCTGTGCTGAGAGGGCTGCTCACGGCCGCCGTTACGGCGGCCGTAGTGCTCTCGCTGCTGATAGCCGGCAGGCTGGTCGTACGAAGGACCGTGATGGGCCGGCTCCGTCTGCACGACCCCGAGGCCTTCGCCTCGGAGCTGAGCCTGGCGCCGGGCTGCGTAATCCTGAAGGACGTGGGTTTTCCGGGCAGGGGCGCCAGGCTGGACAGTATTGTGGTCCTTCTGGAGGGCTCGCCGCTTTCTCCCCGCGCCTCGATGGTCTCAGTCTGCGGCGGGACGGTGGATCTCAGAAGGCTGCGCGCCGGGGGGGAGGAAGCGGGGGGCGCAGAGCCCGGGTCCGACCCCGACGTGGTCTTCACAAACCTGCTTCTGCACGACGGCAGAGACTCTTCGCGCTGCAGCGGCCGGCTCAGCGGTTCCGGAAGTAGTCTGCTGGGAGCCCTTCGGGGCGACTGGGGAGCGGCCATGGTGAGCCTGAGGAGGTCCCGGCAGACCGACAGCGTGTACCTGATAGCCAGCGGCATCTCCCGCATACCCCACGTGGGCGGCGGCCTGCCGGTTCGTCTGCAGGGCCGCCGATACGATTCCCGTCTGTCCGGGACACTCGGGGAGTCGGGGCTCCGCCTGGACGGCCGGGTCACCGCCATCGACGGAGAGCCGGTGGATGTACCCGTGTCCCTGCGGGACGAAGGACGTGGGATGTCGGCCCAGATGACCCTTCGGCTGGAGAGCTTCGGGCCCTGGATGGAGGGTAGAGCGGTATCCTCGGGACTGGACTACGCCGGGATTCTGCCCTCCGGTACGGCCCTGATAAGCGTGGCCCCCGACGCGCCGGTGGCCTTCTCCTGCTCGCTGCAGGCCGAGCCCCTGCGCCTGTACGACCCGGAGCTCTGCCGGGACACTCTGGAGATGAGGGTCCACCTGACCTGCAGGGGCAGCTACTCGCCCGAGACCGGCCTGCTGGAGGTCAGGGCCGGCAGTTTGACCGTGGGGGAGGCCACCGTATTCTTCGATCTCGACTACCGCCCCAGTCCGGGTCCCAGGCTGCGGGTGCATGCCTGGGCCGACTCGCTGGGCGGCCGTGAGCTGGCGGCCTCCGTCCCCGACCCGCTCCTGGGAAGGCTCGGGGGTCTGAGTCTGGGCGGGTCGGCCGCCTTCAGCCTGGAATGCGTGCTGGACTGGGACACGCCGGACAGCTGCGACTTCGTCGCCGACGTGGATGTCTCCCGCCTGAGTGTTGAATGGAGCCCGGTGCGCTTCGGCCGGCTCAGGGATTTCGGAGCCACCTGCGTCATGGAGGACAGCTGGCACAACGTCCGCACCATAGCCCTGGACACGTTGTCCAATCGCGGATTTCTACCCCTGTACGATCTGCCGGCGGCCTGGGAGCCGATCCTCCTCTGCGCCGAGGATGCCACCTTCAGATCTCACGAGGGTTTCTGTCTCTACCACATACGCAACTCCATCGTGGAAAACGTGGAGGCGGGCTCCTTCCGCCGGGGAGGCTCCACCCTCACCATGCAGCTGGCCAAGAACCTGTTCCTGAACCGGGAGAAGGTGCTCTCCCGGAAGCTGCAGGAGGTGTTCCTCGCCTGGAGGCTGGAGCGGTACCTGAGCAAGGACAGGATGCTCGAGCTGTACGCCAACATCGTCGAGATGGGGCCCGACGTATTCGGAGTCGGCGAGGCCGCGCTCTACTACTTCGACATTCCCGCCGAAAGCCTCTCGGTTCTTCAGACCGCGTTCCTGGTATCCGTACTTCCCGGCCCCCGCATCTACCACCGCTTCTTCGTGAACGGAACGGTCCCCGACTACTGGCGCGCTTACCTGGAACGGCTGGTGGCCATCGCCCAGCGAAAGGGATGGCTGGATTCCCGAGCCCTGGAGATGGTCCGCGGGGACACTCTGGTCTTCAGAAGGGCGGAATGGTCGCCCGGTCCGGGAAGCACCTGGGAGGAGAGGCCGACGACCAGACAGAGGTACGAAAGCAGGCTCGAACGCTGTCTGTATGGGGCCTCGGAGAACGTTGACAGGCCCTGACGGGTAGAGTATACGCATTGCTTGGGGACTGCGTCTGACGCTGGAGCAGGCGCGGTTGCCCGGGACATGTCGGATACGGGGCCAACCGGGCCACTGGGACAGCAGGGGGGACAGATGGGTCAAGCGTCAGCCTACGAGGTCAGGCACAAGGGCAGGATCTACAGGGCACCGGACCGGAATACCCTGGAGACATGGGCCCGGGAGCTCCGGATCTCGGGCGAGGACCAGATGCGCCGGGCCGGAAGCGATGACTGGCACCCGGTTTCGGACGACGAGGGGCTGGCCGAGCTCCTCTCTCCGGAGAGCTGGTGGCACGTGACCGTAGGTGACAGGTCCTACACGGCGCCGGACTTCGATGCGGTAGTGCTGTGGGCCCGGGAGGGCAGACTTACCGTCGGGGCGGAGATAGAGGGTCCTCGAACGCCGCCGGGGGGCGTACTGGCCAGCGGTCTTCCCAGATTGGCCCCCTACCTGCGGGAGATGCCCGAGGGACGGGATGAGGAGGCGCCGGTGATCAGGGTGGACGGCCGGGAGTACCATCCTGGGGAGACCGAGACCGTCAGGAGATGGATACGGGAGTCGAGGATTCCTCCGGAGGCGGAGATCTCCCTTTCCGGCGGCGACTGGGAGCCGATCGGCGAGTGCGGTCTCTTCGAACCGGAGATGTGGCCCGAGGGCGCCTGGGGACAGCCCCCCGAGGACAGCGAGCCGGAGGAGCCCGAAGCCCCCGAAAAACCCGCGGGGGCCGAACCGGAGCCGGCCGGAGAGGCGGAGCCGGGCTCCGGCGAAGAGCCCGACGAGGACCCCGACGAAGAGCGGGACGAGGATACCGGGTCCCCCTCGGAGGATGAAGAGACGGCCGAAGACGATGAGCCCGCCCCGGAGGAGCAAGACCGCGGCGAGCCCTATTCGATCGATACCCTGCAGGGCAGGCTGGAGGCTTCCACGCCGGAAACGGTCAGGCGCATGCTCAAGAGGGGCCGGATTCGCTCGTTCGACCGGGTGGTTCATTCCGACCTGCCCGATGGCGAGTGCTCGGTGGGCGAGTTCATGGAGATCGAGGGACTGACCGGCTCCTACATATGGGTTTGGATACTGATTGCCGTTCTTCTGGCTGCGGCGGCAGTACTGCTGTTCGACCCGTTCGGTCTGGGGATACTCCAGGGCGGGGCATGAGGGTAACCGACCTGATAGCCGCCAAGCGCGACGGCCGTGAGATTCCGAGGGACGACCTGTACGGGTTCGCCGCCGGAGTGGCCGAGGGTCGGGTGGCCGATTACCAGGCCTCGGCGTTTCTCATGGCGGCGTACATTCGGGGGCTTTCCTCCGGGGAGACCGTTGCCCTGACCGCCGCCATGCGGGACAGCGGCCGATCCATGCGCTGGAGCGAGGGTCCCCCCCTGGCGGACAAGCACAGCACCGGCGGAGTGGGCGACAAGGTATCCATTGTCCTGGCCCCCCTGGCCGCGGCCTGCGGCCTTCGCGTCCCCATGGTCAGCGGCCGGAGCCTCAGCCATACCGGAGGCACGCTCGACAAGCTGGAGTCGATTCCGGGGATGGACGTCGAGCTCCCGCTGGAGAGGTTCGTCCGGCAGGTGGACGACCTGGGCGTCTGTATGATCGGCCAGACCGGGGAGATGGCCCCCGCCGACAGGGAGCTCTACGCCCTTCGCGACGCCACCTCCACCGTAACCTCCATACCCCTGATCTGTGCCAGCATACTCAGCAAGAAGCTGGCGGAGGGCACCGACGTCCTGGTCTTCGACGTGAAGTACGGGGACGGAGCCTTCATGCCTTCTCTGGAGGACGCCCGGGAACTGGCACGCAGACTGGTGGAGATAGCGCAGGAGTTCGGCCGAAGGGCCAGTGCTTTGCTGACCTGCATGGAGTATCCGCTGGGCAGGATGGTGGGCAACGCCCTGGAGGTGGACGAGTGCCTGGAGCTGCTGGAGGGCGGCGGCCCCCGGGAACTGAGGGCTCTCACGGTTCACCTCGCGGCCCGAATGCTCGAGCTGGCGGGAGTGGCCCGGGACGCCGATTCCGCCGCCGGCCTGTGCCGCGCCAGACTGGACGACGGGGCGGCAATGGAAGTATTCCAGCATATGGTGCAGGCCCAGGGCGGAAGCCTGCAGCGATTCCGCCGCCGCGAGCCGGCTCCCGTCAGACTCGAAGTACGGGCCGACCGCTCCGGACTTCTCGCCGGGCCGGCGGCCAGAGAGGTGGGTGAAGCGGTCAGGGAGCTGGGCGGAGGGCGCTACTCCACGGCCGATTCCATCGATCATGGCGTTGGCTGGGAGTCGCTGGCGGAACCCGGGACGGAGCTTTCCGCCGGCGATGCGGTGGGCCTGGTTCACGCTGCCCGTCGGGCCGACGCCGAGAGGGCGGCTTCCAGGATCGGCGGCGCGCTGGTGTGGGATGTCGAGCCGCCGCAGGAACTGGTACTGGAGGTACTGTGAATAACTACCCGAGACTCAGGCTGGAGGGATTCACCGAGAGACTGAGGAACGCCGGCCTCCTGACGGATTCGGGAACCGAGCGCCTGGGGAGGCTGCGCGAGAAGACCGATACCCCCCTTCTCCAGCTCCTGGTCCAGAAGGGGCTGGTCAAGGAGGAGGACCTCTTCCGTTTCATTGCCGACGTAGTGGGGCTTCCCTACAAGGAGCTGGACCCGCTCGACCTGGACTACGAAGTGGTGACCGAGTCGCTTCCCGGAGCCTACGCCCGGAACTTCGGGCTCATCGCCTTCGCCGAGGACGGCCAGACCCTCAAGATAGCAACATCCAACCTCCTGGACATGCGGCCGCTGGAGGACCTGACCCACCAGCTGGACCGCGACATCGAGCTCTACGTGAGCCGCCCCGGAGAGGTCCAGAAGGTGATACGTCAGTTCTACGGGCTGCACAGCTCCCTGGTGGCCGCGGCCGAGGAGATGGGGGCGAAGCCGGGAGACGTGGACCTGGGCAACCTGGAGCGCTTCGTTTCCAGCGATACCTCCGAGGGCATAGAACCCACCGACCGGCCGATAGTGAACGCCGTCAACCATCTCCTGCAGTACGCCTTCGAGGAACGCTCCAGCGACATCCATCTCGAGCCCCACCGCAGCGGCATATCGGTGCGGCTGAGAATCGACGGAGTCCTGCACACCATCTACACAATTCCCCGCAAGCTGCACCTTCCCATACTCTCCCGAATAAAGATGATCTCCGGCATGAACATCGCCGAGAAGCGCCGGCCGCAGGACGGCCGAATACGGACCAGCTTCGAGGGCAAGCCGGTTGAGATAAGAACCTCCACGGTTCCCATCGCCTTCGGGGAGAAGGCGGTCCTCCGCATACTCGACCCGGCCATACTCATGCAGGACATCTCCACCCTGGGTATGTCCGAGAAGGACCTGGACGTCTACCGCGATATGGTGGGCAAGTCTTACGGCCTGATACTGGTGACCGGTCCCACCGGCAGCGGCAAGACCACCACCCTCTACTCCACCCTGACCGCGCTGGCCACCTCCGAGAAGAACATCACCAGCATAGAGGAGCCGGTGGAGTTCGTCACCGACGAGTTCAACCAGATAGCCGTGCAGCCGGCCGTGGACCTGACATTCATCACCGCGCTGAGGCACGTGCTGCGGCAGGATCCCGACATCATCATGGTGGGGGAGATCAGGGACGAGGAGACGGCGCGCAGCGCGATGCGCTCGGCCCTGACCGGCCATCTGGTGCTGAGCACCATACATACCAACGACACGGCAACCACTGCCATTCGACTGGTGGACATGGGAATAGAGCCCTACCTGATTGCGAGTACCCTGGTCGGGGTGGTGGCCCAGAGGCTCATGCGCACCGTCTGCGAGAGCTGCGCGAAGGAGTACGAGCCTTCCCCGGCGGTGCTCAGCGCCCTGGGAATCGACCCCGGCAGCGACCTTACCCTTCGAAGGGGCGAGGGCTGCAGGGTCTGTCGGGGTACCGGCTACAAGGGAAGGACGGGGATCTTCGAGGTGATGCAGATGAACGAGTCTCTGAGGGAGGCCCTCACCGGAGGGGCCACGGTGGACCGGGTCCGCAGACTGGCCAGGGAGCAGGGCCTGACAACCCTGAGGGAAAACGCCCGCAAGAAGGTTCTGGAGGGCATCTCCACGCCCGAGGAGATGGTCAGGATCACGGCGGTGAACGTATGAGGCCGGCGGTCTGGGCCCCGTTCGCCGCGGCGTGCCTCCTCGCTGTCTGCTGCGGCGGAGACGGAGAGCCGTCGCCCGACGTCCCGGACACTTCGGACTCCGACTCCGTTGTGGTGACTCCGGCCACTCCGCTCGAGGTGGCCTTGGAGTTCTCCGACCTCCTGGGCCGCAACGACCCGGGCTGTTACGACCTGCTGGTGCCCTCCCTGCGGGATTCGCTGGTGGGGTCCGGAGAGCTGCCCCGGGACGTCTTCGGCAGATGGCGCGGCTTCGACGCCGGCGGAAGGCTCTCCGAGGTTTACACCGACAGCTCGGGAAGATCCCGGACCACTTACCGCTGTTCCATTGCCCGGCAGCACATGCCCGTCATTGTCAGGATCGACTTCCGGCTGGTCGAAGGACACTGGCTAATCGAGGGATTCGGTGAGGAGGTCCCCCAGACCGTGGCCGATTCGATCACTGTGGAGCACCTTGCCGGGCTGGTGCTCGAGAGCCCCAGGGTCCTCAGTGAGATACGGGTGGCCCGGATGCTCTACGACGACTGTCTGATGGACTCCCTGCGCAGCTACAGCTCCTGGCACGCGGCCAGGGCGGCGGGGGACAGCTTCACGGCCTACATATGCGAGCTGGATTACGACAGCTACAACCGGCTTGCGTACAGCAATATAAGGCGGTCGGGCAAGTTCCAGATCATACAGGACAGAGCCACCTATGAGCTGGACAACGTCCCCCTGGACCTGCACGGTTTCGTTGCCGCGTGGAGGGAGCTGGGCTACCTGAGCAAGGCGGTTCTCCGCACCCGGCACGAGGCCATGCAGGAGCTGAGACAGACCGGACGGTACGAGGAGCCCGACATCGAGGAGGAGCTGGAGAGGCTGGAGATGCTGCGCAGCTACTTCCTGTCCGTCAGCGACCTGGTCGAGGCCTCGGACACCCTCTCCCGAACCTATTCCGTACTGCTTACGGAGGGCGACGGCGAGCCCCTGGGCGAGCTCTACCTCGAGCTCGACCCCCACGTGCTGGAACAGAGGCGGGAGAACGACGTCGGAGCCGCGGTCTGGAGGGCGCTGGGAGTGGAGATGAACGGTGACCGAAATCCCGAGCGTGTCGTGTACTGGGCCGGAGACCTCTACCTCTTCGAGGGAACCGAGACGGGCTACCGTCTAGTGTGGCGAAGCTACCTCGGGTACGGGAGCGACTACCACTCCGCTTTCGCCTCCGAGCCCTCGGAGACCCCCGGGGCCCGGGACGTGACCCTGGTGGGAAACGATTACGAGTACGAGTACCGCCTCGGATACCGGGAGGGCGAGCCGGTGATGCTGAGGAACCGGCTGCTCACCGATGAGGGGGAGGCCGAAACTCCGGAGTCGACCTCGGTCCAGCCGTAGCCCGCCCGGC
The DNA here is from genome assembly GCA_964553045.1 of uncultured bacterium. Classification (GTDB taxonomy): domain Bacteria; phylum Fermentibacterota; class Fermentibacteria; order Fermentibacterales; family JCC-6; genus JAWLEP01. The sequence continues at coordinate 4,082 of CAZKJG010000017.1, read as the reverse complement.
GTCCTCCATGCCTAGCCCCCGCGCTGTCATTGGCTATATTCCCGCCGTCACCGCGCACGGGCATTCGAAGGGACGGGCTGCTTGAGGCTGAGCGGAAGCGGCAGCGGCATACTGCGGCGCATCCTGCGCCCCGTGGTCTACTGGGGCGCCATCGTATTGGTCTGCGCCCTCTTCTTCGGCGCCGGCTTCCTGTGGCGCGTATACCACGACAGCAGCGTGGCTTTCCGGCAGGCCAGGGGCGGCCTTCTCGTGGCGGGGCTGAGGGGACGGGAGTTCTCTTCCGCTACCGAGATATACGACCGCAACGGCGAGCTGATCTCCACGGTCTTCGTCGAGAACCGCTACCCGGTGCCCATAGACCAGATGTCGCCCTGGGTGGTGAGGGGCCTGATAGCCACCGAGGACAAGAACTTCTACACTCATGCCGGAGTGGACATCACCGGCGGAATCATGAGGGCACTGATCCACGACATACGCACCGGCCAGCGCCACGGAGGCAGCACCATTACCCAGCAGCTGGCCAAGCGGCTCTTCCTGGTGCCGGACCAGACGTTTCAGAGGAAGATACAGGAAGCCTTCATCGCCATGGAGATAGAGAAGCAGTTCTCCAAGGACCAGATACTCCAGATGTACCTGAACCAGATATACTTCGGCTCCGGAGCCCACGGAATCGAGGCTGCGGCCAGGACCTACTTCGGCGGCAAGCACGCCTCCGAGCTGACCCTGGTTGAAGCGGCCACCCTGGTGGCCATTCCCAGAGCACCCACCAGGTACCATCCGGTTATCAACCCCGAGAACTGCCGCAGCCGCAGGAACGTGGTCATCACCATGCTGGAGGAGGAGGGTTACATCACCGCAGGACAGGCGGACGCCGCCCGCTCCCAGCCGCTGGTGGTGGACGTCACCCGGCCCACGGAGACCCAGGACAGGGACTACTTCACCGAGTACGTTCGCAAGTACCTGGTCTCCCGATACGGATGGAGCGCCGTCTACGAGGAGGGCCTTCGGGTCTATACCACCCTGGACCCCGATATGCAGCAGGCCGCACGGTTCGCACTGGACAGCGTCCTCACCGCCAAGGAGCCGGTGTGGGACCCGGAGACGGACGAGTTCGAGGAGGACCCCGAGCGGCTGCGCCACCCCAGCTCCTACCAGCGGTGGCAGGCCGTGGAGGACACCACCTCCGGGGCCCCGGACTACGTGCAGGGGGCGGTGGTGGCACTGGACCCCAGAACCGGTTACGTGCGGGCCATGGTCGGGGGCCGCGACTTCGACGACAGCGAGTTCAACAGGGCGGTGCAGGCCAGCCGGCAGCCCGGAAGCTCATTCAAGCCCTTCGTCTACGCCGAGGCCATCGAGCAGGGATGGTCTCCGGGGAGCATGGTCCTGGACCAGCCGGTGGTGGTGGACATGGACCCCGGCTTCTGGCGGCCCAGGAACTACGACCGCCGCTTCCACGGAATGAGCACGCTGCGCCGCGCCCTGGCCATGTCATACAACGTTTCGGCGGTCAGGCTGGGTATGGCGGTGGGAGTCGAGGCGGTTGCTGCCAGGGCGCACAGGATGGGGATCGAGTCCCGCCTGTCCATAGTCAACTCCCTTCCCCTGGGCAGCGCCATGCTCAACCCCCTGGAGATGGCCCAGGGCTACATACCATTCGCCACGGGGGGCCTGGCCAGGGACGCCACGGCCATACTCCGGGTGGAGGACCGCTACGGCAACGTCCTGGAGACCCACGAGGAGCCGGACCCCGGCACCAGGGTGCTCTCCCGCACCGGCGCCTACCTGATGAACAGCATGCTGCAGAGCGTAATCCGCGGCGGCACCGCCACCGGAGCCCACTGGTACTGGGGCGGCCCCTACGCCGGACGCGAGGCCGGGGGCAAGACCGGCACCACCAGCGACTACGCCGACGCCTGGTTCGTGGGCTTCACCCCGGACCTGGTGGCCAGCGTGTGGGTGGGATACGACAACCACGTGGTGCGACTCCGCCTGCAGAGGCAGTGGAACTCCGGCCAGTCCGGCTCCAGCATAGCGCTGCCGGTATGGAACCGCTTCATGCGACGGGCGCTGGCCGACGCCCACCCGGAGGACGCCCCGGAGTTCCCCGGCCCGGAGCCGGGGACCATAGAGAAGGTGGTCATCTGCAAGACCTCCGGAGACCTGGCGGTGGCCGCCTGCGCCGAGAACGCCACCGAGGAGATGTTCTGGCGGGGCACCGCCCCGGTGGACTACTGCCGCATCCACCGGGGAATGTCCCCGATGGAGGGTGACACCACCATACCCGACTTCACCGAGTTCGACCGCAACCAGCTATCAGGCGGGGGTGTCTGACACATGTGGGTCAAGCTCGCAATAGTAATCGTGCTCCTGGGAGTTTTCGTCTACCTCTCCAGGAGAGTTTTCACCTCATCCACCTGGAAGCGCTACCAGCTGCGCAGGGCCTCCATGATGGCGGCCCGGGGCGATATACAGAAGATGATCTCCTACCTGGAGCGCAACATGGACCGCAGAAGCGTCTCCGACCCCCTCACCAACGCCCTGGTCTTCTTCCACATCCGCTCGGGGCAGCTGGAGCGGGCCGAGGAGCTGGTTATGGACGCCATGGAGCGCGGCGACGGAAGCGGGCGGGCCCTGGCCCAGCTGGGCTACATAGCCGCCGGACGGGACAGCCGGGAGGAGGCAGAGCAGTACTACCGCCAGGCCGTGGAGAAGGACCCCGAGCTCAGGTCCACGGTGAACGTCAACCTCGCAGCCATGCTGATAGAGGACGGCCGCAGCCTCGACGAGGCCGAGGGCCTTCTAGAGGAGGCTCTCGAGCTGCGGGAGGGCAGTGCGAAGAGCGGCGTCCACATCAACCTGGCCCTCCTGAGCATGAAGCGGGGCGACCCCCGGCAGGCCCTGGTCCAGTCTCTCACCGGGTACGAGCTGATGCCGGCGCAGAAGGTAACCGCCCGCAGCCGCGCCAACGCCCTGGCCATCGCCTCCCGAGCCTACCGCGACCAGGGGGAGCGCAAGGAGTCCTCCCGCCTGGCCAGCAAGGCGCTCAAGATCCTCGAAGAGGTGGATACCCCCGAGGACGACAGGCTGCAGACGGAGCTGGGACATCTCGCAGGCCACTGAGCGGGTAACACCCGAAAGAGACCTGGAGCGCAGGGAGGGCCGCGGCCTTCGAAAGGCCCTCTGGTCGCTGGCCCTGGCCATCGCCGTCTACACCGGCATGGTCCTCTACGCAGACGCCTCCGAGGTGGGCCGGGCCGTAACCCGCCTCGACCCGGCCTGGCTGCCGGTGATCCTGGGGCTGCCCCTGCTTAACTACTTCCTGCGCTTCCTGAAGTGGCAGTACTTCCTCCGCAGGGTCGAGGTGACCGTGCCCTGGCGGCGGAGCCTTTCGGTCTTCGTGGCGGGCTTCTCAATGACCGTATCGCCGGGGAAGTTCGGCGAGCTGCTGAAGTGCTACCTGCTGCGCCGCGAGGATGGGATAGACGTCGCCCGCACCTCTCCGGTGGTGGTGGCCGAGCGGATAACCGACCTGATAAGCATGATCGTCATCGCCCTGATCGGGGCCGCGTTCCTCGGCGGCAGGGCCGGCCTGCTGGCCGCCGGCGCCGGGGCCGCCTTCGTGGGAATGGTTATGGTGGTGCTTCTCTCTCAGAGGGCCTTCGGCTGCGCCACCCGCCTGCTGTGCAGGTTCAGGTTCTTCGAAAGCAGACGGGAGGGCATCTGCCGCTTCCAGGACCACTGCAACGACCTGCTCAACCTCCGCAGCCTCGTGGTAACCGTCCCCCTGGGCATACTCTCCTGGGGGGCGGAGGCCCTGGTTCTGTGCGCGGTGGCCGCCTCGCTGGGCTACAGCGTGGGCCCCGGCCTGGCCCTGCTGGCGCACGCCGCCGGCACCATCGCAGGCGCCGTCTCCATGATCCCCGGTGGCCTGGGCCTGACGGAGATCACCATAGACGGCCTGCTGACGGACACCCTGCCCGTACATACCGCCACCGCGGTCACACTGCTGATGAGATTCGCAACCCTGTGGTTCGCCGTCCTCCTGGGCCTGGCGGCCCTGGGGCTGCAGAAAAGAAAAG
>CAZKJG010000016.1:0-66877 GCA_964553045.1 uncultured bacterium | reverse complement strand
TTCCGCGGTCTTCGGACCGCGGCCCTGATGAACACACGAAAGGGAGGGGGAATTAACCGACCCTGGGTGGGGGGCACCTACCCGGCTCTTGACAACGCCTTTGAAGAGAGCCGGACACAACATGGAGATGGAAAGGGGGCTACTCCGATTCGGAGTATCTCTCCCGCACTATTCTCCTCTTTAGCAGAGGAAGATCGTGAGGCGGCCAACCCATTCTATTCAAGGCCTCATGTATCCACTCCCTCAGAAACGGCCACGCATTGAACAAAACGTTATTTTTGACAAATGAGTCGATAAATTCGCTCAATCCCTCCGGGTCCGGCTTCTCGCTGAATCTGTACCGGAGCACAAGAACGCAACGTATTTTTCCTGAGTCCCTCTTTTCGTCACCATCCAATATGAAAAAGGCCGTATCCAGGCACAGACGGGCATCGAACCCCATCGCTACCCTGTCATAGTCCGTGCTGGTCGAGAGCTCGATCTGAGTGCCTTTAGGCGGCAGATCGGCCTCTCTTCTGAAGCTTGCTTCTTTGAAGGATATGCCCTGCAATTGCAGGCGTTGCATCAGCTCGCCGTGCAACCGTCTGGTGTTTGGCTTTACATCGGCCATTGCTCTAGCCTGCCACCTTCTCTAAGCTGTCAATTGTGTCATCGTCTTGTATTTCATGGGTTGGCGTAGACGGTGGACCATATATCTCCCCTCTCGGGGCCCACATCTTCTCATACTCCGACATTCCGGCAGAAATGTATGGGTGCGCACTCAGGATAAGCGCTACTGCGCTGCGTTCACTCAGAAGGGAAACAGCGTACTGGTTCAGGCTTACTCCCTCCCGCTCTGCTCCGACAGAAAGCCTGCGGTGCAGAGAGCTGGGCATACGAACAACGAATCTCCCGCTGTAATCTTCCAGGGTCCTGGGTTTGGGTATTTCCAACCCCTGGGCGAGCGCCGACTCCAGCCAGAGTCTCATCGCATCGTCTATCGCTTCCGTAGCTTCGGCCCGCGTCTCAGCCTGGGTAACGCAACCGGGCAGCTCGGCCACTTTCGCAACGTAGCTATCCCCGTCACGGACAATGGAAATGGTGTATGGCAGCTTCAGGTACTCCTCCATGCTTGTCCGATCTGCACCTTCACTCATCGTACTCCTCCAGACCGAGTAAATCGATGATCTCCAATATGTACGTTCTCTTTACCTTCTTCCCGCCGATCAGAGGGACAGAGATCGGGTATTCCCCCTTCTTCGTGAATACTACATGACTCCCCGATTGCCTATCTTCCTTATAGCCAAAATGCTCCAGGATTCTCCTCACCTCCGAGAACCTCAGATCCGGTGGCTTCCTGAGCGCCCTGGCGATCAGCTTGGCAATCCTAGCCATCGTGGCACTGGTTTGATACTACATGCAGTATCACTGCGTCAAATCCCCGTGGTTGTGTATCAGCGAAAACCCATTTTCCAATTTGAGGTCTTCCCTGTCATACAGAACAGTGGGGCCGGACAATAGGTATTCCGCGGGTAGTGGTAACTGCAGCGCCCATAAGGTCTCGAAAATGCCCGCCCGCTACTCTCCACCTCCCGAAGCCGCTTCAGCATTGTGTCCGGAGAACCCAGGTAGGACTGCGAGACCACCTTGGACTTACCGTTCACCCGCTTGATCTCGCGGATGTGGTAGCAGAGCTTTCCTTTTCATCTTCTTGTGCAGGTGGGCCATGTGGGGAGTATACTCGCAGGGTCTTACATCACTGTATGCGCTATAACGCTTTACTGCAAGTGGTTATGCTGCCCGTCATGGATTAGCTCGTAAACTCCAGACATGAAATACTCGACCTTTTCGACAGGTTTGCGACAATGCTTGCGACACCTTCCGTGGTCTTCGGACCGCGGCTCCATTGAAGCCATTACCTATCCAGTCTGGGTATACGCGGGAGGGCCGAGTGACAGGACTTTCATTCTCGCACTGGCGAACTCGCAGGTTGCGGGCGTTCCGGTGCAGCGCTTGTCGATGCCTTTTTGGAAGGTTAAGTCGTACTTTTTGATCGTCTGCCCTCAACGCATCCCGGAAATGGGACAAAGCCCGGCCCCCACCGCAGTTGTGCTGAATGGCAGCATGACTTGATCCTGAATGACTTATATGTTAAGATATTTCACACTTGAAGCGGATATACTCAAACCGGGGCTGTCCCATGGACGTTCGGACATTTTTGGCAAGACATCCAGTTTTCACGCGGGACGAGCTGGAGAATGCGCTGCAAGCGAACTACTCCACTGACCACAATACCGCCAACGCACGGCTGGCCCACCATGTTCGTACCGGGCATGTGATCCAGATCCAGCGGGGTCTATACGCCAGCGTACCCGTCGGGACCGATCTGGAGTCGTTCATACCCGACCCATGGCTGGTCGCCTCCAAGCTGGCCGAGGATGCCGTGATCGCTTATCACTCGGCCTTCCAGTTGCACGGACGCGCATACACAGTGTCAAGCGAGTACATCATAATCAGCAATAAGGCGATGCGGCCTAAAGATTTTCGGGGCTGCCACTTCCGTCGCGTCTCACCGCAGAAGGCTCTACGTAGAGAAGCAGGGGAGCTGTTTGGAGTTAAGACAGTCGACCGCCTCGGGCACGACATCAGGGTCACATCTCTGGAACGGTCTCTGGTGGACGTGCTCGACCGGCCAGACCTCGGGGGTGGCTGGGAGGAGATCTGGCGTTCCGCCGAGTCCGTGGAATACTACGACATCCAGCAGATCGTCGAATATGCGCTGCTCCTGCGGAACGCCACAACCGTCGCAAAGGTCGGCTTCTTCCTCGAACAGCATCATGGGGAACTCATGGTGGAAGACTGGCAGCTCGCCAGGCTGCGAGAGGCCCGCCCTCGTCAACCCCACTACATGGATCGAGGGAATCCAGGACAGTTGGTTACGAACTGGAACCTGATTGTCCCCGAAAAGGTGCTGACGCGGGCGTGGGAGCGTGAGATTTGAGAATATCACGAGAACGTCTTATGGCCGAATCCGAGGCGACTGGCTTCCGACCGGAGGTGCTGGAGAAGGTCATCCACCTGCTCAATCTCCTGACTGTGTTCCAGCGACATCCGGCGCTTGGTGCTCGCTTCGCACTGAAAGGCGGCACCGCGCTCAACCTGTTCTGCTTCGACCTGCCGCGCCTGTCGGTTGATATCGACCTGAACTACGTTGGCGCGGCTGACCGAGAGGAGATGCTGGCTGACCGAGAGAAGGTCGAGAGCACCGTGCAGGTCGTCTGCCAGCGGGAGGAACTGTCCGTGACGCGCATACCCAGTGACCATGCGGGCGGCAAATGGCGCTTGCGTTACGACAGCGCCCTTGGCGGTGGCGGAAACCTGGAAGTCGATCTGAATTTCATGTTCCGCGTCCTGCTATGGCCCATGACATCGATGGACTCAGCGGATGTGGGCACGTACTCCGCTAGCGGTATCCCCGTTCTCGATATGCACGAACTGGCGGCTGGCAAGCTGGCGGCGCTGTTTGCACGCCGGGCCAGCAGGGACGTGTACGATGCACACCGGCTGTTGACCGCCGCGAAACTCGATCCTGGCCGCTTGCGGCTTGCCTTCATCCTCTACGGAGCCATGAACCGCCGCGACTGGCGGACCATCTCGGTGGACGACGTAGAATGCGATCCTCACGAATTGGAGAACCAACTTCTGCCGGTTTTGAGCATAACCGTCCGAGAATCTCTTCAGCCTGGGTGGGCGAAGCAGATGGTCGAGACCTGCCGCGAGCGCATGGCTGCTCAGGCACAATTCACACCTGACGAAGCCGAGTTCCTGGATCGCCTGCTGGACCATGGTGAGATCGTCCCCGGCCTGCTGACCGAAGATGCAGAATTGGCTGCGCGCATTCAGGATCATCCGCTTCTGCGATGGAAGGCTCTGAACGTGCAGCGGCACCGAAACGGCCAGTAGGCATGGACACTTCCCCGGGCGCATTGGACTACCCGGTCCTTGACGCCTGTCAAATCAAACCCTGCGAACAGGCGGCAGCTGTGTATCCCAGCAGATCTCAAGCAGCTCGAAGTACTTTTTGCGGGACATCCCTGCAGTTCCCATGGGACCCCTGATAATCTCCACCTGAATCTGCTCGTATGTGGGATTAACGATCGGTCTGGGGCTGCCGAGCTTCTCGTATATTCTGTGACTGTCCCTATGGCGTTTGTAGCAGAACCCGAATTTTGTAAATACACATTCCAGGGTCTTCCAGTGTATCGGGGTCAGACGGGGCATTTTGCCGAGCGGTCGGCCTTCTTACCTCTCAGCAGCGACAGGGGAACCTCCACGAAAGACCCGCTGTCTTGCTGGGGTCCGTTCTGGACAGGACTCTCTACTTTTGTGAATCCGGCACCTCTGAGCACCTCGTTGAGAACACCCCTCTCAAGGCAGGACTCAAGAAATAGCGAGAGAGCCTCCTCCATGTTCTTTCTGGCCTCAGCGCAGCTCCTGCCCTGAGTATTGACATCCAGAGCCGGACAGGTGGCTATCACCCATTCTTCCTTCTTGGTGATATTGACGGGTAGCCGGATGACGATGCCTATCGCTCTGTTTCCCTTGGCCGATGATGCCATGCTTCCAAAGCCTCCAGTTCTGCCGGAAGATGTCTGTTTCGCCGACTATTCAACTTCCCGAGGAAGCCGCCGCGCGTTTCAGCAGGGCGTACACGTCATCCGGATCGAGAGTGCCGTCTTCTATACGCTTACGGACCGACCGGAGCACCCGCACCCTTATCTCGTCGGGCCGAAGCGGCTCGGTGGCCGGAAGGTATCCCCCACTCCCGAGGTAGCTCTGAAGCTGGCGGCGCTTGTCCGCTCTGAAGCCGGGGACCTCCCCGTTCTCCAGGGCATCGAGCAGCCTGCGGGCATCCCCGCCGCATTCCCGGGCCTTCTTCGCGACCCTGTCGAGCATGGTTGAGGTGACCCCGTCGGCGTCCTCCAGTACAGACCTGTCCACCCTCCTGCCCCTGCCCTCCATGCAGGCCAGCCTGTACGCGTCCAGGGCCTCCGCCAGGGCAAGCGCCCTGTCCCGCGCTTCAGCCGAGGGGAAAAGGCCATCACCGGCTCCTGCCAGCCTGGCCAGGGATCGCAGCTGTCCCACCCGCTGAATGCCCCTGCTGTGGAGGAGGTCGTAGAGCGTATCAGGGTCATCCACCACGTACCAGATGTGAGCGGCGCCGGTTTCGGCCGAAGGATCGAACGGCGGCACTTCGAGGAGGCTGCCGTATGCGGCGTGGCCCCTTCCCTCCGGTGGGGGGACGGCAAGGGCATCCACCGGCACCGGCTGCAGGGCTGGAGCCCTTCTTGCATCTTGGAGCTTCCTGACCCGGGCGAGGTCGATGAACCGATGCTCGGGGGGATCGTCGCAGCCCTCCAGGGCCGCCTTCCACTTGGACACCTCATCCTCCTGGGCGGTGAGGTAGAAGACCTGCCGGCCACTGCGGGCGGTGTCGATCATCGCCCCGATTGTCGCCTCCGCCCTGGCGCGGTCGCTGTTGGCCAGAGCCTCGTCGAAAACCACCGGCAGCCTGGCGCCTCTCTCCTCGCGCTCCACGAAGGCCAGCCTGACGGCCATCAGCAGCTGGACCCTGGTGCCGGAGGACAGCTCGTCAAGGCCCTTGGTGGTTCGATGAACGGTGTCCCGCGCCCGGAACTCCGGACTCCCGCCTTCGTCGAATCTCAGCTCGCAGCGGCCCCTGGTGAAGTCGGCCAGCAGCTCCGCAGCCCGATGGAACACCTTCGGGCGGCTGGAGTCCCTGGTCGCCTCCATGAGGGTCTCCGCCACGGCCCACCCCGCCATCTTCCCGGCGTGCTCCTCCAGTCTGAGCGCAAGGTCGTGCCTGGCACCGTCCAGAGACCCGAGGGCGTCTTCGATCTCGTGGCTTTGCTTGGCCTGTCGTATCCGTTCCTGCAGGGTCGGAATCTCCTCATTCAGCTCTTTGAGGCGGCTGCCGCAACCGTCCAGCTCGCCAAGCCGAAGCTCCAGGGTGGCCTCGTCGAGGTCGGCCATTTTCGGCTCGCAGCCGGGCATGTCCTTGAGCCTGCGTAGAGACGCCTCGGCCAGCGTGGAGGCCTTGCTCGCCTCTTCCCGAAGGGAGTTGTACTTCTCCACCTGTCCGCAGAGCCGCCTTAGGCCGGCCTCGTCCCCGTCCTTCAGTCCGAGCCTCTCGAAGAGGTCCGCCATCTCCCCCTCTTTCGCCTTCATGCGGTCTTCGGCGCGGGCCCTGTCCTTTTCGGCGTTTTCCCTGCGGTCCATTCCCCTCCGGTATGTATCTGCCCTCTCGGAGAGGTCCCCGACTGCGGCATTGAGGGCCTGCAGGTCTTCGGAGGAATCGAAGCCGTACGGGACGAGAGCCTCCGAGACCTCGTGGGCCAGCTCCAGGTACTGCTTACGGGCTTCCTCCAGCTCACCCTCCACCCCGATCTTGTCGGCGCGGACCTCCTGCCACCTGTTGAGGTTCGCAACGAGCGAGAGAAACCCTTCACCGTTACCCGTAATGGGAGCTCCCACCTGCTCCGAGAGACGACCGGCCTCGTCCTCAAGCCCGTCTCTGAGCTTCGCGATCTCCCGCTCTATCCGCTCCCTGCTGCTTCGGCACCTCTCCGCCAGGCGAGCCCCGGCCAGGGAGTTCTCCAGCTCGTCGAGGCGGTCCGAGACCCCATCCCGGCTCCAGCTCCGGGGGGGCTCGACCCCGGCGCGCTCGAACTCGCCGCGGTAGACGGGGCGATTGTCGGTTTCCGGGCGCCCTGTCAGGAAACCGGAGACGAGGATCAGACCTGCTGCCAGTGCCGCGGCCCCGACCACGGCGGCGGGCCATCCGGTCTTGCCGAAAATCGTTAGCGCTATTCCGCCCATACCGGCCACTACGGCCAGAGCGGCGCCGGCAAGATCTAACGTCCGTCTGCCGGACCGTCGCGGCTCCGGCGACGCCAGCCAGCGTCTCAGGGCGCGTCCGGCATCCCTGAGCTCGTCGGCGTCCACCTCGGGTGAGTCGCCGGACTGAATCCTGGTTACCGCTCGAAGCTCCTCCTCGCTTGCATGAAGGCCGGCCAGTCTGCGGGCCACCTTTCCGGCCCGGTCGACAAGAGCGACATCTACCCTACCGAGGGCGGCGGGGTCTACCGTGTCACCCAGTGTCTTCTCCGTCTCCCTGAGCTTCCCCTCCAGGCCGCCGAGCCTGCGCTGAAGCGAGTCGATATCCCTGCTGATCTGCTTCATGGCTTCGACCTTGCCGCCAAGCTCTTTGAGCAGCTTGCGGGGAACGGCGCCGGACAGGCCGGTCCGCTCCATCTCCCGCTGCGCATCGGCCAGAGTGCCCTCGGCCTCTTCGAGCTCCCTCTCGAGAGCCTTGCACTCCTTCCTGAGGGCCTTCAGCCGGTCGGCCTCGTCGCCCGTCATGGACTCGAGCGGATCGGGCAACGCATCCAGCTCGCTGCGCAGGCTGTTCAGCCCGGAGGAGTGCCCTGCGTACTCGAGTGCGACCTCGAGGGCGTCGGCGGTCTCCGACTCTCTCTGTACCTCCCTCTTCTCGCTTTGGAGGCCTTGCAGCTCATCCTCCAGGCGTCGGGGGTCCTCGGCGCTGCTCCTGGCCTCCTTCAGCCTGTTCCTGCAGGTCCTGTACCGGGTGTACTCGCCGATGTTCGTGGATGGAGGTGCTTCCCTGAACCCCAGCGCCTCTCCGGCGCCACGGACGTCGCAGCCTCCGGCCGACTCCCGGAGGACGAGCTCGGCGAAGCTGCGGTTGGGGTCCCCGGCCTGCAGCAGCTCATGCAGGCTGAGCCGGTAGCGGGTGTGGTCGGCGGGCAGCCGGTGGGGAGGCTCGGGGTCGAACCCGCCGTTGATGTAGACCACGTCACGGCAGTCCTCCCCGATCCCGACCAGCGCCTCCAGCTCCTCGCGCCCGCCTCCGGGCCGGCCGTGCAGCAGCATTCCGATGGCATCGGCAACCGTTGTCTTGCCTATCTCGTTGGGTCCGTACAGGACGTTGATGCCCGGCACCAGCTCATCCAGCGCAAAGGACTGTGCGCGGGGGAAGCCCGGCATCCGGATGATTCGCAGCTGCAACAGCGTCGGGCTTTCGCGGCCCACGCGCTACTCCCCCCCGATCTGGGACTGCAGCTCGTCGAGAAGCAGCAGCGCCTGCCTTCTGGCCAGGTCGGCGATTTTCAGCCCATCCAGGTGTTCGCGGACCGGAGCACATACGCGGGACCCCCGCAGCTCCCCGATCTTCTGCTCCACCGCCTCCAGGAGCCCGCGCGCCTCCGGTGTCTGCCCGCCGCCCTCCAGGGCCATGATCCAGCGGGCCAGTATCCCGACGGGGGACTTCCTTTCGGCAAGCCGCCGGAGGTCATGGGCGGGGCGGGTATCGAAGAGTACCCTTTCCAGGGACACCGAGGCGTCTCCGGACTCCATCCTGAGATCATCGCTGGCGCCCCGGGTGATCTCCCGGAGCCTGCGCTGCAGGGTGGTGCGTCCGACCAGGACCGCCCGGAGCACCAGGTGCTCGACCCGGCCGGAAGCGTCCCCGTCTGCACCGGCATCGGCAATGGCGCTAATGAGGCGCTCCCTGACTTCCGACTCGCTCTCTGCATCCTCCATGCTAACCTCGACGCTGTCGTATCGGACGGTGGCCAGGGGCAGCATGCCGGCTTCCACCTCGCCCTCGGGGCCGACCTCCAGCAGCCAGGGACCGTGCTTGCCGTCCTCTCCGGGATCGAGCGGCTGCGGTGAGCCGGGGTACAGGTACATCTCACCGGTATCCGTCCTGCCGCGGAAGGGTTTGTGGATATGGCCCAGAAGCCAGGTTCCCACTCCTCTGCCCGAGAGCTCCGCCCTTGCCACCGGGGCGTAATTGCTGCCGGGCGCGTCCAGATCGGCGTGCATCACCCCGATGACGGGCAGGTCGTAGCGGACCTCCGGAAGGTCTGAAAGCGGTGAGCTGGACACGTGCTGCGCGGGGAACGACCAGCCGCGGATGACCAGGCGGGGAGCGGTCTTCCCGTCGGGGACCAGGGGCTCCTCCGACCAGCTGCCCCCCCGGCCCAGCACTGTCAGCAGGCCGGGCTCGAGAACATCCGCCAGCCGGGGAAGGACATCGAAGTCGTGGTTGCCCGCCACCGCAAAAGCGCGGATTCCCGCCTCGGCGAGCATGCGCAGCCCGGCCTCCAGGGGGCCGATGGACTCGTAGGATCGGTTAGCGCGGTCTACGATGTCGCCTGTCAGGATCACCGCGTGTACGCGGCGCTCGACCGCCTCGTCGACCAGGCCCCTCCACGCGCTGGTGGCGCTGTGCCTTCTGACGCCGGCATCCTCGGGAAGTGCGGATGGCACCCGGCCCATGTGTATGTCGCCGGTGCACAGTATCCTGGTCAGAGCATCGTCCATGCCGCCTGCAAGCGCCCCATCGGTGAGTTGTCGGTATCTCGACCTACGCCCTATTCATCCCTCATCATCCGGATTCGGTCAACTCCCGCAGGTGGCGGTACATCTGCTCGTTGCCGTCGGAGAGAATAACCATGTTCCGGCCACCATTGCGGAAGACCTTCAGCTTGTTGGAGAATATGCCCTTCCTGTAGCGGACCCTCTTCACGCTTTCCAGCGGAACCGACTCGAAGACCTCCACGAGCGCATTGGTGACCCTGTGATACAGCTTCTTGCTGGTGAGCACCCAGAACTGACCCAGACCGCCCTGCAGAAGGCAGACGAACCGCTCGTCGGGGTCCTGTCGGAAACCGCATCTGGGGCAGCATGTCATGTCCCAGCGAAACAGATGGGCGCAGCGTGGACAGGCCCTGACCATTCGAAAGCCGCAGCGCCCGCAGTAGCTGGCGTGGGGTTCGTTCACCTGCCCGCACTCGGGGCACCTGCGGTGGTCGACGGTCAGGTTCGCTTCCGGAACGTCGCGCTGCAGGTAGCAGCCGCAGTAGGTGCATCTGAACCGATCCGGGGAGACCTCTTCCAGGTCGACGCTTCCACACCTGGAGCACTGCAGCTCTTCCAGGGCGCCCATCACATTGCTCCCGCCTTCTCTTCATGGGCCCGGCCAGCATCGTCGCTTCGTCTAGGCTGCAGAGTCGCTGCGCTCCGTGTCAATGCCCCTCCGTCGGCGGTGGGCTTGACCGAGGCTGAAGTTGCGTAATCGTATTCGTTGCGTACCGTGATGAGACATACAGCCCATTAACGAAAGGGAAGACGTATGCTAAAGGCCCTCGCCCTGGCGGCGGCGCTCGCCGCAGCGGCCGCAGCCTACATCGGACCATGCACCCCCTACATCATCACAGAGCTCCGGGTGGAGGACATCCCCCGGGCCAGGCCCGACGGTTCGGACTGGAACGGGACGGGCGGTCCTCCGGAGATCTTCGTCGCCATCCACTACGAGAGCGACGTGGGGGAGCCCGCGACATCCCGCAGCAGCGTCCGGGAGGCCGCAGGCAACTCGGCGGTGTGGACCCCCGACTACCTCCTGGTACAGCTTGGCGACCCCGGCTACAGCGGCCCGGAGGCCCCGCCGCCCGAGGTCCTGGACGAGTGGGACCCCCACGTGGAGTTCGAGGTGATGTACGAAGGGCCCCGGGGCCCCGAGACGATGGACCGCGGGGAGATGCCTGTCTCGGAGATTTCCTTCGATGAGGAGAACGTGCTGCGCTGCAGCCGGGGATCCGTCATCACGTTCAGTCTCCGCAGCTACCACTGAGGAACCCCGGGCCGCTCCGCCCGATTGCCCGGGCGGCGTTTCAGGAAAGGCCTGTTCCCGATTCCGCAAGGCAGTCAGGGGCGGGCCGGGCCCGCCCCTGCTGCTGCGCTAAAGCGCCGGTCAGTCCCTGTCCATGAAGGGGTAGCCGTAGTCCCGGGGCGGGTTGAAGTTCTCCTTCACCGCCCTGGGGCTCACCCAGCGCATGAGGTTGAAGGCGCTGCCGGCCTTGTCGTTGGTTCCCGACGCCCGGGCGCCCCCGAAGGGCTGCTGTCCCACCACGGCTCCCGTGGGCTTGTCGTTGATGTAGAAGTTACCGGCGCTGTGGCGCAGCGCGGTCTCGGCCTTGGCCACCGCCTGGCGGTCTGTGGCGAACACCGCACCGGTGAGGCCGTAGGGGGAGGTCCCGTCGCACAGCGAGAGGGTCTCCTCCCACTTGGAGTCATCGTATACGTAGACGGTGAGGACGGGGCCGAAGATCTCCTCCTGCATCAGCCGGTGCTTCGGGTCCGTGGTGCGCACTACTGTGGGCTCGATGAAGTAGCCCACGCTGTCGTCACGGCCCCCGCCGGTGACTACCTCGCAGTCTTCGGACTCCCGGGCTAGGTCCAGGTACTCCCCGATGCTCTCGAAGGCCGCACGGTCTATCACGGCGTTGAAGAACCTGGACACTTCCTCCACCGGGCCGGGCTCTATCTCCCCGGCTGCGGCCACCAGGCGCTTCCTCACGCCGTCCCACATCGACTTGGGTACGTAGGCCCTGCTCACCGCCGAGCACTTCTGGCCCTGGTACTCCCAGGCTCCACGGATCAGGGCGGTGGATACCTGCTCGACGTCGGCGCTGGGGTGGACCATCACGAAGTCCTTCCCCCCGGTCTCCCCCACGATCCTGGGGAAGCCGCGGTATCTGTCGAGGTTGTCCGCCACCCTTCTCCACATGTGCTGCAGGGTGCCTGTGCTGCCGGTGAAGTGGATGCCGGCCAGATGGGGACTGTCCACCAGCGGGTCGCCGATCTTCGAGCCCGAACCGGGCAGGAAGTTGATCACTCCGGCCGGCATTCCGGCCTCCATGAGGATCTTCATTATCTGGTAGTTGGAGAATACCACCGAAGAGGCCGGCTTCCAGATGACCACGTTCCCCATCATGGCCGGAGCAGTGGGAAGGTTGCCGCCTATGGAGACGAAGTTGAACGGGGTCACCGCCAGAACGAAGCCTTCCAGGGGCCTGTACTCGGTCCTGTTCCAGGTGCCATCAGGGCTGTAGAGGGGCTGCTGGGCGTAGATCTGCTGGGCATACCACGGATTGAAGCGCCAGAAGTCGATCAGCTCGCAGGCGCTGTCTATCTCGGCCTGAAAGGGGTTCTTCGACTGGTTGAGCATGGTGGCGGCGTTGACGGTGTGCCTGCGAGGGCCGGAGAGCAGCTCGGCGGCCTTGAGAAAGACGGCGAACCGCTGATCGTGGTCCATGTCCGACCACTCCCGCCATGCCTCCATGGCGGTCTCGACGGCCATCTCAACGTGCTCGGGGCCTGCCCGATGGTAGCGGGCCAGAACGTGACCGTGATCGTGGGGGCAGACCACCTCGGCGATGTCACCCGTCTTAACCTCTTTGCCGCCGATGATCAGTGGAATCTCCTCCACCCCTGACCCGAGTCTCTTCAGCTCCTTCTCCAGGGCCTCTCTCTCCTTGGTCCCGGGAGCGTAGGAAAGGACCGGCTCGTTGGCCGGAAACGGTACGTCTGATGCAGCGTCGAACATGTTCCTCCCTTCTGTATGTTGATGTCAGGGTAACATATCGATCCCGTCATTCCCGTCCAAGCCGACGGGCCCGAAGGGCCCGGCCCCGGTGACATCGGAGGGTGGAATCGGGTAGATTTCACATTCGTCGATTGAGGCTTCCTCTGGAGGGAAGGGCACTTGGACCGGCCCGCAAAAGCAGTGCTTCCCGGCGGCATGACAGTAATCCTGCGCAGGGTGGAGTACGCGCCGGTGGCGGCCTGCGTTCTCTCCTACCGGGTCGGCTCCCGCAACGAGAGGAAGGGCGTGCGGGGGCTGAGCCACTTCCTGGAGCACATGATGTTCAAGGGAACCACTCGAATGCCGCCGTCGCGGTACTGGCAGCTCATAAAGAGGGCGGGTGGAGTGGCCAACGCCTTCACCTCCAGGGACATGACGGCATACTACACCGTGGTGCCGGACAGGAGCCTGGAGCGGGTGCTGCGAATAGAGGCGGACAGGATGCACAACTGCACCATGGCGGCAGAAGAGTTGGCGGCAGAGCGGCAGGTGGTCCTGGAGGAGCTGCGGATGACGGGCCGCGACAATCCCAACGGCATGCTCATGGACCGGCTCTACGCAGAGGCCTTCCCCAGCCATCCGTACCGCTGGCCGGTGGCGGGCGCAGCGGAGGACGTGGAGGGGTTCACGCGGGCGAAGGTGCTCGATTACTACGATGAGGTCTACCGTCCGGAGAACGCGGTTCTCTCCATCTGCGGATGCATAGACGAAGACCATGCGCAGAAGCTCTGCGGCGAGATCTTCAGGGGCTCGGAGGATGCGGTCCCCGCTCCCCCTTCCGGAATCGCGCCCGATCCCCGACCCGGCGGCCGCCGGGAGCTGGACCTGGAGCACCCCTCCACCCTCAGGCGCCTGGCCCTGGGGTTCCGGGTACCGCCCGGAGATCATCCGGACGCGGCGCTTCTGAAGATGCTGGCCCTGAGGCTGGCCGCCGGAAGGACCGGAATACTGGAGTCCTCCCTGGTGGAGACGGGGCTGGCGGTGGGAGTCTCCGCCTCGTCGCTGGGCGGAATAGACCCTGGCCTGTTCGTGGTCGCCGCAACGCTGGCCCCGGGGGTGGAGCACCGCGAGACCGCTGAGGTGGTGGAGTCCGCAATTGCGAGCCTCGCCGACGAGCCGCTGGACCCCGAAGAGCTGGAATCGCTGGCCACCCGGGTGCGCGCGGACGCCCTCTTCGCCTCCTCCAACCCGGCGGGAAGGGCAATCCAGCTGGGGATGGACGTGACCCGCTTCGACAGCGTCGACAGAACGGACATGCTGCTGGAAGCCTCATCCAGCGCCACTCCGGAGGACCTGATGCGGGCGGCCGCCGAATACCTGTCCCCCGACGGGGCGCTGCTGGTCCGAATGGAGCCCGCGGCAGGCGGCGGCGTCCTCTCCCCCTCCGCCGAGGTCCCCTCCGAAGCGCCTCCCGGAGACGTCCGGGAGCCGGAATCCATCGATCTCCGGGGCCTGCAGGTACCTCACCGCCTGCTGGCGCTCCCCCGCAGGTCGATCTCCCGGGGCGCGGTGGAGCGGGTGCTGGAGTGCGGGGCGAGGGCAGTGGTCATCGAGGACCACAGCTTCCCCACGGCGGCGATGTCATTCTCGTTCCCCATGGCCTCCGACGCAGAGCCGTCGGAGATGGCGGGGCTCTGCTCCGTCACCGCCGAATCGATGATGCGGGGAACGAAGTCCCTGGGCTACAGGCAGCTCCACGCCGTTTTGGAGGACCGGGGCGGGAGCCTGGACCTGGGGGCGGGACGGGAGTTCTCCAGGGGCATGGCCACCTTCCTGCCGTCGATGACGGACGAGGTCCTGCAGACGGTGGCGGACGTACTGCTGCATCCGGCCCTCCGCGAGGAAGACGTGGATCGGGTGACGGCCGAGAAGACCGCGGAGATCGGCCGCAAGCACGAGTCGCCCTTCGGACTGGCGGCCGACAACCTCTCGCTGCTCATGTGCCGCCCCCCCGAGGTGGCCCGAATACCCACACTTGAGACCCTGGACCGAATAGGCTCAGGGGACGTCCGGGCATGGCACCGGCTCTGCTGCAGGCCCCGTGGGGCCATCTTCGTGGCGGTGGGAGACCTGGATGCGGACGCCGTCCTGGATCGCCTGGACAGGCTGCTGGAAGGATGGCAGGGCCCTTCCGGGCCGCTGCCGGAGAGAAGCGTGGGAAGCCTGCCCGAGACGCCTCTGAGCAGAAGCCAGCACATGGAGGGCATGCAGCAGGCGGCAATTCTGATGGGGCTGGAGGCTCCGGACCGCTTCTCGGGCCAGAGGGACGCCATGGGCCTGATAAGCTGGCTGCTGGGGGGCGGAATAGGCTCCCGCCTGGGCCACAGGGTACGCGACCGGGAGGGCCTGGCCTACGCCGTGGGAAGCGCCTATCTGCCCTGGCCCGGGTGCGGCAGGCTCATACTCTACCTCTCCACCGGCGGCACCAGCGCCGGAAGGGCCATGGCCTCGGTCAGGGAGGAGCTGGACAGGATGGCGTCCGAGCCGGTGAGCGGAACAGAGCTCCGGCTGGCCTGCGCCTACCGGGTGGGAAGGCACTCCCTGGAACGGATGGACTACGGCAGCGTGGCGGAGTACATACTGGTCCACCTGGCCAGGGGCAGGAGCCTCGGGTACGACCTGGAGAGCCTGCGGAGAACACTCTCCCTCACCCCCGAAGACCTCCTGGAGGTGGCCCGCCGGTGGCTGGGGCCGGAGAGGCCCCTCTTCATCTCCCGGGCCGGGGACGTTCCGGAGAAGACGGACGAATGAGATTCCTGGACACGGGCCTGCGCCATCACGTGTTCCGGTACATCTGGCAGAGCCTGGCCGCGGGAGCCGTGATATTCGTGGTCCTCATGCTCCTGGACACGGTGCAGCAGACGGCCATCATCGCCTCCCTGGGGGCCAGCGCCTTCATCGTCTTCGCCGCCCCGAACTCCTACTCCGCGGCGCCCAGGGCAGTCCTGGGGGGCTACGCCGTGGGCGCCGCCTGCGGCATCCTCAGTATGCTCACGGTCTCCGCCCTCACCTCCTGCGGGACCGAATGGACCGTCTGGAGGGCGGTGGCCGGGGCGGCAGCTGTGGCCGTATCGCTTTTCGTCATGACCGTCACCGACACCGAGCACCCCCCCGCGTCCGGGCTGGCCATGGCCTTCCTGCTGAACCCGTGGGACGTGGCCACGGTTGTGGTTGTGATGGGGGCGGCGGGGATTCTGACGCTGGCCGGAAGCCTGCTGAAGCGGTGGCTCCTCGACCTCGTGTAGACAGGCGGGGCGGAGGGCGAGACCTCCGTCCCCTTTTTACCGGGTGATGCGCAGCCGCGCCAGTCGCACCTCGCCCATGCCGCTGCCGGCAACCGCCAGGGTGCCGTCCTCCAGGGCGGCCACCGCCGACGGACGGAAGCCCGGATCAACCTCTCCCAGGGGCTTGCCCTGCAGATCGCATACGACCAGACGCGGAGAACCGGCAATGACCAGCGCGCTGCCAATTCCGGGAATGGGCGCCAGGTCCAATACGCTGCCCGAGTAACCGTCCTCGGCGAGGTTGCGTACCCATCGGCTGCCCCCCAGCCGGGAGTGAAGGCAGAGCAGCGGGTCGCCGCCGTCTGCGTAGGCGTGGCCACCGGACAGCAATCCTCCCTCGCACTCCTCCACGGTCCCCAGGGCCCCCTCCACGATGGCGGGGTCGGTCCATGCCGTCCCGCCCTCGCCGTCCACCATCACCGCGGCGGCCGCTCCGTAGCGGGAGCCCACCATCACCGTCTCTCCGGCGAAGGTGGAGCAAGCGCCCAGCACCTTGAAGCCGTCCAGGTCCACTTCGCTTCTGGAGGTGGCCCTGCCGGCGTCGTCCAGCCTCAGAAGCCATGACCGGGGCCTTCCGGCCTGGTCATGGGTGTATCCTGCGGCCAGGGAGCGCATGTGCGACCCGGACACCCACGACACCTCTGAAAGCTCGCTTTCGCCCTCACGATGGTGCTGCCACCGGACGAACCCCCCGGGGTCCAGAGCCACCACCCAGGCGTCGCCCTGGTCACCGGGCGAGTAGTCTGTGGCCCCGCCGCAGATGCATCCGCCGTCCCAGGAGGGGCTTACCGAGGAGATCCAGCCCGAGTTCACCCCCTCGGCAATACCGCTCCACTGCACGTTCCAGCCGGAGCCGAGGCCCACGGTGAAGGCTCGGCTCATGTAGTCCACGCCTTCGCCGGTGACGCCACCTGCCGCCACTCCGCCGGTGGGTCCGGCCCCCAGGCACAGCACCTGAAAGGCCGCTCCGTAGCCCATGTCCACGCGAACGCTGTCCAGAATCTCGCACTCCAGCGCAGCCGGCCCGACCGCCAGCGCCAGAACCGCAGCAGCTGCCAGCACCATCCTCTCCCTCCTCCGTGTGAGACCGCCCCATCATCCATCGGCAAGCTAACGCCGGCCCACGGCTGCGCCAACCCGCCCCAGGCCCCTCTCCAGTACTATTCCCCCTATCACCAGAACCAGCCCGGCGACCGTCCATGGACTTATCTTCTCCCCCACCGATACTGCTATGACCAGAAGGGAGAGAAAGGGCGTCAGGTAGATCATGCTGCTCACCTCTGCCGTGGTCCGGGCATGGGAGAGGGCGGACAGCCAGACCACGTAGGTAAGGCTCATCTCGAAAAGACCAACGTATGCGGCTCCGAGCACGCCCTCGAGAACCGGGACCCTCAGCTCGCCGGTGAGAAGTCCGTACGCGAGCAGGTAGATCATTCCCCACTGGAAGTTCCCCCTGAGAGCGGAGACACCCGAGCCGCGGCTCTTCATGTTCAGAAGCCAGTAGGCGGCCCAGATTACAGTGCTGAGAAGCGCCAGCAGCATCGGGCCCAGACCGGCTCCGGAGAGGTCGCCTCCGGCCCCCATGGCCAGCACGACCACTCCGCTGAAGCTCACCAGTACCGCTCCAATGCCCGCCAGCCCGATCCTCTGACCGAGAACGGGTATCGAGAGCAGGACCAGCATTATGGGCCAGAGGTAGTTGATCACCATGGCTATCTGGGCCGGAAGCCGGTCGTAGGCAGTGAGCAGCACGAGGTAGTAGAGGAATGGGTTCATCAGGCCGCGCAGGGCCGCCCACCGGCCCTGCAGCGACCGGCCCCCGCCCCTGGCCAGATCCAGCCCCCAGAGTACGGCCAGCGAAACGGCCGAGGACAGCAACAGGAGCATGTAGGGGGAGAGGTAGCGGAGCGTCAGCTTGAAGGCAGAGGCGGCGGTGGACCACAGGACGACGGCCAGCAGGGCCATGACCCTGGCGGGAACCCTTGGCTGGTCTGCCATGGTTTATTACCCCCGTCCGCCGCAAGCGCCTGGAATCCAGCCCGCAATATGCACAACCCCCAGCAGGACGGACACCACCAGTCTACTCGGCCAATTTCGGGATTCCATCTCTAAAGACATGCGAATCAAGCGATAAGGGGAATTTCCATATCTACTACATATTGTATTCTGTTCTTCGACCCAAATACAAGATATTGTGCTTTCGGGGTTGACTGCGTTTTCCGATTCCATATGATCGGAATCGGTGGGGGGTTGATAATCTGGCATCGGCTGCCGCTTACAATCACCCGAGTGGGTCGCGTCGCCGTATGCCGCCGGTTTCACGGCGGCGGGACTATGGATCGTTTATTGCATTGACGTACCGGAAGCATCTCCACATTTCGCCGACGCGGGGGCATGCATGGACTGGTTGATACGCAAGCGTGACGGACGGATTGCCACCTACCGCAAGAGGAAGATCCAGCTGGCCATCGAGAAGGCCCTCAGGGTCGGCGAGAGCGAAGAGAGCCCGGCGGACCTGGCCGGCCAGGTGGAGGCCGCACTGTACATGGAATTCTTCAAGGGCGGCACCGTCCCCACCGTAGAGCAGATACAGGATTTCATCGAGGAGACCCTTGTGCTGCGGGGCCTGACCGCCGCGGCCAGGGCCTTCATCCTCTACCGCGAGAAGCGCAACGAGGCCCGCGAGGTCGACCGGATATTCAGCGGAATCGACGGCCTGGTCGGCGACTACATCGGCCGGGAGGACTGGAGGGTAAACGAGAACTCCAACATGAACTACTCCCTCCAGGGTCTGAACTTCTACCTCTCCTCCTCCATCACGGCCAGGTACTGGCTGAGCAAGATCTACACACCACGCATAAAGGAGTACCACGACAACGGCGACATGCACATACACGACCTCGGCATACTCGGCCCCTACTGCGTGGGCTGGGACCTGATGGAGCTGCTTCGGTACGGCTTCCGGGGGGCCAGGGGCAAGATCGAGTCGGCACCTCCCTCGCACCTCAGGACGGCACTGGGGCAGATAGTGAACTTCTTCTACACCCTGCAGGGGGAGGCGGCCGGTGCCCAGGCGTTCTCCAACTTCGATACCCTGCTGGCCCCGTTTATCCGTTACGACCGCCTCAACGAGAACGAGGTCAAGCAGTGTCTGCAGGAGTTCCTCTTCAATGTGAACATCCCCACGAGGGTCGGCTTTCAGACGCCGTTCACCAACATCACCATGGACCTCAAGGTCCCGCCTTCGCTGGCCGAACGCAAAGTGGTGGTGGGCGGCGGGGAGCGGGAGCTGACCTACGCCGACTTCCAGGAGGAGATGAACGTCTTCAACCGCGCATTCTCCCGCCTGATGATGGAGGGTGACGAGAAGGGGAGGATATTCACGTTCCCCATTCCCACCTACAACCTTACCGAGGACTTCGACTGGGACAACGAGGAGCTGCGCCCCATGTGGGAGATGACGGGCAAGTACGGCATCCCCTACTTCAGCAACTTCGTGGGCTCGGACATGGACCCCGACGACGCCCGCAGCATGTGCTGCCGTCTTCGGCTGGACAACCGCGAGCTGCGAAAGCGCGGCGGCGGGCTTTTCGGGTCGAACCCGCTCACCGGCTCCATCGGAGTGGTGACCGTAAACCTGCCCAGGATAGCCTACACAGCCGGCAACCACGACGAGTTCTACAACCGGCTCAGCGCGGTCATGGAGGCGGCGCGGGAGTCGCTGGAGCTGAAGCGGGGGCTCATAGAGGAACTGACCGACCGGGGACTCTACCCCTATACGCGCCACTACCTGGGCAGCATCAAGAGCGAGCAGGGATCGTACTGGGCCAACCACTTTTCCACCGTCGGCCTCATCGGCATGAACGAGGCCTGCATCAACTTCACAGGCCAGGGCATCGAGGACTCCCGGTCCCGTGACTGGGCTCTGGAGGTCCTTGACTTCATGCGCGACAAGCTCACGGAGTTCCAGCACGAGAGCGGCCACCTGTACAACCTGGAGGCGTCTCCGGCCGAAGGGGCCTCCTACAGGCTGGCCCGAAAGGACCTCGAAAGGTTCCCGGACGCTGCCGCGATGGGGGGCACGAACCGCTACTACACCAACTCCGTCCATCTGCCGGTGGACGTTAGGACCGACATGTTCGAGCTTCTGGGCCATCAGGACCCCCTGCAGGGCAAGTTCACCGGCGGGACCGTGGTGCACGTGTTCATAGGAGAGGCCATCACGGACTGGAAGATGGTCCGAAAGCTGGCCAGAACCGTAGTGGAGAACTTCAGCCTTCCCTACTTCAGCTTTACTCCCACTTTCTCCATATGCCCCGTTCACGGCTACATAGCCGGCGAGCACTTCGTATGTCCCTACCCGCACACCGACGAGGAGATAGCCAAGCACGGCATGGAAATGGTCTGGAACGGCGGAGACCTCCTACAGGAGGGGAGTTACAGGGTCATGCACGAGAGCGGGGAGAGCTCCAACCAGAGGAGCCTCTCTCTGGAGGTTGGAAAGGTGGAGATCTGAAATGGCAGACGCGCGCTCGGAAGAGGGAATCGACAGGGGAACCAGGATCAAAGCCGTAAGGACCGAGGTCTACTCCAGGGTAGTGGGCTACTACCGTCCGGTGCAGGACTGGAACCGCGGCAAGCGCGAAGAGTTCGAGCAGCGCGAGTACGTGAGCATCGGCTCCGCGCAGGAATCCGGGAGTTGATCCGCTCCTTCGAGGGAACCAGCCTCATAGAGTACCCCGGCAAGATAGCCTCGGTGGTCTTCTTCGGTGGCTGCAACCTCTACTGCCCCTTCTGCCACAACCCCGAGCTGGTGCGTCCCGACCTCCTGGCGGACCAGTACACCCTGTCGGCCGACATCGTCCTCGACCGCCTCAAGGCCCGGGATGGCTTCATAGAGGGAGTCTCCATAACCGGCGGTGAGCCCCTTCTCAGCCCCGGCCTGTCCGATTTCATTCTCAGCGTGCGCAGGGAAACCGGCCTTCCGGTGAAGCTGGACACGAACGGTACCCTGCCGAAGAGGCTCCGGGAGGTCCTGGACCTGGTCGACTACGTGGCGATGGACCTCAAGGCCGCGCCGGGAGCCTACGGGAAAGCCACCGGAGGTCACGCCCGATTCGATGATGTCGTGGAGAGCCTGGAGATGATCAGGGCACTTCCGGCCTACGAGATCCGAACCACCATGGTTCCCGGCATCGTGGACAAGGAGGGCGTGGAGCGAATACTTCGAACGCACGGCCCCTTCCAGCGCTACGTCCTTCAGAGATTCCGCGGCGGCAAGACCCTGTCGGACGCCTACCGCGACCTCCCCCCCTATCCAAAGGGGTATCTGGAGGAGACCGCGCGGGCCGTGGAGCCCTATGTGGAAGAGGTACAGGTACGGGCCTGACCCCCGGCCCGTTTCCCCAAAAAACCCTGGACGCCTGGGCAGAGGCCACGCACTGCTTACTGTGGGATCGGGCAGAGCTGGAGGGCGAATAGGGAAAGGGCCGGGAGGAAGGCCTCCCGGCCCCTTCACTGCACTGATGCTCTCTTGCCTAGAGCTTGGTGACCAGCCTGGTGGCCGAGACACCGTCTTCGGTGGTGGCGCGGACAAGGTAGGTGCCGCTGGGCACTCCTTCCCCGTTCCAGGCAATCGAAGAGCCGCTCCCGATCCGCTCCCGGGCAACCGTTCTGCCGGCGAGGTCGAAGACGGCCAGCTCGGCGGTCCCCTCCACGCCACTGAGGCTGAGGGTGACCGAACCGAAGAACGGGTTGCTGGAAACGGAAAGGGCCATGCCTCCTACCGTCGAGCTGACTCCCTCGGCGGCGCCGCTGGTCAGATCGATCTGGTAGATCTTCTGGGCGTTGTAGTCGCTGGCCCAGAGGTATCCGTTGGTATCGAAGGTCAATCCCCGAATCTGCGCGCCGGAGGGCAGATCGCCCCCGGACACCCAGGCAACCATCTGAGCGTCGGTGTCGTATGATCTTATGGGACTGTCGGCCGCGTCGCAGGCGACCCATATGTCGCCGTCGCCGTCGCCGCCCTCGTAGGCTATGTCGTAGTGCGAGGACAGGGCCGGCATGTCCTGCATGTAGGGAGAGGTTCCCACGTTGCCGCTGCTGTTGAAGTACTCGACGACGGGGTCGTCGTAGTAGCCGTCTCCAAGGACGTAGGTGTAAGATGTGTTGTCGGAAGCTATACCAGTCACCGACTGGTAGAGGGCGCTGCCTCAACAGGTCGTGTCGTATGCGCCCTGGTAGGACCCTCCCTCGGAGTACTTGTAGACGTAGCCGACGTAGGTGCCCGACTCGGAGTTGAGCACGTGGAGGTCGCCGGACATGTGAGCCAGCCCCCCGGGTGTTCCGTTGTCGCAGTAGAACGAGCTGAGAACCGTTCCGTCAGCGGGGTCCAGCTCGTACACGTTGCCGGTGCCTCCGTCCGACGCCCACAGGCTTCCCGAGCCCCAGGCGAGGCCGGCGATGCCGCTATCGGGGGCATCTATCGTCTTGACCACGCTCGCCCCAAAGGCTATGGCCGGAACCAGCGCAAGAAGAAGCAAAGCTCTCATGTATCCTCCTTCCCCATGGAAATACACACTCTCAGGGTAAGGATTGTGACGGCCATTTATCAAGTCAAGCCTCCCCTGGACAGGATCGTCCCGGCTTCGACGGACAAACCCTTCCGAATGTGAGCCTAACCGTCCATCTTTCAGTGAAAAAGAGTTGGATGGGTATTGTCCATAACCGGCTCAGTGGGTAGAGTAATACACTGGCAATTGGCGATGAGCCGGCAGAAACAAGCCGTCAGCTCCAGATGAACCGGGGGATGCGCATGGCCGAGAAGCGGACAGCCCGGGATATTCTGAAGGCTCAGAAGGTCCTGGCGGAGTTCTCCTACGATCCCAGAGGGGCCGCGAAGGGCTACACGGGCGAGATACTCAGAGTGAACGTATCCGAGCCCTCCTTCAGGACAGTTCCCGTAACCGAGAGCATGAAGGACCTCTTCGTCGGAGGCAGGGGATTCAACCTCCTCATGGCCTGGCAGGAGACCACTCCGAAGACAAAGTGGGACAGCGACGGGAATCCCATATGCATATCATCCGGGCCCCTCGGAGGCACGGCGCTGTTTCCCGGTGCGGGATACTCCTCCATTGCGACAATATCACCCACTACCGGGGCGGTCGTGGATTCCAGCGCCGGCGGCCATTTCGGACCCCTGCTGAAGTTCGCCGGCTTCGACGGGCTGGTGCTGGTGGGCAAGGCGGAAACGGACGTCATCGTGAGAATTGACGGCACCGAGGGCCGGGTAACCTTGGAAGAGAGCCCGCTACTCTCCACGGACACCCACCTGGCGGTGCGTGAGCTCTTCGAGATGTACTCCGGGGAGGACGAAGATCGCAGGCTGCTCTCCACTGTCACCGCCGGCAGGGGTGCAGAGAACAGCTGGATCGGCTCACTCGGCCTCTCATGGTGGGACCCCCGGGGGAGGACGATACGGACCTTCCAGGGTGGCCGGGGGGGAGCCGGCTCGGTGTTTCGGCGCAAGGGCCTTAAGGCCCTTGTGGTCAAGGCCCCTGCCGCATGTTCCAAGCTGGTCCTGGAGGAGGAAATCCCCTGTGGCGGCGATCCTTGCGACGAGGGTGGTGATTAGGGTGGATGCCCTGGAGAGAATCGACCGCATTGTGCAGAGATGGAACCGCGACCCCGAGTACGCCACCGAGATGCTGCAGGACGTCCAGGAGATCTACAGGTACATACCCGAGCAGGCCCTGGGAAGATTGGCTCTGCTGATCGGCGTACCCCGGGGAAGGCTCTTCCATCTGGCTACCTTTTTCTCGGGCTTCAGCCTGAAGCCCCGGGGGGAGAGGAATATCCAGGTCTGCATGGGCGCCGCCTGCTTTCTGAAGGGCGCCCCCAGGCTGATGTCGGCTCTGGAGAGGGAATTGGGCATTGAGGAGGGGGAGACCACCGAAGACGGCAGGTTCTCGCTGGAACGGGTGAGATGCCTGGGCTGCTGCGGACTGGCCCCCGCCGTAGCCGTAAACGGCGAGGTTGTGGGTACTGTGAGACCATCGGAGGTCGGCGACCTCCTGGCGCGTTTCGAATAGAGAGGGGCTTGCGATCATGACGCTTGAGGAGCTGAAGGATCTGCAGGAAAGGGCCCGCAGGAGGCGCCAGGACTACAGGAAGACCATCCTGGTCTGCACCGGGACCGGCTGCGGGGCCCGGCAGTCTTCGGGCCTCTACGACAGGCTGGTGGGCGAGTTCATCAAGAGGGACCTCTCCGAGGAGTACCTGGTCGTACGGAGCGGATGCCTGGGTTTCTGTGCAGAGGGGCCGCTGGTGCTTGTGCAGCCCGACGGCATCCTCTACACCAGGGTGGGCGGCGACGACCTCGCGGACATAATCGCCCAGCACCTCGAGGACGGCAAGCCGGTGGAGAGGCTGATGTACCGCAGCGGCGACAAGATATGTCCCCGCGTCGAGGATGTGCCATTCTTCGGAAAACAGGAGCTGGTCGTCCTGCAGAACCGCACTCAGACCGACCCCGAGAGCATGGACGACTATCTGGGAGCAGGGGGATACGGTGCCCTGGCAGAGGTACTGGACAAGATGAAGCCCGAAGAGGTAGTCGAAGCCGTGGTGAGCTCTGGGCTGCGCGGCAGGAGCGGAGGGGGAGCCCATACGGGCGCGAAATGGCGCAGCTGCAGGGAGGCCGCCGGGAGCGCGGGTGAAGAGCCCCTCCTGGTCTGCAACGCAGAAGACAGCGACCCGGGGGGGTTCAAGGACGCCAGGATCGTCGAGTCGGATCCCCATTCGATCCTCGAGGGGATGCTCATCGCCGCTTATGCCACGGGAGCCAGACGGGGATACATCTACACCAGACGTGAGTATCCCCTTGCACTGAAGAGGCTCGGCCGGGCCATCGAGCAGGCGGCTGACCGGGGGCTGCTGGGAGAGGACATACTCGGTACGGGCTTCGATTTCCATGTCGATCTGCACAGGGGCGAGGGGGCCTTCGTCTGCGGCGAGTCCTCGGCGCTCATGGCCGCACTTGCCGGGCTTCCGCCCGAGGCCCATGACCTTTATGTCCCCTCCTTCGAGAAAGGCCTTCTGGGCAGGCCGACGGTTCTGAACAACGTCGAGACCCTGGCGTGCGTGCCCTCCATCATCGCAAGGGGCCCCGAGTGGTTCGCCTCCAAGGGCGCCGAAAACTCCTCCGGCACCAAGGTGCTCGGGCTGTCGGGAAGCGTTGCCGCCACCGGGCTGGTGGAAGTGCCGATGGGCATCACGCTCAGGGAAGTGATCTTCGATATCGGCGGCGGCCCGCCGGACAGCGCCGGCTTCAAGGCGGCGCAGCTGGGAGGTCCCTCCGGCGTGCTGATTCCCGAGAGCGACCTCGACCTGCCCCTGGAATTCGACGCGCTGGCAGATGCCGGCGTGTCCATGGGCTCGGGTATGCTCACGGTGATCGACCAGGACACCTGCATGGTCCGTTACGCCCGCTACTGCATCGACCTTCTGCTGGAGGAGTCCTGCGGCAAGTGCGTCCCCTGCAGAGAGGGGCTGGCGGCCATGTCGGAGGTAATGGGACGGATCATCCGGGGGGAGGGCTCCAGGGAGGACACAGGTCTTCTGCAGGAGCTGGGAGACACTATGGCCGAGTGCAGCATATGCGGCCTGGGACAGCGGGCGGCAGGCCCGGTACTGAGCACCATCCGAAACTTCCCCCAGGAGTACTCGGCCCACATCGAGGAGAGCAGGTGCCCGGCGGCTGAATGTCCGGAGCTGATCCGGTTCAGCATCGACAAGGGAAAGTGCACGGGATGCACGGCCTGTGCCGAGGTCTGCCCCGTGGGTGCGATCTCGGGTGAGCCCGGCGAGACCCACCGAATAGACGATCGAACATGTATCCGCTGCGGCATGTGCAGGGATGTGTGCAGCTTCGAGGCCGTGGAGGTTCGATGATGGGTGATCGGGAGATGTTCAAGGTCGATCTGGAAGGCGAAGTGGTCGAGGTGGCGCGTGATACCACGGTCATGGAGGCGGCGGAGATGGCCGGGGTCGGAATACCCGCGCTCTGCGGAAGCCCCCTGACGGAGCCCTACGGCGCCTGCCGGCTGTGCATGGTCGAGGTGGATGACGGCGGCGGCAGGCGGCTGGTCGCCTCCTGCACCTTCCCCGTTCGCAGCGATCTGAAGGTGGATACCTCCTCGGAAAGAGTGGTGTCGCACCGCAGGAATGTGCTGGAGCTGCTCTACGCCCGATGGCCAAAGGTCGAGGCCATTCGCGAGATGGCGCGCTCCCACGGAATACAGCGGCCGCGCCCCGCAGTTCGCGGGGCTGACTGCAACCCGAGGGCCTGCATTCTCTGCGGTCTCTGCGTCCAGGCCTGTCGCCGGCTTAACGGACAGGAAGTCATCAGCTTCGCCGGGAGCGGCTCCGAGCGCAGGCTGAGCATTCCCCGGCCGGATGACGGGTATTGTACCGGCTGCGGGATATGCGTGGAGGTCTGCCCCACCGAAGCCCTGAGCCTTCACGACCATCCCGGTGCGCCCGGCGACGCGGACGCGATCCGCAGAGCCGGTATGGAGATCACACGCGATATCGTATTCTCCCGGGGCGTTCAGGGAGGTCTGCGACGTTCGGGAACCGCCCGACTCATCGAGAGCATGAGCGAAGCCAACCTCCTTCCGGTGGCCAACTGCCGCGCATACGGCCACGAAGACGCGAAGTGCCTGTACGAAGAATCCCTCTCCCCATACTTCGACACCGGAAGTACAGACGCCTGCTGGCTGGGTTGCGGGCTATCCTGCCGAAAGTCGGTCTCGGGCTTCGAGCCGCAGACCGGCCCCTACGCAGGGGAACCCGTCTCTGTGGAGGGCCCGGACTACGGAGTGGTCGCCGGAGCCTCCAACATGGGCATCTTCGATCCCGACTTCGTCATGGAGTACTGCTTCTACTGCGGAACCTACGGAATCGATCCCATCTCCTTCGCCACCTCGACAGCCTTTGTCATGGAGTGCTTCGAGCAGGGCATACTCGACGCGGAGAAGACCGACGGCCTGAAGCTCGAATTCGGAAACGACGGTGCCGCCCTCGCCCTGCTGCATGCCGTGGCGGAGTCCAGGGGCTTCGGACGCATTGCGGGCAAGGGCATCCGCTTCATGAAGTACTACTTCGAGGAGCACTACGACGCCGATGGGGAGCTGCTGGAAGACATCGGAATGGAGAGCAAGGGACTGGAACTGCCTCAGGTCGCAACCGGGGAATCGCTCGTCCATCAGGCCGCCCTCGGCGCCGGTGCAGGTGGCGACCTGCAGGATGGCCGCTGGCCGATGCTCACCGGGGTCGGGAAGGATGGCCCACGCGGGCCCGAAGAACTGGCCGAGGCCCTCCACAGCTCTCAGCTCTGGAACAGCTGGTTCAGCCTCTGCGGCCTGTGCGGCCTTCCCTGGAACTCACTTGATCCGGAAAAGGCCCCGGCAAGGGTGCTCAGCTACTGCGGCCTCTTCGAGGGCGTTACCGGCAGCGGCCAGACTCCGGGCAGCCTCCTGGAGATGTCCGAGAGGGTTCACAACTTCCGGAGGGTTTTCGACCTGCGAATGGGCTACGGTACCAGGGAGCACGATTCACTTCCCTATCGTGCCCAGGGCCCGGTGACCGAGGACGAGTACGAGACCCGAAGGGACATGTACGACAGCCAGCTTCGCGAAGAGGCAGGAACGGACCCCGAATCCATGTCCGCAGAAGAGAAGGTCTCGGCCCTGCGGAAGCACAGGGAAGACCGCTACAACCGACTCCTCGACGCCCTCTACCGGCTTAGGGGATGGAGCGAAGACGGCGTACCCGGGCGGGAGAAGCTCGAGGAGCTGGGAGTTGACTTCCCCGAGGTTCTGGAGGTAATCACGGGCGGCCGCTGATTCGCGGCCGTCGAGAGCCCCCGAGGCTGAGATGAGGGCATGCGTTCTGCCGATGATGATTGCCGCCGCGGCAGTCTTCTCCTACGAGGTCGTGAACGTATCCGACATAGACCCCTACTCCTCCCGTGAGGGGGACTTCCTCTCGGTGGATCTGCCCAGGCTGGAGAGGCAGGCCCTCGAAGCATACCTTTCAGGCGATTACGAGGAGGCGGCCGGCTACTACCTGGCGGCCCTTCGCTACGACGTGTCCGATACCGGCAACATCTACAACCTCGCCTGCTGCTACGGGCTTCTGGGCGAGGCCGAGCTGGCAGCACGCTATCTGGCGCTGGCGGTCGAGGCCGGCTTCTCGAACCTGGGGCACATCGAGCGGGACCCGGACCTGAATCCGGTACGCCAGCACCCGGCCTTCATGGCCGCCATCGACACCCTGACCCGGGACATACTGGCCCGGCGGAGGGAGCTGGGTACGCCTCTGTACATGGAGTCCAGGACCCTGCTGCCATGCCGTGTGCACGTGCCGGCCGATTACGACTCCTCCGCCCGCCTGCCGCTGCTGGTTGCCCTTCACGGCTACGGAAGCAATCCCGACGACTTCTCCGGGCTGTGGCGGGAGTTCGATGACCCGGACTTCATCTTCGCCTGCCCCCGGGCGCCGTTCGAAATGGAGGGCGTGGACTTCCGCGGCTACAGCTGGATGATCGGAGAGCCCGGAACGGAAACCTGTGACAGGGCTGCGCCGATCGCCGAGGAGTACGTGCTGGAAGTCGTGAGCAGCCTGCGGGAGCGCTATTCCGTCTCCGGCGTGTACCTGATGGGCCATTCCCAGGGCGGGGGCTTCACCTACGAGATCGGTCTGCACAACCCCGACGTCTTCGACGGCCTGGTGGTGAACGCCGGCTGGCTGGACAGGGAATATACGTCGGACGAGGTCCTGGAGGCCGCCAGCCGCCTGCCCGTGCTGATAATCCACGGACGCGAGGACCGCTCGGTGGAGTTCGAGGCGGGCATGGAGGCCAAGCGGCTGCTGGAGTCCTTCGACTACGATGTTACGCTGTTCGACTTCCGGGGCGGACACCGGGTGCCGGCCGAAGGCCTGCGGAGGCTGCAGCACTGGATGGCGGAAGCGGAAGCCCGCCCCTAGCTAGCCGCCACCTCCGGCCAGCAGCTCCGCAGCGGCCCCCACGTCTATCTCCCCGGCCTCCAGCTTCTTCAGGACCACCATGGGATCCGGTCTCGGCGGGCCCTTCTCCAGAACGCTGAACATCTCCTCTATCCGCTGTCTGGCGGTCGGATAGGAAACGCCCAGCTCACCCTGCACGGCACGCACGTTGCCGCGGGCCCGCAGAAAGGCGTCGAAGATCCTTCGGTGGTCGTCGCCCAGCCTGCACGCGGGACAGAGTTCGAAGTCACCGGTCACTTCCGTTCCGCATACCGGACACTCCACTCGAACCACCCGCATGGCGGCCCCGCAGGAGGGGCATCGCGGAGGTACCCTGTTCTCATCCATCCTCTCGCCTTTCCACGGATATGTTTCCGCCCAGCGTCTTCACCGAGAGCGAAGAGTCGGCGCCGCCCTCGCAGCTCAGGGTCCCCCTGCTGGAGCCCGGGCCGCCCTGCAGGTCCACCCGGCCCAGGGACTCGTCGATGCTCACCTCGCCTCCCAGGGTCTTGGCGCTCAGCGAGGATACCGCCCCCGTGGGCAGCGTGACGGATACGTCCCCGCCCATGGTCTTGGCGGCGCAGGCTCCGGAGAGCCCTCCGGAAGCGCTGAGCACGATGGAGCCGCCCATGGTCTTCGCCGAGAGGGCGCCCCGAACGTCCTCCATGGTGATGCTGCCTCCCAGGGTCTTCACCCTGAGCTCACGGGACATGCCCGAGGCACAGACATCGCCGCCGGTGGTCCTTACCTCCACAGGGGCCGAAGCGGGGACACCGGCCTTCAGAAGGCCATCGCCCCAGACGACCACGATCATCTCCCCGTCGCCCATCACCTTCAGGCCCTCCGTATCGCCGTCCACCAGCAGTGTGCTCTCTTCGTGCCCCTGCAGCTCGAGGTTACCCCCCTCCCGCCTTCGGGTCCGGAAGACCAGCCTGCACCCTTCGGGGACCTCTACGGCGCCGGCGGCATAGTCTAAGACTTCCAGGTCCTCGTATACATCGGTGTCGAAGGAATCGCCCGAGTCGATGTCGAACGTGGACATGGCGGACTCCACGGCGTTCCGCACCGCCGGGCCTATGCCGGAGAGCGCCGAGAGCACGGACTCGAATCCCCGGGAATGCCGGGGGGACCTGTGGAACCCTTTCCCTGCCGACGGCCTGCCCTCGCCACCGCCCTGCTCCAGGGCGGACAGGAGCTTGGCCCCGTCGTCGGCCGATATCTTCCCATCGGCCACCATCTCCAGGATCTTCTTCCTCTCTTCGTCCATGACATTCCCTTTCATTGTGCGCAATCTCGACGCACATATAGTAACTGGGTTTTCTATATTGTCAAGTCGATTTGCTATATTAGAAAAGGAGCGGAAAAGGGACGGAGGCGTTTTAGCTCAAATACGCGAGTAATCGACTTTGCGGCCGACTGTCCCGTACTGTAGTCAGGCGCGCCTGCGCTCGGGAAGCAGCAGCGAGACGATGACCACCATCAGGAAGCTGAAGACGTAGGCGCCCAGCCTCTCCGATACCCCCGTGGGCACCAGCAGCCAGTTCTTCCAGACCACGGTACCGAGTGCTCCGCATATCAGTGACGCGTACACGCCGTAGCGGGACAGCCGCTTCCAGAAGAGCAGAAGCACCAGGGCCGGGCCGAAGGAGGCCCCCAGTCCGGCCCAGGCGTACGAGACGAAGCTGTATACGGTCTCCTCCATGGCCAGCGCCAGCAGCAGGGCTATTCCGCCGATCAGCAGTGTCATGGCCCTGGTTACCCAGAGCAGCTTGCGTCCGTCCGGCCTGCGGCTGGCCATGTTGGCCACCACGTCCTCGCTGGCGGCCGAGGAGCAGACCAGCAGCTCGGAGTCCGCCGTGGACATCATTGCCGAGACCGCTCCGGACAGGAGTATGCCGGCCAGTATGGGGGTCAGCAGACCCATGATCATCACCGGCAGTATCTTCTCGGCGTCCGCGGCCAGCGTGGCCGCTTCCGATCCCAGCACTCCTCCCTTGACCAGGGTGAATCCCGTGATCCCGATGAGCATGGCCCCGGTGTAGGCCAGCAGCGTCCAGGCTCCGGCCACCCATCTGGCCCTCTTCACGTCTTCGTCGCTCCGCATGGCCATCATGCGCGTCAACAGCTGCGGCTGACCGGTGTAGCCGAGGGCCCAGCTCATGCCGCTGAGGACGAACAGCACGGCGGCCAGCCCGCCCTTGCCTGCGGTGAGGGTGGACAGGGCCGGACCGGCCTCCCGCAGCGCCGCCCCCATGCTCAGGTCATGGGCCCCCACCACGAACAGCGCCACTACGGGGAGAACCACCAGGGTGATGATCATCAGTATGGACTGTATCAGATCGGTCACCACCACCGCTATGAAACCACCCAGGAGGCAGTACAGGGTCACTACTATGGATCCGATGAGCACTCCGCTGGTGGGATCGAGGCCGAATGTCTTCTCCAGTACGGTTCCGGCGCCGCTGAACTGCGCTGCTATGTAGAACAGGAAGAAGAAGATCACTATTATGGCCGAAAGAAGACCGATGGGCCGCTCGGCCCCCGGAAACCTGCGGGAGAGCAGGCCCGGTACTGTCAGGGCTCCCGTCTCCTCCGTCAGGGCCCGGAGCCTGCGGGACATGGCGAACCAGATGAACAGTATGCCGGTAACGCATCCCAGTGCTATCCAGATGCAGCTGATGCCCTCCGCGTAGGCATGGCCGGTAAGGCCCAGCAGCAGCCAGGCGGATTCCCCGGTGGCCCTCTCCGAGAAGGCCAGTGTCGTCCCGGACAGCTTGCCGCCTCCCAGGACGTAGTCGCTCTCCGTCCTGGATGTCCGGGACGTCCAGAGACCGATGCCCAGGACCACGGCCAGGTAGACTATGAATATCGCCAGAAGCATGTGCACTCCTCCCCTTTTGATGGAATGAACCTAGGAAGTAGGGACGATCCTGAAAAGAGCCTCTTTGACAATCTGTATCGCTGTATTAGTATTCTAGTACAGTTGAAGGGAGATGATTTGCTGAAGATCGATTCCAGGTCGGCGGTTCCGGTGTACGAGCAGCTCCGGCGGGGCATCATCATGCGGGTAGTCTCCGGGCGTCTGCAGCCCGGTGACAAGCTTCCGTCCATCAGGGAGCTGGCGGCCTCGCTGAAGCTGAATCCGAACACGGTCGCCAGGGCCTACCGGCAGCTGGAGGACGACGGAGTCGTCAGGGCGCGCAGGGGCCTCGGAGTATTCGTGTCCGACCCTCCCAAAGGCCTGGAGGACAGGCGGAAGACAATCCTGCACAGGTTGGCGCGGGAATACGTTTCCCGGGCCGCTTCCCTGGGCGCCGACTCCGACAGGATCCTGAACGCCGTCTCCATGGAGCTGAAAGGTGAAGCAGACGATGATCGCGACCAATGATATCGGATTCTCCTACGGATCGAACAGAATCCTGGACAACCTGAGCATCCGCATAGACGCCGGGGAGACGGTAATGCTCACCGGCCCCAACGGGACCGGCAAGAGCACTCTGCTCCGGCTGCTGGCCGGGGTTCTGAGGCCCGGGTCGGGAAGCGTAGACCACGGTCTCCCCCCTGGCAGCGATCCCAGACGCAGTATCGCCTACCTGCCGGAGAGCCTGAGCATCTACGAGAGCATGACGGTGCAGCAGGCCGCGGACTTCCATGCCGGGATATTCGGAACGGCTGCTGCCGACATGTCTCTGGCCAGGAGCGCGGGTGTGGAGACCTCCGACAGGATAAGCGACCTGTCGGTGGGCCAGCGGGTTCTGGTGCAGCTGT
Source organism: uncultured bacterium (assembly GCA_964553045.1). Classification (GTDB taxonomy): domain Bacteria; phylum Fermentibacterota; class Fermentibacteria; order Fermentibacterales; family JCC-6; genus JAWLEP01. The sequence goes on along the minus strand of CAZKJG010000016.1, from coordinate 34,246 downwards.
CCATCGTGCTCTCCACTAAGCCACGGCTGGCGCTTATCGACGAGGTGCTGCACGCAGTCGACCCCTTCCTGCGGGGACTGGTCTTCGAGAAGCTGATAGGCGTGATGGACCGCTGCAGACCGGCAATTCTGATGGTGAATCTGAACTTCCACGAGATAGAGAACATAGTGGACCGGGTGATCTTCCTGGGGCATGAGAGCGTCCGTCTGGATGAGCGCGTTCAGGATCTCAAGGCCTGTACCAGGAGCGTCGCCGCCGAGGGCCTTACACCGGACTGCCCCATCCTTGGAACCCAAACGATCCTCGGAGAGCGCAGGCACGTCGTCTACCCCTACCGTCCCGGGGATGCCGAGCCACCGCCGGGATCCGTGCAGGGCATGGATCTCAGCGAGATACTCACCGCCTTCATGGGGAACGAGTACGATGCTTCGTAGGGAGACCATGAGGGCGCTGGGGGAGGCCGGTACTGTCATGGCCCTTCTCGCGCTGATGCCTGTCGTGCATGCCGTCGACCACGAAGCGCTGCAAACCGGAACCGGCCTGGTCGAGTATATGACGGGCGGATTCGCCATTCTCTGGCTCATCGCCGCTGGCGTCTCGTCCTGGAGGATGTTCTCCGCGGAGCGGTCGGACGGAGCGGAGGAGTACCTGCTCGGCCTTCCGGTGAGTCCGGCCCGGATTCTGTTTGCGAAATCCCTGCCCCGCCTGGGCGTTCTCCTGGTCCTGTACCTGGTGGGAACGACTGCGGCGAAGGGAGGCCTCTGGTTCTACGACACCGCCGGACTGCTGGTTTTCCTGGGCTTCATCCTGGTAAGCGGCTTCCTACTTGGAACCATGGGGGGAGGCCGTTGGGCTTCGAGGCTGATGGTCCTGGCAATGGGAGCCAGCGTATTCGTGCTGGCGGCGACGCCCGCGCGCTTCTTCCAGCCCCTCCCTCTCTTCGCTACCTCCGATCCGCTGAAGCTGCTTCCGCCATCTGTTGTCCTGCTGATGCTGGTGCTGTGGGCAATGAGAAGCTGGGATCTGCGACCCGTTGCCCAGAGAGAGCGCGAGTTCACCAAACTGGCACTCGTACCCATGGCAGTGCTAGCCTGGCCCGCGGCGACGGCACTTGCGGGATGAAAGAAGGGAGTCCGATGCAGACTGCGATCCTGAAGGCCGAGACAACCGAAACCCTGCGGCAGCTGTCCTGGATTCTCATGCTCTTCACGCTGGTACCGGCGCTCTACCTCTTGGACAACAGCCTGTACAGGTCTGGAGTAACCCTGATGGAGTACCTGTCCAACGGAATGGATCTGTTCATTCTGGTCTCCGCCGCCTCCCTGGCCTACAACATGTTCGACCGGGAGGAGAGGGACGGTGCGACGGAGTACCTGCTCTCGCTGCCAACCGGACGATGGAAGCTCCTGGCGGCAAAGGTGATACCCCGGGCCGCGGCGCTGCTGCCACTCCTGGCCGCCGGCATGATCCTCAACGCGCTGCGAATGAATCAGGGGTCGGCCCTGGGCATGATCCTAATCAGGTGGCGGGCGGGAATACTCTACCTCTGGGGCTTCGCCCTGTTCACCCAGCTGTGCGGCTTCCTCATGGGCATATCCGGAAGGAGGAGTTGGCCGGTAAGGCTATTCCTCCTCGTAATGGCATTCTGCGTATGGCGCTTCGCATCGGTCACGCTGCTGGCCGAGAGACTGGTGCTGTGGACCATGGGCCGGGAAGCGCAGATGCGCTTCGCGTTCCGGCTGGCGGCCAGCGGCGGCAGGATCTTCGACCTTGCCCTCTTCTTCCTGCTTCTCGCCTCCGTCCTCCGGCCCCTTATGAGAAGATGGGACGTCCGGCCGCGCAGGGAGACGGAGAGGCTGTTCGTGCGCTATGCGTCCCTGCCGATGCTGCTCTTCTGCCTGATGCTGCTGAACAGGTTCGCCGGCGGGGTGAGACCGATCCTCCTCTAGGTCGGGCCGTTGGAGCGGAACCGCTTTCACGCGGGGCGGTTGTAATTCATAGACATCTTGTGGGGCATTCAGTAGTAATTGAGTGTGAAGAAGTGGGCCGCAGCAAACCTGCCTGGGGGAAACGATGATCAAGCATCTTGCCGTGCTGCTCCTGCTGGGAGCGGTATTCGCCGTATCCGCAGACGCGCTTTTCAGCCTCGACTGCGACACCCGCGCACTTACTGGAAGTGAATGGGCGGGCGGAGCCATGGTTGTTCACGTTGGAACCGATTTCGTGGTGCTTCTGGGAGACCCGGACGTTCTTCCGGCCGAGAGGACGGAGGTTCTGGACGACCCCGCCGGAGAGCTGGGGGCATACCGTCTGGCCACCCTTCGCGACGAATCCGGCATAGAAGGCCTTCGGACGCTGGGCGAGATCGTCCTTCACAGGGGCCGGACCGCTATCGTCCGTATCGACGTCCCCGACGCCGCCACTCCGCCGATGATGGAGGGCGTGCATTTCATCGGGCCGCTGGAGGAGAGGCACATCTCCGCCCCGTCGACCATACCCCTCACGGACAGGGGCTACGACGACGAGGTGGCGGACATAGTCGATGCCGTGTCGGAGGACAGCATACTGGCCGTTACCCAGCACCTGCAGGACTACCAGACCAGGTACTCCAGCACCGACAACTACGACAGCGCCTGCAACTGGATGGAGTCGAGGTTCGAGGCCTACGGGCTGGCGGCGGAGCAGCAGACCTTCTCCATGGGCAGCTACGACTGCCAGAACGTGATAGCCGAGCAGCCCGGGACGGAGGATTCCACCCAGATCTACATAATCTGCGGACACCTTGACTCCACATCGCCCTACCCCAATACGGACGCCCCCGGCGCCGACGACAATGGAAGCGGCTCCACCGGAGTCCTGGAGGCAGCACGGGTGATGTCCGGGTACGACTTCAAGTACACGGTCCGCTACCTGGCCTTCGGCGGGGAGGAGCAGGGGCTGTACGGCAGCGACTACTACGCCGAGCAGGCCTCCGCGGCCGGAGACGATATTCTGGGCGTGGTGAACATGGACATGCTCTACTACGGCCCCACCGGAAGCGACCAGCTGTGGGTGGTCTACGATACCCAGTCCACGGGACTTGCCCTGGCGATGGACGCCATCACCGACACGTACGTGCCCGTCCTGGAAAAAAACGTCGACCACAACCCGGGCATGACCTACAGTGATCACTCCTCCTTCTGGGACGAGGGGTATTCCGCGCTTCTGAATATCGAGGTCGATGTTTACGGCAACCCCTATTACCACCAGACATCCGACATACTCGACAACTACCTGGAGTACTTCCCCTTCGGCACCAACTGCATAAAGGGCGCCATCGCCACGGTGGCGTACCTGGCGGAGCCGGTGGGACAGGGAGTCTCGGGGGACGGGTTTGCGGAGACCGCCGGCAGCGGGCTCACCGTGGGCCTGGCGCCCAATCCTGCCTCGGAATCGGTAACCGTCAGCCTCTCACGGAACCTGGGCGGCCCGGCAGTGGTGGAGGTCTACGACCTCTCCGGCCGGTGCCTTCTTCGCCGGGACGTAGATGCGGAGGGCGCCGCCGCCTTCTCCATGGGTGCCCGAAGGCTGCCGGTGGGCGTGCACCTGCTGCGCGTCATCGACGGAGGCAGCACGGCAACCGCGAAGCTGGTGGTCACCAGGTAGGACCGGCACACACGTAGCGGGGCCGGGCCTCCCCGGGGAGACCCGGCCCTTTCTCCATCGGTACGGTACTGAACTGAAGAGGCCGCCGATGCCGGCGGCCTCTTCTCAGGAAGTGGGGAGGGACGCCCTTTCCGCAGGGGTCGGCTGCCGGTAAGGAGGCGGCGCCCCTCCCCGGAGGGGTCCCCCCTCTGGAGGGAAGAGGGGGGACAGGCAGATGATTCGAATCGTTCACCCTGTTTTGGGCAGACCGTCAATCATCTCACCCGATGTATATATACCTGCCCGTCACTTTTTGTTCCCCCCTTGAAAAGGTTCGGATTCCCGGGTACAATAGGAGTAGGTGAACTGGTGTTCAGTGAAAGGAGGAAGGTTATGCAGAGCAACGCTTCACGCACCACGGTCCACTCCGGAAGGCATACCTCGGGTAAGGTCTGCTACTTCATCGACGTGCGCCAGGCGGTCAACGGCCGCTTCTACATGGTGCTCACCGAGTCGCGCCGCCGGGGCGACCAGGGCTTCGAGCAGTCCCGGGTGATGGTCTTCGAGGAGGACATCAGCGGTCTGCTGGAACAGGTGGACCGCGCCGGAGAAGAGGCTCTCAGGGCCATCGAGGACCGGGGCGACCTCCCGGGAGACACCCTGCGCAAAGAGCATCCCCGCGCCTTCTCACGCTGGACCGAAGAGGACGAGGAGACACTTCGGTCCCGTTTCGAGAACGGCAGTGAGGTAGAGGCCATAGGCAGGGTCCTGGGCAGAACCGATCAGGCCATACTCGCCAGACTGGAGAAGATGGGCCTGATCGACGAGAGCCCGGACGACTCGAAGGCGCAGGCCGCAGGGGCCTAGCACGGCCTGGCCCCACCTTCCGCCCGGAGGAGGAGGATGGCGGAAGGTCGGAGGCTTATGCGCCCTCCACCTCGCATTCGCACAGCGCCGCTATCGCGGTGATCCATTCGTCAACATCGCGCACATACCATGCCACGGCATCCGTTCCCCCGGCGCCGTCATCGAACTCCACGCGAAGCAGCGGCCTCATCACCGACTTGTGAAGATGGCTTCTCACACTGGCCAGACGCCTGACCCTGGAAAGGTCCATGACCATCTCCCTTCTGGGCAGAAGCATCTCGAAGACGAGCTGGCCGGACGTAAGCACCAGAACCCCGTTGCCGCGCAGCTGCGCCTGACCCTTCGACTCGACGCCGAAGAAATTGGCCCTGCGGTCTATTCGCACGATCGTCCGGCCGGCCAGCCTCCGTCTGAGATCCTCCAAGGCCCTTCTCTTCAGAAGCGACAGGGTCACCAGTACGGCCACCAGTGCCAGCAGTCCCGGAAGGGCGTATCGAAGCCAGCCCATGTCCACCTCCGAACCGAAGATGCAAGCCGGCCGTCGCCCCGGCCACCCCCAATCGAGAACTTAAACCTTCCTTAATAGGGGTTTAACAGCGGCGGACCAGTCTGCATGCGAAGCGGTCGAGGGGGGAAAGGAGGAGCCGATGGTCTGGCCGGTGAGCGGGGGAACCATTCGAGAAATCTCGAAGGCGCTGGAAGAGCTGAGCATCCCGACCGCTGCGGCAACGGAGCCCTGCCGCCCTTCGGCGGAGCTGCGTTGCATCCTCGAGACCGGAGGGTCCGGCTGGTCGCGGTGGCTGCGTAGCCTCCTGGCAGCTGTCACGGCCGGGCTGATGGTCTGGGACCCGTTCGCCGTGGGCCGCGACGGAACCGGTTCCGTCGCCTTTCTGATGACCTCTACGCTTCGCGGCTACAGGGGGCGGCTGGACGACAGGAGGTTCCCTTCGGGCAGAACCCTGGCCGAGGCCGGCCTGAAGCTCCACGGCGAGCAGAGACTCGGCCTTCCCGCTGCCAGTGCGGTTGGTCCCGGCGACGTCATTTCCTCTCAGGTGCTCCGGGGTCGGAGGAACGACCGGGACGTCAGCAGCGGCGTACAGATCCTGCACGACGGCCGAGTGCTGTTGCGTACCGGAGTCATCTCGCAGCCTCCCTGCTTCGCCTGCGAGATCGTCGACGGTCATCTGCGAACCACCAGCTCGCCGATGGGCCTGGACAGCGAGTACCTCAGCGGCCGTACCGGCCCGGGAAGAGTAGCAATCTCCAACGATGGTCTCTGGCTGGTAATCGACCGAATACTGCCCGGAAGGTATCGGGGAAAGAGGGCCATGCTCCTTCTGCGACAGCTGCGTGATATCGCCCTGGCCGAAAAGCTCTCCTCGGGCGCCTGCCGCCGCGAAAGCCCCGCCTTCGTCTAGACCGCTCCAACCGCTTCCCGGAGGGTCTTGTCCCCCGGCATCGGGAGGGGTATCTTGATGATTCGATTGCTGACGCCACCCCAGCCCACGGAGGGCAATTGGAGCCTCTGCGACTCCTGCTGCTCCTGGCAGCCGGCTGCCTGGCCGGCTTCATTAACATCTCCGCCGGCGGCGGTTCCCTGCTGACACTGCCCGCGCTGATCTTCCTCGGCCTTCCGCCGACGGTCGCCAACGGAACCAACCGAATAGCCATACTGGGGCAGAACATCGTATCCATTAGCCGATTCCGGCATTCGGGCCTATTCCAGCCCAAGCTCGGGCTGATGCTGGCGCTTCCTGCGGTCGGGGGCGCGCTCCTGGGGGCCGGGATCGCGGTCCGTATGGACGAGGCCCAGATGCGCACCCTGCTGGCGGCCGTCATGCTGGCCGTGCTGGCGGCCATACTGCTGAAGCGCAGCAGCGCGGCCAACGGCGAGACCCCTCGCAGAAAGGGGCTCCTCGCGGCCCTATTCTTTCTGGTCGGCGTATACGGCGGGGTCATACAGGCCGGAGTGGGATTCTTGATCATCATGCTGCTCCACAACCTCGGCGGACTCTCCATGGTGAGGACGAACAGCCTGAAGGTTCTGATAGTCGGCATCTACACCGTTCCCGCAATTGCCGTATTCCTCCTGGGGGGCAAGATCTACTGGCTTCCGGCGCTGGTCCTCACGGCCGGCAACGCCCTGGGCGGCTGGATGGGCACCGTCTTCAACATCAGCAGGGGAGAGAGGTGGATAAAGGCCGTGCTGGTGGTCGCCGTTCTGGGAAGCGTTCTGAAGCTGCTGCTCAGCTGAGCGGGTCCAGCACGCGGTGCAGTGAATCCAGCCAGGGGCCCAGGCTCTCCAGTGCCCTTCGACCGTACTCCCTTCTGCGCTCCCGCTTCCGCATCCTCTTCTCAATGGGAGCAAAGAGGCCGAAGTTGATGTTGCTGGGCTGGAAGGTGCCCTTTCCCGGTCGGGTGGCGTAGGCCAAGAGGGAGCGCAGGGCCGTCTCCCTGGGTGGCGGCTCCAGTTCCGCCCCCAGAGCCTCCGAAGCGGTGAAGGCCGCCGCCAGGAATCCCGAAGCGATGGACTCGATGTAGCCCTCCACACCGGTTATCTGGCCCGCCAGACGCACGCCGGGCCTGCTCTTCAGCCTCAACCTTTCGTCCAGGACCTCCGGCCCGTCCACGAAGGTGTTGCGGTGCATGGACCCGTACCTGAGGAACTCGGTTTCCTCCAGACCCGGGATCATTCGAAAGACGCGACGCTGCTCGGAGTAGGTGAGCTTTGTCTGGAAGCCCACCATGTTCCAGGCGGTGCCGGCCCGGTTCTCCATGCGCAGCTGAACCACGGCGTACGGCTGCTTGCCGGTGCGGGGGTCCCTGATGCCGACCGGGCGCATTGGCCCGTGCGCCAGCGTTTCCAGGCCTTGGCCTGCGATGGCCTCCACCGGCATGCAGCCGGCGAAGTGTATCTCCCGCTCGAACCGCTTGAGGGGAACCTTCTCCGCCTGCAGGAGCTCGCGTACGAAAGCCTCGTAGTCCTCCCGGTAGAAGGGACAGTTCAGGTAGTCGCCCTCACCCACCGGTTCGTGCCGGGACTGAAGGAAGGCCCTGGAGCGGTCGATGCTCTCCTCGTCTACGACCGGGGCTATGGCGTCGTAGAAGTAGAGACTCTCCACGCCGGTCAGCTCCACGAGACTGGAGGCCAGGGCTCCGGCGGTGAGGGGGCCCGTGGCGACTATCGCGCACCGAGGCGGCACCTCCTTCTCCTCCCTCCTTACGATCTCGATCAGCGGTTCCGCCTCCAGACGCTGCTTTACGCCTCTGGAGAACAGGTCCCTGTCCACCGCCAGCGCCATTCCCGCGGGAACCGAGGTGCGGTCTGCCACGTCGATGAGCAGCGAGCCGGCGCGGCGCAGCTCCTCCTTCAGAACCCCGGCGGCGTTGGACATTGACTTCGACCGCAGGGAGTTGGAGCAGATCAGCTCGGCCGGACGCCCGGTGCTGTGCGCCGGGGTCTGTTGCGCAGGGCGCATCTCCACCAGCCTCACCGGTATGCCGGCTCGGGCCAGCTGCCATGCGGCTTCGCTTCCGGCAAGGCCCGCACCAACTACCGTTACCTCGTTCAACGGGTTCCCCTCTTTATGGCGCTTCCGATCATGATCGCACGGATACCCTACTCAGGATTATACACAAACAGGACAGCCATGATGACGGTCACTCAGATCTCCGCATCGGGCCTCTGGGCTTGCAGGCAAAGGCTGTCTTCGAGGCGGGGCGTACCGACAAGGCGTCGATCTCCAAGCCCGATATGCGGAACCTCCGTTCCCGGCATTTCGGCACGGCGTCCGCCGGCACACGCTCCATGGCCCTTCCGGTTATCAGAACCTCACCGGGACCCGCCAGATCCTCTCCCAGCTTGCTGGCCACGTTCACCGGATCGCCGAAGTAGTCGCAGACCCTGCGGTCCTCATCCTCGGAGCAGACCAGGAGCAGCCTGCCCCAGTCGAGGCCGGAGCAGACCTCCAGAGGAGGATCCTCCGGCCTGCTGGTGCTCACCGCTCCCACCGCGCCGACCATGGCCATAGCCGCCTCCAGGGCCTGCGGCACATCGGTGAAGAGGGAGAAGCAGTTGTCGGCCATCAGCTTCACGACCATTCCTTCCCGGGACTCCACCAGCGGAGAGACCGTTCTCTGCATGCAGCGGATCATGGCCAGGTAGTGGACGATGCCCAGCTCGCGGGTGATCCTGGAGAACCTGGACATGTCCGTTATGAGGACCGCCCCCCGGCCGCCCAACTCCGTCCAAACCCTCTCGAGCAGCTCCCGGCGGCCGTGCTCCTGCGAATCCCAGTAGGCCTGTAGCAGACCGTTCAGAACCGACCTGGGCGCAGTCATCCGGCCTCACCTCCCAGACAGATAATCTGGACAATGTCCAACGGCCGCAAGGCTCTCCTTACGGTCAGTCGGCCGCTGCGGCCGAAAGCTCCTCCCGGCCGCCCACCAGCTTAAGCTCTATGGGTCTGCTGGCCTCGCCGAAGTAGAGGCTCTGGTGGGGGAACGGAATCTCTATATTCCTTTCGTCGAAGGCGTACTTCAGCCTTCTGAGGTACTGTCTGCCCACCTCCCACTGCTTCACCGGCCTGGTCTTGAGGCGGGCCTTTATCACCACCGAGGAGCTGTCGAACTTGTCGACACCGAATATCTCCAGATCCTCCAGTATCAGCTTGCCGAAGTACTCGTCCGCCCGCAGCTCCGCGCCGACCTCCTCCATTACCTCGACCACCCGGTCGGTGTCCTCCTTGTAGGCAACCCCGATCTCGAAGACGTAGGCCGACCAGTCGTGGGTCATGTTGCTCAGACTCGTTATGCCGCCGTTGGGGAATACGTGCACCACGCCGCCGAGGTCACGAAGCACCAGGGTGCGGAAGTTGACCTCTTCCACGAAGCCGCCGGTTCCGTTGATGATGGCCACGTCACCCACCCGGACCTGGTCCTCCAGGAGCATGAACAGCCCCGATATGATGTCCCGAACCAGGTTCTGCGCGCCGAACCCCACGGCCAGGCCCAGTATTCCGGCGCCAGCGAGGAGGGGGGCGATATTCACGCCCAGCTCGCGGAGCACTATCAGAAACACCATGCCCCAGAATACGATCGATACGGCCTGACGCACCAGCTTCATGATGGTGGAAACGCGCTTGCCCACCTCCGAGGGCGGCTCCCCCTCCTTCTCGTGCCGACGGACCAGCCTGCCCTCCATCCTGTCCATGGCCTTTCGCAGGGCCAGCCTGGCCCCCCAGGCCAGAACCAGTATGAACACTATCTTCACCAGATCGAGAAGCCTGTCCTGCCAGCCGACCTCCTGCAGAAAGCCGCTCAGCGCTTCCATCATGTTCCTCCATCTCCCCGGTAACGTCAAACCATGGAGTACGCACGATCCGCACAAAAACTGCGTTGATCGGTCCGAACGGTAAAGGGCAATATACCGACTGCGGGAAAGAGCCGTTGGAGGCGGCACGCAGGACCGAAGCAACGATCCCCCGTCCTGCAGACTGCCGGCGACGTACCTGGCCGTGGACCCAACCGGCAACGTCCGGGCCCTGAAGGAAACACTGGACCGGCCGGTCTTCGACATCCCGAGCCCCGAACGTGGGCCGGCAACTGAAGCGACAGGGCGCAGAGGCCCTCCCGTGGGAGGTTCCGATCGACCGGCAAGACGGGATACCGGCCTACGACATCAAGCTGTCACTCCGCCAGAGGGTGTACACCACAGGCTCGTCTCGAGCCACCTGTTCGAACGGCCTCGGCCTCCTCAGCGGTACCGGTCCGCTCTGCCCGCCAGCACCGCGTTGACCATCTCGTCCATGGCCTCCAGGAACCGCGAGCGGTCCTTCCTCCCGAAGGGAGAGGGACCGCCCCCCTCCATTATCCCCTGATCGCGGAGGCCGGCCATCAGATCCCTGGTCGCCAGGGCCGAGCATATGTTCTCCGCGGTGAAGGGCCTTCCGCGCAGGCCCATCACCAGAGCGCCGGCCTCTATGCAGCGCCGGGCCAGGGGTATGTCGCCGGTGACGACGATGTCGTCCCTGCTCACCGCTTCGGCTATCCAGTCGTCCGCCACCCCCTCGCCCCTGTCCACTACCTGCAGGGTCACCCAGCTTCCCGGAGGGATGCGCATCCAGGAGTTCGACACCACGACGACGCAAAGGCCGTACCGTCTGGCTACCCTGTAGACCTCGGACTTCACGGGACATGCGTCGGCATCGACGTAAACCGTCGCACTCGAAGAACCGGTGGTCAACTCGGGACTCCGCAGGAACGCGGAGGATCGATCTTCTTCCGGCAGGCGCTGCCGGCAGCACCTTGCCGCCCGTTGCCCCGTACAATTCCGCCAGGAAACATCGCAGCCCTCCGTACGCCTGCAATTCGGCCGATCACCCTTTCGGAGACAACCCGCTGCAGTTGTCACGAACATCCGTATCCTACCGGGTGCGGTTCACGGGGAGCAATGCTTGTGCTAGATTTGCACTGGGTCCGCGGAAGGGAATACATGCTCAGGGTATACATGCCGGGCGAGTGGGGCCGAGACGCCCTTCGGGAGCTGAGGCAAATCACCGCTGGCAGCGCTGAGCTGCACACCGGATCACACGGCCCGGAAGACTACGAGATGCTCGTGTGCGGCCGTCCCGAGAGGGAAATGCTGGATGTCCCTTCACTTCGCTGGCTCGTGATTCCCTGGGCGGGTCTTCCGGCATCGATCCGGGAGCTCCTGGAGGAGTTCCCGCATCTGGCGGTTCACAACATACACCACAACGCCCCCGCTGCCGCCGAGCTGGCCGTAGGCCTTCTTCTGGCGGCGGCCAAGCGCATCGTCCGGGCGGACCGGAACCTCCGTAAAGGCGACTGGACCATACGCTACTCGCCTGAAAACGCCATGCTGATCAGTGGAAGCCGCATACTGGTGGTGGGGATGGGCGAGATCGGACGCAGGGTGGCCCGCACCTGCATCGCGATGGAGGCGAACGTGGTGGGAATCGCCCGTCACGTGAAGCCGGGAGAGGTGCGCGAAGGGGCTCCCGTGCTTCCGCCGTCGGCCCTGGACGGACAGCTGGTCGAGGCGAATGCGGTTGTGCTCTCGCTTCCCCTCACCGACGAGACGCGGGGCATTATGGACGCGGACAGGCTGTCTTCGATGCGGCAACGGGCGGTGCTGGTCAATGTGGGCCGGGGGACGCTGGTGGAGGAGAAGGCTCTGTACGAGGCCCTCCGGGACGGGGTGATCGGTGCGGCCGGCATCGATGTCTGGTACAGCTACCCCCGTGGCGCGGAATCCAGAACCGGCACCGATCCCTCCGACTTTCCCTTCGGGAAGCTGGACAACGTGGTGATGAGCCCGCACAGGGGCGGCGCTATGAACGTAGCCGAGCTGGAGTCGCGCCGGGTCCATTACCTGGGCCGCCTGATAGAGGCGGCAGCAGCGGGGAAGCCGGTGCCTCACAGTGTCGACCCGGAGCTGGGTTACTGATGACCCCGAAGAAAGTTACCCTCCTGGGACTGGCCACGAATGTCGGACTGGCGGCCGTCAAGGTAACCGTGGGCCTGCTTACCGGGGCTCGGGCCCTGCTTGCCGACGGACTGCACTCGGTGTCGGACCTGGCCAGCGACGCGACTGTGCTGCTGGGTCTGCGATTCTCGGGACGGCCGGCCGACGACCACCACCACTACGGACACAGGAGGGTGGCCACCCTGGTCTCCATAGTGGTGGGTGTCTCGCTCCTGGTCACGGCCGGCTGGATCACCTACGACGCCATAGCTTCCTACGGACAGCCCCACCAAATCAAGGTGGGCCTGCTGCCGCTGCTGGTGGCCGTGGGCTCGATGGTTCCCAAGGAGCTCCTGTACCATGTCACGAAGAGAGTGGGGCGGAAAGCCAGGGACCCCTCGGTTGTGGCCAACGCCTGGCACCACAGGACAGACGCCTTCACCTCCCTGGCCGCGGCCGCCGGAATCGCCGGGGCCACCTTCGGGGGCCAGAGGTGGGCTTTCCTCGACCGGTTCGCCGCCGCCCTGCTGGCGGCATTTCTGGCCGTGACCGCCGTGAAGCTGGTAAAGGACGCTGTGGAAGAGCTCATCGACCGGGCACCGGGGAGAAAGATGGTCCGACGGATAGGACGAACCATCGACGGGGTCCCGGGGGTTCATTCATCGCACAGGCTCAGGGTCAGGAAGATGGCCGGAGCGCTGACGCTGGACGTCCACATTCTGGTGGACCCTGACCTGTCCGTAGCCCAGGGACACCGCATCGCCACCGCCGTCCAGGAGAAGGTCGAGGAGTGCGAATGTGATATACTGGAAGCGGTGGTGCACGTGGAGCCGGACGACGAAGAGAACAGGTCGGAAGAGTAGACTCACGCACGAAAGGCAGAAGATGGGCAGCACGATATACTGGTTCAGCGGAACCGGCAACAGCTACCACGCTGCCCGGAGCATCGGAGACAGGATCGGGGACACCAGGCTGGTGCACATAACCGATCGCCTGCGGGATCAGGCAATCCATGTCGAGGACAACGTTGTGGGCTTTGCCTTCCCCGTCTACGCCGGCGGCATGCCGGTACTGGTCGGGGAGCTGATGGAGGGGCTGGAAGGCATCGAAGCCGACTACCTCTTCTGCGTTGCCACCCATGCCGGCGTTTACGGAAACGCTCTGCGCCAGTTCGAGAAGCTGGCCGCGGCGGCGGGACAGCGCCCGGACGCCCTTTTCGACGTCGTAATGCCCTCCAACTCCAGGCTGCGGGAGAAGCCTCAGGAGCCAGGGCCCAAGGCATCTGCAAAGCTGGAGCGGGCGGAAAGCTCGCTGCAATCCATCGCCGGCGGCGTTATCGACCGAATAACCATGCTGGAGGGAAGGGGGGGCGGCCTCTACGGACTGCTGGCCAGGCTGGTTCACCCCCTGTTCTCCAAGGGAATACGCAAGGCGGACAACGCCTTCCACGCAAACGAGAACTGCACGTCGTGCGGTTTGTGCGTGAAAATCTGCCCATCCGGCGACATCACGCGCGACGAAATGGGAAGACCGGTCTGGCACAACCGTTGCGAGGGCTGCAACGCCTGCATCAGCTTCTGCCCAGAGCATGCCATCTACAAGGGCAGAAGGCCGGAAAGACGCTACGGATACAGGCACCCCGAGGTCACCGCCGGATACCTGATCCGAAGCGAATAGGACATTCGTCTGTCGGCGGTTTCCGTGACACCGGCCATCTCTTCGGGGGGATGCGGCCCGTCCCTGCAGAACCCTTTTCCGTCAACGGCCGGAGCCTCTGTATGTCGTGCCGTATGCTATCTCCCTTCCGAGGTATTCGTGCTATGCGCCGAATAGACGATTCACCAGATTTCCTTGCCGAACCCCCCTGCAGGGATTAGGGTGGAGGGAGTCTCAAGACCGAAAATGGCCAACCCGACTGGAGGTCGTGCATGGACCTGACACATGTGGACGGGGAGGACAGGGGCAAGGTAGTGCTCTTCGCCCTGAGCACCTGCGTCTGGTGCCGCAAGACAAGGAAGCTGCTGGACAGCCTGGGGGTGGAGTACTCCTACGTCTACGTGGACAGGCGCAGCGGCAGCGAGAGGACCGAGGCCGTCGAGGAGATGAAGAGGCACAACCCGGTGGGAAGCTTCCCAACCGTCGTGGTGGATGGCGAAACCGTTGTGGCCGGGCACAACCCCGAAAGGCTGCGGGAAGCTCTGGGGGTGGACCAGTGAGCGTCGGGAAACGGGCCGAGAAGCTCTACGACAAGCTGAAGAAGCAGGCCGCGAAAGGTGGCTACAACCTCAACCCCGACCGGGAGTTCACGATGCAGCTCATGGAGGGCCTGGTCACCAACATCGACCGCTACGGCTACATGGCATGCCCCTGCAGGCTGGCCGACGGCGAGCGGGACAACGATCTGGACATCATCTGCCCCTGCGACTACCGCGACGCCGACCTGGTGGAGCACGGCGCCTGCTACTGCGGGCTGTACGTCTCCGACGAGGTCCGCGACGGCGAGAAGGAGCTGGGGGCGGTTCCGGAGAGGAGACCGGCCGACCCGTCCCAACGGCCGCAGAACAGGGAATCGGTCGGTCCGGAGAGGGTATCCGGCGAGCTTGCGCTGCCGGTCCACCGCTGTCGGGTCTGCGGCTACCTCTGCGCCCGGGCGGACCCGCCGGGCAAGTGTCCCGTCTGCGGCGCGGCAGCCGACCGCTTCGAGAGGTTCATGTAGCGGCCGCCGCCGGGTGCTCAACGGTGCCTTGACAGAGAGGGGTTTGCTTGCGGTGTGGTTCCTCATGAGGGTACTCGGAAAGGACGAGACATGATGTGCGGCAGGAAAGGTCTGCGGGCAGATGGTGCATCCCTCCTGACGGCCGCCGTGCTCATGCTCTCGGCGGCGTGTGGCGAGTCCGACGGGCAGACGCCGTCCGATTCCGCGGCCGAAGGAACCGAGGCCGGGGAAGAGAACGTCGGGGACGGAAGGATACCGGCCACCGATTCGGCGGCCGCAGGCACGGCCATCTCCACCGGCGAGAAGACCGAGGCCGGCAACGTCTGCTGGGAGGCCGGGGACCCGCCCGACGGAGCACTTGCCAACCTGGGCGAGCGCTGTGACTCCCTGGGATGGGCCGTGGGGGTGGCATCCACCGTTCCCTTCTGCCACGCCACTCCGGCCTGTTTCGTGGCCCACAGCCCCGACCGCAACCATTACTACGACGGCTACGAGGGGCGTACGGGACCCGGCATTTCCGAAGAGATGATAGAAGGAGGCCTGGCGGACCTGATAGTCGGCGCCGGACACCCGGGTTGGGAGAACCCGGACTGGAGCAACTCCAGGGGTCACATCTCCCGCGAGTACTACGACAGGCTGGTCCGGGGGGATACGCGCTACGTACTGGCCGAGCGGACAGTGGGCATGGACGGGGCGGTACTCCTCGCCGAAGCGGTGGAAGGCCTCGACCCAGATGACGGAGTCGGCGTGTTCGGTCTCTTCGGCGGGGCTCAGGGGTGCTTCGAGCCGCCCGTCCCCGCCGGGGATGGCACCGGCGCGGTCGAACCGGTCACAGAGGAGAACCCGACTCTGGCGGAGACGGCGGTTGCCGCTCTGGACTACCTCTCCCGCGACGACCAGGGCTTCTTCCTCGTGCTCGAGCAGGGGGACATCGACTGGGCCAGCCACAACAACAACTACCACTGGATGATCGGCTCCATGTGGGACCTGGAGACAGCGGTGGACGATGTGATGGGCTACATCGACACCTCCGCCGCCCTGAGCCGGGAGAACACGCTCGTGCTGGTCACCTCCGACCATTCAAACGGATACATGCGACTGGCCATGAACAACCCCCTGGGTAGGGGTGAGCTTCCGGCAATGGAGGGCGAGGACCCGAATCGTACCTATCCCAACGCCCAGGTCACATGGGGCTGCAAGGTGCATACCAACGAGCTGGTCAGCGTTGCCGCCGCCGGCCCCGAGCGGGCCCTGGAGCTGCTTCGAAGCTGCGAGGGCACGCCGCCGGCGCCCGCTGTGGAAGGGATTGTGGACAACACACATCTTTATTCTGTGCTTGCCGGATGCGCTCGCCTGACAGAGCCGGTGAACCACGTGATCCTGATAATCGGCGACGGAATGGACCCCGAGCACGAGAGGGCCGCCGGCATCTACATGCACGGGAACGTGGAGGGGCTGGCCTGGCAGGATCCGGAGGCTTTTCCCTACCAGGCACTCTGCACTACCTGGGATGTCGACACCTACAACAGGTACGCCTTAGCGGCCGACGCGCCGCTGTTCGACCGCCCCGGCTGCGACCCCACGCTGGGATACGATCCAGCCAGGGGAGGAGCCCGTCCCCTGGCGGGCGATAGAGACTACTTCCTCACACCGCTTCCGGCTCCGCCGGAGTAGGGGCGGTACGGAACCGTCTTGAGATACCCGATATCCGGACCATGACAGGCAACAGCCCGGGCTTGGGTTCCGGGGAATACCCGCGGAGTATTCCACTCCGAGACCGTTTCAGTTGACGTCATCGATACGCTCAAAAATACTTGTTCCCCTGGACTTGTGAGCGTTACCCCAAAGAGCCATGGAGGTGGGCCTTGATCCCTGCCGCGGCGGCAACGGCGCTGATCTGCCTTACGGGTACAACCGTCGATTCCGATTCCATTCCCCTCTACCGGCTTCCCCCGGAGGAGCTGGCGGAGGTCGTGGACGCGCCCCGTTCGCCCTGGGTCCGCATATCGCCCGAAAAAAGATGGATTCTGCTGATGCACCCGGTGGTCAACCCTCCCATAGAAGACCTGGCCGTGGATGAGGCGGAGCTTGCGGGATTGAGAATAGACGTGGACCGGAACGCACCCACCAGGCAATGGTACTTCAGCTCCATGGAGATTCGCAGCATGGATGGCGGATTCGCCGGTGAAGTGCGGGGCTTCCCGGAGGGCTCGTGGCTTACGCATCCGGAGTGGTCGCCGGACGGGACCTCGCTGCTCGTGATCCGCATGACTCCCTCGGGAGGCGAGCTCTGGCTGGTGGAATCGGCCGACGCGCGCGCCAGGCGCCTGACCGGACCCCGCCTCAGCCTGGCGGCCAGCGAGTTTCCCCAGTGGGCCCCGGACGGGGAGTCCATCATCTGCTGCATGGTCCCCGACGAGCGGGGGCCGGGCCCCGAGCCTTCCGACGTACCGGCCGGCCCGGTGGTCAGGGAGTCCCGGGGAGCCACCGCCCCGGCCCGAACCTACGCCGATCTTCTCAAGACCCCCCATGACGGAAGGCTCTTCGACCACCACATGACCTCCGTGCTCTGCCGGGTGGGCATGGACGGTTCGGTGGAGAGGCTCTTCGGCCCGGAGAAGATCTGGTTCTTCACCTCCTCCCCCGACGGCAGATACCTCCTGGTCTCGACCCTTCAGCGTCCATGGTCGTACAGCGTTCCCGCATACCGCTTTCCACAGCTGGTTCGGATTCTGGACAGCTCGGGAAACGCGGTAAGAACAGTTGCGGACCTTCCGCTGCAGGAGGAGATACCCATCGCTTTCGGAAGCGTCGCCCCGGGGCCCCGCAGCTTCCACTGGAGGGCAGATGCCGACGCCGCGCTGTGCTGGGTGGAGGCCATGGACGGCGGCGATGCATCCGCGGACGCGGAGCTGCGGGACAGGGTTCTCATTCTGTCCGCCCCCTTTGACGGCCCGCCGGACACGCTGGCCAGAACGGAACTCCGTTACGGAGGCCTGACCTGGTGCAGCGACAGCCTTTCGCTGCTGTCGGAGTGGTGGTGGCCAACCAGAACCTCCCGCTTGTGGCTGCTGCCCCCCGCCGAACCGGAGGGTGGGAGGCTGCTGCTTGAGTACAGCTTTGAAGACGCCTACGCCGATCCCGGCGAGCCCCTGACCCGCCGTAACTCCCGCGGCCGCGAGGTCCTGGTCACCGACCCGACCGAAGAGTGGATATTCTTCCGCGGTGACGGCGCTACGCCCGAGGGCGACCGGCCCTTTCTCAGGAGAATGAGCCTCGAATCGGGGCAGGTCGGCGAGCTGTTCCGCTCCCGGCCACCATGGTTCGAGCGCCCGATCATGTTCCTCGATGACTCGCTGGAGGTCCTCCTCACCAGACGGGAATCCGCCAACCAGCCCCCAAACTACTACGCCCGGGATCTGGATTCGGCGGACCTGGACACCCTGACCCGTTTTCCGCATCCCACGCCCCAGCTGGCCGGTCTGGAAAAGCAGCTGGTAACCTACGAGCGGGAAGACGGGCTTCCCATGTCGGCAGTCGTCTATCTGCCGCCGGGGCACTCGGTCTTCGACGGCCCGCTGCCCATGGTCATGTGGGCCTATCCCCAGGAGTACGCCAGCGCCGATGCCGCCGGCCAGGTCCGCACATCTCCCCATCGATTCGACCGGGTGGGCTGGTGGTCACCCCTGGTTTGGCTGCTGCGGGGCTACGCGGTTATGAAGAGCCCCTCGATGCCCATCGTGGCCGACAGCGGAGCTCAGACCAACGACAGCTTCGTTCCCCAGCTGAGGGCCAACGCCCGGGCCGCGGTGGACCAGGCGGTGTCCATGGGGGTGGCAGCCCCGGACCGGATCGCCGTGGGCGGACACTCCTACGGGGCCTTCATGACCGCGAACCTCCTGGCCCATACCGACCTCTTCGCCGCGGGGATCGCCCAGAGCGGGGCCTACAACAGGACCCTCACCCCTTTCGGCTTCCAGTCCGAGGACCGCTCCCTGTGGGAGGCGCCGGACGTCTACTTCGAGATGTCCCCCTTCATGCACGCCGACGGAATCAACGAGCCGCTCCTGCTGATCCACGGGGAGGAGGACAGCAACTCCGGCACCTATCCGATGCAGAGCGAGAGGCTCTACGAGGCCCTGAAGGGACTGGGCGGCACCGCGCGGCTGGTGATGCTCCCGCTGGAGGGTCATGGCTACCGCGCCCGGGAGTCGGTACTGCACCTGCTGTGGGAGACCGACAGGTGGCTTCAGACGCACCTGGGGGAGTGAGGAGCGCCTTACTTGCGACTTCCACCTCCTGTGGTATGATCGTGGGGTGACAGCTTTCTGCCATAACCTCCAATTCAGCCGCCGGGAAGGGAGTCCCCGCGACATGCCCAACCGATGGATCATCCGGACGGCCATCCTGCTGCTGGCCGTTCTCGGCCAGGCGGCGGCCGAGATCCCCGAGGGCTACTACGATTCCGCCGAGGGCCTTACAGGGGAGGAACTCCAGCAGGCCCTGCACGACATCATCGACGACCACGTGGCCATCAGCTACGACGATGTCTGGGAAGCCTTCTACACAACGGATGACAAGCCCAGCGGCATGGTCTGGGACATCTACTCCGACATACCCGGCGGAACTCCGCCCTACGAGTACGAGTTCGGCGAGGACCAGGGAGGTACCGCCAGCGGGGAGGGCGAGGGCTACAACCGCGAGCACAGCTGGCCCAAAAGCTGGTTCGGCGGCGAGGTCATGCCCATGTATACGGACCTGTTCGTAGTGATCCCCACGGACATCTACGTAAACATGCGGCGCGGCAACTACCCGTACGGGGAGGTGGACTGGCCCACCTGGACATCCATGAACGGAAGCAAGCTGGGGCCCAACTGCGCTCCCGGCTATGTGGGCACCGTGTTCGAGCCGCGGGTGGACTTCCAGGGTGACCTGGCCCGTGGCTACTTCTACATGGCCACCCGCTACCTGGACGAGGACGCCGGCTGGCCCGGCAGTCCCATGGCGGAGGGGGCTGTCCTCACGCCCTGGGCCCGGGAGATGCTGCAGTCATGGCACGAGGCCGATCCCGTCAGCGGGAAGGAGCTGGACCGCAACGAAGCCGTATTCGAGATTCAGGAAAACAGGAATCCCTTCATCGACCATCCGGAGTACGTCAGCCTGATATACGGACCCACAGGGGTGCAGGTGGATTCGGCCGAAAATCTCCTTCAGCCTCCTTCCTGCCGACCCAACCCTTCTGCCGGTCCGGTGGAGATCGGGTTCGCCCTGCCGACATCGGGAGTAGTCTCGCTCGGGATCTACGATGTCTCCGGCAGGCTGGTGGCGATCCCCATGGAGGGGGCGACCCTCGCCGCCGGAAACCACAGCGTGAGCTGGAACGGCCTGAGCGCCTCCGGCGCTCCCCTCCCCGGAGGTGTCTACCTGGTCCGGCTGCAGCTGGGCGAGCAAACCGCAGTCGCGCCGATGATCGCCACAGGCAGCCGCTGATCCCAGTGTCGTCTTCCAGAGCGGATTTCACCGGATACCTGAGGGCGGTTCCATGCGGGGGGCCGGTGTGAGGATACTGGTGGCCACCACGTATACGATGCCCGGCTACAGCGGCGGATGGACCACTCCACTGGATCTGTTCGGCGAAGAACACAGGGCGATGTACGTCATCCGCAACATCCCCCGTTCGCGTCGGACAATAGAGGGAGTGCCGGTTGCCGGCGTGGGAATCAGGGGCCTGCTGGCCGGGCCCCTGATTCGGGGGGACAGGTTCAGAAGCGCAGCGGTCGAAATGCTTTTCAGGCGGGCGATAGAAAGCTGCTTTCAGGAGTTTGGAGCGGATTTCGTCCTTTGCCTGGACCAGACTGCGGGCTGCGCTGCCATGCGCACAGGTCTGCCCTATGCCCTGCGCATCCACTCCAGGGTCGGGCGAGACCCGGACCCGGGTCTGCAGAAGGTGTTGGATGGGGCGGTATTCGCCACATCCTGTCCCACCATGCATGTGGAGGGCAGCCGGGAGATACCGCACAACCAGGACCTCTCCCGCTTCCACTACAGAGAGAGCCCGCTCGCCGAGAGGGCCGTCCTGCTCACCGGGATCAATCCGGTGCACGAGCCGGAGGCCTTCATTGAGGGCGTCATGGTCTCCGAAACCATGAAGGGGGACATAGTCGGGGACGGTCCCCTGAGGGACCGGGTTCAGAAAATGTGCAAAAGGACAGGCGGTCGTGTTCGCTGCTTGCCCCCGGTCCTTCGCCTCCAGGTACCGCAGCTCCTCTCGCAGTACCAGGTCGGCGTGGCCACCGGCAGGAAGATCATGCCGGTCCTGTACCAGATGAAGGTCAACGCATACATGGCCAGCGGCCTGTACACAATAGCCAGGCCATGGACGCACGTGGCGGTGGAGGCGCCGGAACTGGTGAGCACCTTCGACAGCGCCCGGGAGCTCGGAGAGCAGCTGGACCAGGTTTCGAAGAACTGGAGCGAAACCCTCCCTGTCCGGAGAAGGGCCAGGGACTGGATTCACCGCAACTATTCAGTCGAGATACCCCGCAGGATCTTCAGGAAGATCCTCTACGAGCATTTTCCAGAGGAGCTGACGAAGGGAGCGGAGGGATGAGGTCCACCCCGAAGGTGGCATTTCAGGTGGATTACGACTATACCCGCAATACTGGTATCGGTCGCTACGGACTGGAGCTGATGTCGGCGTGGATGGAGCTGGGCTACGACCTCGAGGTCTGGAAGTGGCGGTATACCCGGAAGATGCCGCCCCTGAGCCAGGGCCTGGAGAGCAGAAGCCGCTGCTTCCCCTTTCCCCAGCGCCTCTCCAAACACCTCTGGCCCGTATTCGCGGCGGCGCTGCGGGGGGTGGGCTGGGTCCATTCCGCGAACTGCGACCTCCTTCCCGCAAGTCCCGCCGTCCGGCAGGCATGCATGGTCCACGATCTGGGCCCGATCAAGCTGGGACACATGAAGCCCGAATGGGTTACCAGAAGGTGGAGAAGACAGCTGGACCTGGTCTCACGCAGGGCCGACTGCATCGCCGTCAACTCCCAATGCACCATGAACGAGCTTCTGGAGGCCTACCCCGGGACGGAGGGTCGTGTCTTCCTCACGCCGCTGGGCATTGACCACTTCGCCGAGCACCGCAGGGAGTCGAAGACCGGCAGCCATCTTCTGGCGGTGGGAACGCTGGAGCCCAGGAAGAACATCGACGGTCTCTTGCGGGCAATGGCCGTACTCCGCGACAGGGGCGATGTGCCTCCCCTTGTGATCGCCGGCAAGGACGGCTTCAGGGCCGGGGAGTACCATCGCCTCAGCTCGGAGCTGAATCTGGACGATCTGGTGACCTTCACCGGCTACGTGTCGGACGAAGAGCTGGCCGACCTCTACTCCAATGCCGTGTGCCTGCTTCACGTTGCCCACCACGAGGGCTTCGGCATCCCCGTCCCGGAGGCCTTCACCTGGGGGCTGCCGGTGGTGGCGTCCAACGTCGGCGGAATCGGTGAGTTCTTCTCCGAAGCAGCATGGATGGTGGACCCGGGTGATACCGACTCGGTGGCTGCCGGAATCGAGAAAGCCCTGCAGAAAGGGGTCACGGAGGACCAGAAGGCTCGCAGAAGGCAACTCTCCGAGGAGCTCACCTGGAGGGAGTGCGCCCGAAAGACCGCTGCAGCCCTGGAGAAGATGAGCCGGTAGCCGCAGGGGATTCAGGCGTCCGGGTGCTCCCAGCTCTCCGCTGAGTAGAACGCCTCCCAGGCCGGCGAGGAGAGCTCGCGGATGGTTCGGAGCTCTTCGGGGGTGAAGCGCCCCTTCCAGGCATCCGCTACCGCCCGGGAGTCCTGGGTCTGCGGGTGTGCAACGCCCCCCTGGACGAGCCTGTTGCCCCGGCCGCTGCGCTTCTCCACCTCGGCCGCGACCTCCTCCGACCACGTCAGCCCCAGGCCTTCGTACAGCCGCCTGACCCCCCCCATGTAGTCGCGGCACATGTCCTCGTACCGTAACGTTATCCAGTCCGGATGCCGGCCCATGTACTCCCGGACAACTGTGTAGAAAACGCGCCAGCACAGCGCGGCGTCCACCAGGTCGAAGTGATGGTCGGGCATGGGCCGTTCAAAGGCTCTCTTCAACAGGGCCTCGCGCAGATCGGCCGGCAGGCTCTCCAGCAGCCTGGGCTGCTCGGTGAAGTCCTCTACAGGGGTGCGCCAATCCAGCCTTCTGACGCTGTTCACGTATGCGGCGGGGTGCCTCACGGCCATCACCACCCGGGCACCGAACCTCTCGGCCACCCACTCTGCTGACATTAGTGCTATGGGATCCTTGAAGAGGGGGGCCTTTCTGCCCAGAACCATCGAGGCGATGATCCGGGCTACCTTGAGGTCCTTGCGGACCAGCTCCGCCGGACCCGGCCCCCTGTCATTGAAGCGGATGACATCGTGCAGAACGCACCACAGCATGAACCTGGCCATGGCCCCCCGCTGCTGTGGCAGCACCCTCTGGTAGTGACGCTTAAGGGGATGCCGGGGAAAGATATCTGGCCGGGTGTGCTCGAAGTTGAAGGGCTCCCAGACGTAGACCAGCTCCCGGGAGAGGCACAGCATCTTACCCAGCCAGCTGGTTCCGCTCCTGTTGCCACCGGTTACCAGAACCGGACGCATCCGTCTCCCTTCAGCGAGGGTTCGACCGATGAATATACCCACCACCGGGCCGGGCCGGCCATGGCGGTGGGCCGCGGCTAGAGCGGCCAGATCAGGGGAATCACAAGTGAGCCTACGATCCACAGAATCGCGCTGAGGGGAAGCCCTATCCTCAAGAAGTCCCGGAAGCGGAAGCGGCCTGCGTTGTAGATCATCGTGTTCGTCTGGTAACCAACCGGGGTGGCGAAGCTCAGCGAGCTGGCGAAGGCCAGGGCGAAGAGGAAGGTGCGCGGGTTCACCGACATCGTTCCAGCTACATCTATGAGGATGGGAGCCAGCAGGACGGCGGACGCCTGGTTGGAGACGGTGTTGGTCAGCACCATGGCCAGCAGGAAGATCACTTTCCACTGCACCGAGCTGTAGGCCTGCCTGGTCGTAATGGTGCCCGTCAGCACCAGCAGCAGGGCCCCGGCCACAGCACTGACCACTATCGGCAGCACGTTCAGGGCCGCGGTCGCTATCACCGCGGCCAGTACCGTAACCGCGATCGCCATCTTCCTCCTGTCATGCCTCTTGGGCTCGATCTGCGAGATCGCCAGGAAATCCGTGTCCTCCTCCAGGGCCGGCACCCGATCGCGCTCTACGGACAGCAGCAGGGAGTCGCCGCCGGCCAGCTTCACATCGGAGTAGCCCTCCCGCAGCAGCTCGCCCTGGTGCCTCATGGCCAGGACCACAACCCCGTGCCTCCTCTGGAGGTCCGCGTCCTCCAGCCTCTTGCCCACCAGACCGGAGTCCGGGGCCACCGAGACCTCCATCAGCAGGTCCCCGCCCCGCAGCAGATCCTCGTCGCTGTAGCCGGGAGAGCTCACGCTCATGTGCTCCCTGTCGCCAATCCTTCCTATCTCCCCGGCGCTTCCCCGCACGCGGATTACATCGCCGGCCCGAAGGTCCGAGGGCGCCCGGGCGGCGGGCCTCGACTCGTTGCCACGGAAAACGCGGATGACGTCTGTGTCCAGGTCTTCGGTCATTATGGATTTCTCCAAAGGCTTGCCTATATGCTCGCACCCTTCCTTCAGCTTCAGGTCGTAGAGGTGCTTTTCCATTCGGTACTGGCCGGTGAGATTCTCGTCCCTGCCGTATCGCGGTATCCTGCGGATTCCGTAGAGGAAGAGGTAGACGAAGCCCACGGCCATGAATACCAGACCCATGGGGGCGAACTCGAACATGGAGAAGCTGCGCAGCCCGCTGTCCCGGGCGATGGAGCTGACCAGTATGTTGGTGGAGGTGCCTATGAGGGTGCAGGCGCCGCCGAATATGGATACGAAGGAAAGGGGCATCAGCAGCCGGGAGGGGCTCCTGCGCAGCTTTCTGGATATGGCCATGAATACGGGAATGAATATGGCTACGGCTGCGGTGTTGTTGATGAAGGCGGAAATGGCGCCCACGGCCAGGAGAATCATCATCAGGCCTCTTCCGCCGTTCCGCCCCGCCACCCTGGTGAAGAAGGAGCCCACGGCCTTGAGGGTGCCGCTCTGCCGGAAGCCGGCGCTGATCACGAACATGGCGCCGATGGTTATTGTGGCCTGGTTGCTGAAGCCCGAGAGGCCCTCCTCCACGGTGAGGATTCCGGTTGCCATGAGTACTGCCGTGATTATCAGGGCCGTTACGTCGAAGGAAACCCGCTCGCTTACGAAGAGGGCAACCGCTGCGGCAAGCAGGGCGAAGAGAAAGCCGATCTCCAGGGTCATATTCCGGAGCCGGGCAGGCGCGGAACGGTATCCGCTCGCATCATTGACGCATCCTCAGCAGTACCTTCAGCAGCATGATCAGCCGACGGACCGGGCCCTTCCTGTGGGCCGCTATCGTCTCGTAGAGGTCGTCGTAGTTTCGGGGAGGAGTTCGGGCGTCCTTCCTGGATTCCAGACATATGGCATCCACCGGGCAGGCGGGTACGCAGAGGCCGCATCCTATGCACCTCGTAGGGGCCACTGCCGCCCGTGGCGGCGAGCCTTTCAGCCTGACGGCGTCAACCTGGCACCTCTCGACGCAGCCTCCACATCCACCGCACCGTTCCTTATCGACCCTTGCCATATGGCCGGCGGTCCAGAAGTCGATGGGATGGGGAAGCATCTTCTGGAGGCTCAGCATGCCGCAGCAGCAACCGCAGCAGGAGCAGATGAACTCCGGGGACCGGGCGTTCGCCGGCTGAAGCACCAGGCCCTCCGCCTGGTTCATGGTGATTATCTCCAGGGCCTCTCCCCTGTCGATCTCCCTGCCGCTGCCCCGCCGCAGGATCATCGCGGCCATGCCGCCCATGGCCAGACATGTCTCCGTGCGCGACGTAACCCTGCAGCTCTTTCCCCGCATGGCGCTGGTCTCCCGGCATATGCATGGCAGTATAGCGAAGGGCGGAGATGCCCGGCCGATTATCTCGGAAACCTGGTCCCAGGTGGCCACGCTGTGCTGGGCCGTTATGCTCTCACCGATGGGGATGGTCCTCATCTGGGACGGCTGCGCCGCCAGCAGCGACTTGCCGTAGGTTCTGGTACCCATGTAGGCCATGGCGTCCCTGAAAAACTCCCTGGTGGGCCTGCCGTCCTGAGCCTCGAACATCCCCACCACCATGGGCAGGAGGAACCAGGCCTCGCCCTCCCCGGTGTCCCGCGAGCCTATGGAGCCCTTGACCAGCAGGCTCTCCAGGAGCTCCAGCGCCCTGCTCTTCGAGAGCTCCTTCCCAGCCGTCCGCATTATCTGCGAGATCGTAGAGGGACGGAAGCTGAGATGGAGGGCCAGGCGGGCCTCCTCCGGCGTGAACATCCGCTTCAGGAAACGGAGGTCTGCCCCCGACCGAGTCGCGGGAAAGCCCACGGCCTGCCGGTCCAGGTGCTTCTGCAGCGGACGGTATTCCCTCAGGGCCGGCTCGATCCCCTTCATGGCGGAGCCCCCTTCCGTGGGGACGATATGCCCCTGCTGGCCAGCGGTCAAAGCAGCCGGCCAGACCCAGGCATACCCTTCGTCTTCGTTGGGGCCCCCGCAGGAGGGTCGCCGCGTGCGGAACGGACGCTTCCGTCGATCTGCTCCGCCCAGTCCACCCATTTCCCTGAGGCGATGGAAGAGATCAGCCCGAACCTGTCCATCTCCGCGGCCTTCCGGGAAGGTTCAAGCGAAGCGCGCCCCGGGGCTAGCGCAGAACCACCATCCGGGAGCACCAGCGGCGCCCTTCACCCCGCAGGACCGCCATGTAGGTTCCGGCCGGCAGGCTGGAAGCATCGACAGGCACCTGACCGGAGCCGGCATCCAGCAAGGATTCCCGGGGGCGGAAAGCGATCCGGCCCGATGAGTCGTAGAGAGTCATCGTGTACAGGCCGGCCTCCGGAACGGATATATGCACCAATCCGTTGGAGATCATGGGATTGGGCTCAATAGCCGAGATTCCCCATTCGGATGTTACCCGGCTCTGCCGGCGAGCCACGGCGGAGGTGTCCTCGCCCCACCAGACCACCTCGCAGGAGTCGAACCTGGCGTGGCACATCCAGGGGTTGCCCAGCCCGTCGAGGTCTATGCTGGGCGAATGCCCGCAAGTGCCTTCCCAGCTGACGACTTCCGTCGACCATCCGGAAAGCGTTCTCTTGGCGTACCGCAGGTCGAAGTTGAGACCGTCGTTGTAGGCCACGTGGACCGTGCCGTCGTCCGAGACCGCCAGGTCGCAGTAGAGGCCGGACATATCGTCCACCACCTCATGCTCCCAGCCGCCAGCCGACCGCCGGCAGTAGAGGATGTCAGATGCGCCCTGAAAGACCAGATGCAGTACGCCCTGCCCATCGTACTCCAGGGCAAGCGTCTCCAGATACTCTCCCATTATCGGCTCGCTCTCCCAGCCGGATGCGGTGAGCCAGTAGTGGTGAAGGTAGTAGTCATTCTGCCAGACGGCGTGAGGCATTCCCAGGGAGTCCAGGCAGAGCGCCACCGGCGTGTTGGTGCATGGGCCCACCTCCTCGAAGGACCAGGCTCCGGTGGTGTCCCTGAGGCCGTAATAGAAGGTGTTCACATCCCCCATGAACATCGTATGAAAGCAGCCGGAGGAGTCAAAGGCCCCGTCAATGCCGCCTTCAGTCGGGCTCCAGAACGCCTCCCAGTTCCACTGGTCACCCTCACGCCATGCGTACCGGTACTCGTCGTAGTACGAGTTGCCGTACAGGATGATGGGCTCTCCGTCCGGGGACAGGAGCAGTTTGCCACCTCCGGAATACTGCTCGCAGTCCACCTCCGACTCGTTCCACTGGTCTCCGTCGTACTCGGCGAACAGAAGGCTACAGCCCTGCCAATAAGTGGGCTTGTAGCACAGCATCGGCAGCTGCGCTTCGCTGAGAACCATGGAGGTGGACTGGGTCGGGTAGCTCAGCTCCGGGGTCATTCGAAGCCATGTATCCGAATCATCGCCAGCCGAGGGCAGTCTTTCCGAAAAGGGTGCCGCCTGCAACCCGCAGGGGAGAAACAGCATCAGCAATCCGGTTGCCAGGACGATCCGTCTTGCTGCCGTCACAACCATGGTTCTCTCCATTCACTCTGGCCCGAATCCGGCCAATGAGACCCGGACGGGATTAAGTCAGGGAAGCCGTAGTCTGGGTCTCCACGAAGCTCCTGCAGCGCCCGAATGTGACGGCGGGCCGGCCGCACCGTGCAAGCCGTCCGTCGATCCTCCAGTAGTCGGCCGCAGGCCGTTCCGTTTATTCGTCACCCAAAACGAGGATATGCGGAATCGTTATTCGGGTCAATGACAGGGGATATCCCCGTAACGGCCTTTTCGGCAGTCGCGGCGCGGGCCGAGGCTGCCTTCGTCCGGCAGGTCGTCAACCTGGACAAATGTTGCTTCCAGCGGACAGAGACCTGCTTCCATTGCAGCAGGGACTGGGGCCCGCATTCGGCATTGACGGGCCCGGGGTTAGAGGTTGCAGCCTCCGGTTGCATCGGTGCTTTCGGCCAGGGGCAGGCGGTTCCGCATCGCCTGCCGGTATGGCCTGTTGCTGAGGGGCAGGTAGCCGGAGTCTCCCAGTCCGGCGCATTCAGCGTATCCGACCAGCCCCCCATCTGGTCCGGGTCATTCGAGGCCCTCACCTGAAACCCGATGTCAGTTCCTGAAGGGCAGTCCCCCGACCACTGCAGGCTCTCCCAGTCCGGACCGCAGCCGGTATCCAGAACGCTGGACTCCAGCCAGCCGCCGCCGTAGGCCTGCAGGTTCCACCAGGCGATCTCGTCGTCGACGTAGGCGGCCCCCAGCGGGTCCGGCGCTCCGTTGCCGTCAATGTCCTCGACCCAGACGCAGCAGGCATCCTCGAAGCTCCCGCTGAGCAGGTGCTCCGCCCACTGGGTCCCTGCGCCATCGAGGTTCTCCCACCAGAGTATCTCCTCGGTGTTGAAGGAGGCGGTCAAAAGATCGATGTCGCCGTCACCGTCCAGGTCTTCGCCGTGGACGGAATGGGCCCCCAGGAAGCTCTCGTCCATCGGGTGCACCTGCCATGAGGTACCGCCGCCGTCGGCGTTCTCCCACCAGCTGACCGCACCCAGGTCCCAGGCTCCGCCCAGCACATCGATGTCACCGTCACCGTCGATGTCGGCGGAGTGTACGGCGAATGCACCGTCGAAGCCGGCGGCAACCTCGTGCATGGCGAGCTGGCCGTCCAGGTGGAGCTGCCCCGGGACGGAGAGTGGATCCACATCTTGGGACGCGCTGTAGTCCGATCCCCATTCGTCCATCGGGCCGACTACGCCGCCTGTCCCGGACCAGTCGGTCTGCTCCGCCCAGTCGGCCCACGCCCCTGCCAGAACAAGCAGGACCAGCGCGATCTTGCCCATCTGCTCAGTCTCTCACCTCGACGGTTGCCCATTACGCTGCACTCAAAGACGATAGCCTCCTTCTCATACGCGGCAGCCGGGTGGGAGATGCAGGAATCCGGCACCGACGCATTCCTGGCAGACGTTTTCTTTGCAAGCTCCCAGGAAGGATGGGCTGTGGGCTCCTGGGGTACCGTGCTCCACACCTCCGATGGAGGCCAGAGCTGGGAGGAGCAGGAGCCCGGCATATCCACGAACTTCTCCGGACTGCACTTCATCGACTCAGACAGCGGCTGGATGGCCGGCGGCAAGAACACCTACCCCGCGGGGGCCGAGAGGGCAATAGTACACAGCTCTGATGGAGGCGAGACCTGGACGACCCAGCTGTACCAGAAACAGGAGCTGCCCTTCACCGACGTCCACTTCATCGATGCCCTGAACGGCTGCGTCGTCGGGGAGCTGGGAGCCATCTTCACCACCTCCGACGGAGGCTCCAGCTGGATCGAGCGCGACTCGGGCACATCCATGAACCTGGAAGACGTGTTCTACGCCAGCCCGGAATCCATCTACACAGTAGGTGCAGGGGGCGCGATACTCTTCTCCGAGGACGGCGGCGCCACCTGGGCGTAGCAGGTCTGCGCGGTGCCCCATCTGCCGAGCGCCGTGTTCTTCATCGACTACAGCAGCGGATGGGCAGTGGGGCCGTACGGCGTGATAGTCCACACCACCGACGGCGGAGGCGTGGGCGTCGAAGAGGGCCGGGGACCGCTCCAGCAGCCTCTGGCCATTACCGGGATCTCGCCCAACCCGTTCCACACCCTGGTCGCCGTAGAGTTGGCTGCTTCCGGTGCGGGAACCGTCGAAGCGGGCATATACGACGCCTCGGGGCGCCTGGTCAGGAGAATGACGGAGGAGCTCGCCCATTCCGGGACCGTCTGCCTGAGCTGGAACGGAATGTCGGGCGACGGAACCAGATGCCCATCGGGTGTCTACCTTCTCAGAATCCGCCTGGAGGAGTCCGAAGCCACGGCCCTCCTTACGCTCATCTGACCGGGGCGGAGCGTTCGCTTTCCTGTCCCTCCCTTGCAGGTCATCCGGGAGGCCGGTTCCGCTCTTGATGACAAATCCGGTGCAGACGGGCATATTGCCATGGGATAAGTTCGGAAGAACCCCGGACCTGCTCCCAGCTGGACCGATGAACCGCCTGACATTGAGACGGGATCGAGTGGAGGGAGAAGATGAAGGAGCGCAGGAAGGACCGCACGGACATACCCCTGGACGCGGTGAAGAAGCAGCTGGAGCACATCGCCGACGAAGGCGGCTTCAGGGCCGCCCTTCTCACCACCGAGGACGGCTTCGACGTAGTGAACATCGACTCCGAGCTCGATTCGGAGGCGCTTGCCGCACTGGCGGGATTCGTCTGGCGGATGAACAGCGCCGCCCTGGACCTCACCGGCCTGGAGGACATCGATCAGATCACCATGGCCGGCCCCTCCGGCGACACCGTGATCTGCCAGTCCTTTGAGGTGGCGGGACAGCCAGCGGTCCTGGTGGTCATCGCCTCGGTGGAGCCGCTCTACAGGGAGCTTACGGATAGGGCCGTGGAGGGGATAAGGCGCATACTCGCCTAATCGCTGCCCGTTACCTACAGGACGTGTGGGGGCCAGTCTTCCCGGCAGCGAGGTAGTGCTCAGATGCCCCGCCACCTCGCGGAACACCATGTCATCGAAGCGTCTGTAGATCTTGCCGCTCATCATCGCTTCTCCACTGCGGGGCAGAGAAGTCCTGCTGTATCGGGAACACGAGAGAATACGCTACGACCGCAAAGCCTTATGGACATAGATCTTACAGACCAAGAGAAAACAACACCGAGAAGCTCCGCTAGTCCGTTTCTCCCGACTTGATCCCGCCCCAGGTTGATGGGCTAAGACTGGACAGCTCGTATGCCAGTACCGCAGCCTCTCGAATGCTCCAGTCCAGATTCGCGGTGTAGAACTCCATGTAGAAGTCGTCGGGCTCCGCGGCGGTGTATCCCCAGAAGCCTATGACCAGCGAATCGCCCGGCTGCAGGGAAGTCACGGGGATGGCGTAGATGTCCTCGTAGGTCTGGTCGTAGCTGGTGTAGCCGCTGGCATAGAAGCTCTGCAGCACCAGCTCGGTACCAAGTGTATCGGGGCTTCTCACGGATATCTTCGACTCGGACTCGAGAACATCAGGAATACCGAATCCCTGGCCCCAGCCGTGCCAGTAGACATCGAAGACAAAGAGAAGGGAGTCGGCGTCCTCCGGCAAGACCAGAGTGTGTGACCACAGCGTCCCCCAGTCCTCGTCCAGCCCGCTGTAGCCGGATGCATGGCTGCTTATGCTCTGGTTCATCGCATCGAGGCTGTCGCTGTAGCCCCATCCCTCGCCGGGAATCCACCCCTCCGGCATACCCTCCGTGAAGTCCGTGTGGAAGAGCGTATCCTCGGAGAAGCAGATTGACGTTAAGACAAGAAGGACAATCGCAAACGAGGAGTTTCCATCCATCTGCACTCCTTCCGCTTCCATGATAATTTCAGGGATTGCCTTGAGCGTCAATGAGGCTCATGGGCACTAAGAAAACCCACCCGGTCCGGATGGTTGTCCTGCAGCCGGCTCAGAAGCTCGCTGGGCAGCAGGCGCTCCCTCTCGATGGTCCTGCGGATCTCGTCGGAGTATCCGTAATGGTCCATCATCTTCTTTAGGTCGGCGTCGGTGATCACTAATGGTGTCTCCTCATGAGGAATCTCTGTTGGGGTACGCACGGTTTCTATTCCATAGCAATATCATAAGTAATAGCCGAGGAAGGGCCAAAAATCTCGAGCAAGACCCGGGGGCCTTCTGAAGAACACCCGCAAGGACCTGTTCACACGGAGCTGACTCTTGCTCGATCTACAGAGCTGGGCTCCGCTTGCCCGCCCCTTTCACCGGCTTTAGGAAGAGCAGGGAGATCACCAGCCCGAGCGCTGCGAGACCCATGACCGGCAGGAAGACCGGCAGATAGGCGCCTGCAGCATCACGGATCAGCCCCGACAGCAGCATCCCGGCAATAGCCCCGACGCCGTACGACGTGAACACCAGCCCGTAGTTCTGCCCGTAGTGGCCGGTTCCGAAGAAGGTGGCGGTAGCCGTGGGCGCGATGGCGAGCCATCCTCCGAGATTCAGGTAGAGAACCGCAAAAGCGATGAAGTAGAGAGTGGGGCTGCTACCGCCCCGGATGTACAGCAGGGCCGAGGCCAGCAGAATGAGAACGAACGACAGCGAAGAAGCCTTGCGCGGGTTCAGTCTGTCGATGAGCCAGCCGAACAGCGGCCTACCCAAGCCGTTGAAGATGGCGAACAGAGCCACCATGGTGGTGAGGAGCGCCGTGGTGCGCGATCCGCTGTATCCCGAGGCGGCCAGGATCTCATTCCCGAAGGGCTTTGCTATGCCGATGGCCATCAGTCCGGCCAGGCAGCCGATGGTGTAGGTGCTCCAAAGGCCGTAGAACGTGCCGGTTC
Organism: uncultured bacterium; assembly: GCA_964553045.1. Classification (GTDB taxonomy): domain Bacteria; phylum Fermentibacterota; class Fermentibacteria; order Fermentibacterales; family JCC-6; genus JAWLEP01. The sequence goes on along the minus strand of CAZKJG010000016.1, from coordinate 1,573 downwards.
TCACCATCTGCCTGCGGTCCAGGTCGGCCCTTGCGGCGGTCTCGCCGCCGGACGACTTTGGTTGCCATCCGGGAGGGGCCCACCCTTCCCTCGGGTTCCGCAGCGGCAGCGAAAGCAGGATCAGCGCTGCAAGAAAGACCATTCCAAGGTACCTGAAGGCCCCCAGGGCGCCGATGGACGGGTGGGCGATCATGGCCGTCATGATGGGAACCATGAGCAGAGCCGAAAGCCCGAAACCCATCACCGTCAGGCCGACTGCCAGCCCCTTTCTGTCGGGAAACCACTTCGCCGCCAGGGCTATGGGACAGCCGTAGATGATTCCGACCCCGCCGCCTCCGATCAGTCCGTAGAAGATGGTGAGCCAGATGATGTTCGGCGAGAATCCCGAGAGGATCCAGCCGGTACCGACGAGGCCTCCACCCAGAAGTGCAGCTCTCTTCGGACCCCAGCGTCCAACCAGTCCGCCGGCGAGAGCCATGAGCAGAGCGAACATCGCCAGAAAGACCATGAATGGCATGCCACTGGCCGTTGCTGAGATCGCCCAGCCGCCATCCTCTGTGGCAGCCTCGAGAGGACCTCGGAAGACACTGAAGGCGTACACGGCTCCAAGACAGATGTTGATGAAAAAGCCGAGAGCCACGAAGACCCAGCGTCCGTAGACCGCCCGCATGCCGAAGAGCCGTTCCCCGCCCGCCGCCGCTCTGCCGTCCGCCGCCATTGATCCACCCTCTGTCTCGGGTTGACGTCCAACTCGGCCAGATCCTGCAGGTAAGTCTAAGCCGCCGGCGGCAGCAGCCGCAAGTCTAATAGTCGCACGATTCCGGGGTATCGACTCACCCATACAGAAAAGGCCCCCGGGCGTTTGCCCGGGGGCCTTCTGAAGAACACCGGCGGCGACCTACTCTCCCAGTCGGGGACCCGACTAGTACCATCGGCGCTGGAGGGCTTAACTTCCGTGTTCGGAATGGGAACGGGTGTGGCCCCTCCGCTCTGACCGCCGGAATACCGGCGCGAGTGGTCGCGCAGCTCTCTCACATTTGTGCAGGACAGGGCATCGAACGCACCTGCGGACTCTTTGGGAAAAGCCTCACGGGCGATTAGTACTGCTCGGCTGAACACATTGCTGTGCTTACACCTGCAGCCTATCGAACTCGTAGTCTCCGAGTGCCCTTCAGGTCTTACGACGGGAAGCCTTATCTTGGGGCCGGTTTCGCACTTAGATGCTTTCAGCGCTTCTCCTGGTCCACACATAGCTACCCAGCGGTGCCCCTGGCGGGACAACTGGTACACCAGAGGTGTGTCCACTCCGGTCCTCTCGTACTAAGAGCAGATCCCCTCAAGCTTCCTGCGCCCGTGGAGGATAGGGACCGAACTGTCTCGCGACGTTCTAAACCCAGCTCGCGTAGCGCTTTAATGGGCGAACAGCCCAACCCTTGGGACCTGGTCCAGCCCCAGGATGCGCTGAGCCGACATCGAGGTGCCAATCCGCCACGTCGATACGAACTCTCGGTGGCGATAAGCCTGTTATCCCCGGGGTACCTTTTATCCGGTGAGCTACGGCCCTTCCACACGG
>CAZKJG010000015.1:0-87100 GCA_964553045.1 uncultured bacterium | reverse complement strand
AGGTTAGCGATCTGCCTGCAGAAGGCGAAAGCCTTCTGCTTAGGTGAAACCGTCAGGTTTCACCCTCAGTCTAGGTCCACCACCTCACCGGTGAGGGTGAAGATGACCCGCTCGCAGATGTTCACCACGCGGTCGCCCACCCGCTCGAGGTTGTGGGCGACCCAGATGAGCATCATGGCCTGCTCCATCACGGTGGGGGCCGTCATCACGTAGGTGAGCAGCTCGCGGTGGATCTGGTTGTAGAGCATGTCGACCTCGACGTCCCGGCCCGGTATCCCGCGGGCGGCACTCTCGTCCTCCTCCAGAAAGGCCCGAATCGCGTCCTCCAGCATGGAGCTGGTTATCTCCGCCATTCGCGGAACGTCCACCAGGGGCTTTATCAGCCCCTCGTCGCCTATCTTGGCGTTGATGCGGGCGATGCCCTTGGCGTAGTCGGCTATGCGCTCCAGCTCGTTGGATATCTGAAGGACGCTGAAGAGGAGCCTGAGGTCTCCGGCCACCGGCTGCTGGGTGGCGATGATGTTCAGGCAGGCCTCCTCCACCTCGTAGCAGTGGTAGTTGATGCTCTCGTCGTGCTCTATCAGCTCCCTGCCCCGATTCATGTCCCGGGCCTTCAGCACCTCGATGGACTCCCTGACGGCCTCCACAGCCTCCCGGGACAGGGACAGCAGGCGCTGCCTGACCTCGTTGAGCTCGCTCTCGAAAAGTTCCCGTCCCATGGGCTCCTCCGATTTCCGTTCGTTGCCGGTCGTCCGCCCCCGGTGAGCCTACCGAATACTAACCGAAGCGGCCGGAGATGTAATCCTCGGTCCGCCCGTCCTGGGGAGTGGTGAATATCTCCTTCGTGGGCCCGAACTCTATCAGGTTCCCTGCGCGGTCCTCGTCGGTGAGGAGGAACGCGGTGTAGTCGGACACCCGGGCCGCCTGCTGCATGTTGTGCGTGACGATGACGATGGTGTAGTCCTTCTTCAGCGTGGTGATGAGCTCCTCGATCTTCAGCGTGGCCACCGGGTCCAGGGCGGAGGCGGGCTCGTCCATCAGGATCACCTCCGGCTTCACGGCCAGGGCGCGGGCGATACACAGCCTCTGCTGCTGGCCGCCGGAGAGGGAGAGGCCCGACTTGCCGAGGTCGTCCTTGACCTCGCCCCAGAGGGCGGCGCTCCTGATGCTGGACTCCACTATCTCCGCCAGCCTGCCCCTGTCCCGGGTCCCGTGTATGCGGGGGCCGTAGGCCACGTTGTCGAAGATGGGCTTGGGAAAGGGATTGGGCCGCTGGAAGACCATGCCGATCTTCTTGCGCAGCTCCACCACGTCCAGGTTGAAGATGTTGCTGCCGTCCAGCAGTACGCGGCCCGTGGTGCGGACCGAGGGGATCAGCTCGTTCATCCTGTTGAAGCTCCGCAGGAAGGTGCTCTTCCCGCAGCCGGAGGGCCCGATTATGGCCGTGACCTGGTTCTCGGGGATGTCCACCGAGATGTCCTTCAGGGCCTGGAAGTCCCCGTAGTACAGGTTGTAGTTCTCTGTCCTCATCCTTGGTTCTGACATGTCATCCTCTTCACTCGGCCGAGAGCTTCCTGGACACGGAGTTGATTATCAGGTTCAGTATCACGATCAGCGCCACCAGGACGGCTCCGGTGGCCATGGCCTTGTCGAAGGCCCGGGTCTCCATGGCCAGGTAGTAGACGTGGAGGGCCATGGTCCTCCCGCTGGAGAGCAGCGAAGTGGGGGTGCGGTAGCTTCCTCCCAGCGTCACGTAGAATATGGCCGTCTCGCTGACGATTCGTCCCACGCTGAGGATGATGCCGGTGGAGATTCCGGGCAGGGCGCTGGGCAGGACAACCTTGCGTATGGTCTCCCAGCGGGACGCCCCCAGCGACAGCGAACCTTCCCGGTAGGTATCGGGGACGGCCTTGAGGGCCTCCTCGGTGGTCCGGATCACCACCGGTATGACCAGGCACACCCCTGCCAGGGCGGCGGCGATGATGGAAAAGCCCAGGTTCAGGGCGGTGACGAAGAGGGCGTACCCGAAGAGCCCGAATATGATGGAGGGTACGCCCGCCAGCGTCTCCACGCCGAACCTGGCCAGGGAGACCAGCCTCTGTATGGCCCTGCTCTTTATGTGCTGGGCGTACTCCACCAGGAACACCGCGGCGCCCACTCCCAGCGGGGTAGCTATGACGATGGTCACCAGGACCAGGTAGAGGGTGGTCACGATTGTGGAGTAGATCCCGCCCTCCCCGGAGAGGCCGCCCCGGGGGGAGGTGGTGAAGAAGTCCAGGGTGATGTCGGAGAACCCCCGCACTATCACGTAGCCCACCACGAACAGCATGATGGCCACGCTGACCGCCGCGGCCAGCCAGAGAACGCCGTAGGCGAAGCTCTGCCGCAGGCGCCGGAATCCCAGCGAGTAGAGGAACTCCGTCACTTGTAGCTCCTGCTGCTGATGAGGAACCTCGCCGAGCTGTTGACCAGCATGATGAGCACGAAGAGAACCACTCCCGTGGCGAACAGGGCGTTGGCGTGGATACCGGTTGCGTAGGCTATCTCCACTGCGATGTTGCCGGTCAGGGTACGGGCCCGGCTGAGGAAGATGGTAAGCGGGTTGCCGCCGGTTGCCGCCGGTATCACCACCGAGTTGCCGATCACCATGATCATGGCGATCGTCTCGCCCAGGGCCCTGCCCAGCCCCAGCACCACGGCGGAGAGGATACCCGACCGGGCGGAGGGCAGGACGACCTTTCGAATGGTCTCCCACCTGGTGGCGCCCATGGCCAGCGACCCCTCCCGAAAGGACTTGGGAACGTTCCTTATGGCGTTCTCGGATACGCTGGCGATGGTGGGGAGTATCATCATCGCCAGGACCACGGAGGCCGCCAGCAGGCCGTAGCCGCTGTTGCCGGGAGCAGGAATCTTCCGCACCAGGGGCACCAGGACCACCATGCCGAACAGCCCGTAGACCACCGAGGGGATTCCGGCCAGCAGCTCTATGGAGGGCTTCACGAACGCCTTCACCTTCTGCGGCGCGATCTCGGCCAGAAAGATGGCCGACCCCAGGGCCAGGGGTACGCCCAGAACGACGGCGCCCACGGTAACCAGGCCCGAGCCCGCTATCATGGCCAGTATTCCGTACTGCTCCTGGCCGGGACGCCAGGTGGTCCTGGTGAGCAGGTCGCCGAGGCCGATCTCACGGAAGGCCGGCATGCCCTCCTTGAGCGTGAAGATCCCTATCATGAGGACGATCGTGATCGATGTCAGGGCTGATACGAGCAGAACGTACTTCATGACGGTCTCAACCGTGTTCTTTCGGGTCATTGCCGGCCTTCCGCCGGCCCCGCGAAGCGGGGCCAGTCCGTTGCTTTGCGTACTACCTGACGGCTATGTAGCCCTCGTCCTCGACGATGGCCTGGCCGTCGGCGCTCATGGCGAACTCGAGGAACTCCGCGACCAGCCCGGAGGGCTCTCCCCTGGTTATCATGTTCAGGGGCCTGACCACGGGATAGGTGCCGTTGGATGCGTTCTCCACCGTGGCCTCCACGCCGTCGATGGCGATGGCCCTCACCTGGTCGTCGAGGTAACCGAAGGAGAGGAAGCCGATGCAGTCGGGGGTGGTGCTGACCGCGGTGCGTACCGCGCCGTTGGAGGGAAGCAGCATGGCGCTGGCGCATATGAGCTCGTCGCCCATTACCATGTCCTCGAAGGCCGCGCGGGTGCCGGAGCCCTCCTCGCGGGCGATGACGGTGATCATCCGGTCGGGGCCGCCCAACTCGCTCCAGCTGGTGATGTCGCCGGCGAAGATGGCCCGGGCCTCCTCGAGGGTGAGGCCGTCCACCGGAACGTCCGGGTGGGTGACTATGGCTATGCCGTCGCGGGCCACTGTGTGGACCACGAGCTCGGGATGCTCGGCCATCTCGGAATCCTTCACCTCACGGGAGGCGTTTCCGATGTCGGCGGTGCCGTTGGCGGCCGAGCGGACGCCCACGCTGCTGCCTCCACCCTGGACGATGATACGAACTCCATCGTGGTTGGCCTCGAAGGCCTCGCCGAAGAGCTCGGCCAGGGGCTGCACCGTCGTGGAGCCGGCGATGTTTATGTCCTCGGCCGACACGGCCTGCAGGCCGCCTGCGGCCAGTACGATCAGAGCTGTCAGAGCCAGCCTGTAACCCATCTGGATCTCCCTTTCCCTTTGAGCTGTCCGGCAACCTCCTGGTCACCGGGAGATTCGCGTGGCCACTACCCTCTGTGGGTCTTCGGGGCGGCTGCGGGGAGGGGGTCCGCAGCCGCCCTTCGCCGCCCTGGTGTGGTGTCAGTTGACGGGCAGATATCCTTCCTCGGCCACTATGGCCTGCCCCTCTTCACCCATGATGAACTCCAGCCAGGCGGCGGCCATGCCGGTGGGCTCGCCGTCTGTGATCATGTTGAGGGGACGGACTATGGAGTAATCGCCGGAGGCGGCGTTCTCCTCGGTGGGGGGCACGCCGTCGACCCTGATCGGCTGCACGGAGTCGTCGAGGTAGCCGAAGCTCAGGTAGGCGATGGCGTCGGGGGTGGTGCTGACGGTGGTTCTCACCGCGCCGTTGCTGGGCTGCAGTATGGCCTGGCCGTAAATCAGGGCCTCGTCCATGACCATGTCCTCGAAGGCGGCGCGGGTGCCGGAGCCCTCCTCGCGGGATACGACGGTGATCTCGGCGTCCCGGCCGCCCACCTCGCTCCAGTTGGTGATCTCGCCTGAGAATATGCCGCGGATCTGCTCGACTGTGAGGTCGTCCACAGTGATGTCGGCGTGACCGACGACAGCTATGCCGTCGCGGGCGATGGTGTGGACCACTATGCCCGGATACTCCTCGAACTCCGACTCCTTGACCACCCTGGAGGCCATGCCTATGTGGGCGGAGCCGTCACCGGCGGACTTCACGCCCACGCTGCTTCCGCCGCCGCCCACGTTGATGCGGACCTCTCCGTGCAGGGCCTCGAAGCCCTCCGCAAGTCTCTCGGCAAGCGGCTGAACGGTGGTGGAACCCTGGACGTTGAGCTCTCCGCTCATGACCTCTTCCTGCGTCTCCTGCCGGCCGGCCTCCGCAGCGGGCTCCTCCGACTCGCCGCATCCGGCGGCGAAGAGCAGGCCCGCCGCCATGGCGATGCCCAGCAGTCTCATGCTCGTACTGTTCCTCATCTCTCCTCCTCCTCGAATCTGCCAGCCGCCGCGCCGCGGAATTCCCTCCGCCTGCCGACGGGCGTCTGCCACTGGAATCTCTGTGGTTGACCGCGGTGGGACCTGGGTCGACGGTAGTATCCCGGAGGGGGATTAAGCCGCTATTGGAGATTTGTTAAGGAGGTGTTAACTACGCCTTCCAGACGGGTACGGCGAAGCTGAAGATCGAGCCGGCTCCGGGGGAGCTGCCCACCTTCACCCAGCCGCCGTGGAGGGAGACAATGTGCTTCACTATGGCCAGGCCCAGCCCGGTGCCCCCCGTACTGCGGGAACGGGCCCGGTCCACCACGTAGAACCTCTCGAAGAGGCGGGACTGGTGCTCCGGGGCTATGCCCGGCCCGGTATCGGCCACGGCGCAGACCAGGAAGTCCCCCCGCCGCTCGCAGCGGACGGTTACGCTGCCGGTTTCGGTGTACTTGATGGCGTTGTCGATGAGGTTGATGAACACCTGCTCCAGCCGGAAGACGTCCGCCTTCGCCGGGGGAAGAGGCTCCCTGAGCTCCACTCGCAGGTCCAGGTCCTTCTCCCGGGCCCGCTCGGTGAAGATGGCCATCAGCGAGTCCAGCAGCTCCCGGACGTCCACCGGGCCCACCTCCAGGTGGGCCGCGCTGTCCTCCATCTCGGAGAGCGTCTGCACGTCCCTGACCAGGTTCATGAGCCGGTCGGTGTTGCGGAGTATGGTCGCCAGGTAGCGCCTCTCTTCACCCTCCGCCTGCTCCAGGAGGGTCTCCGCAAAGCCCTTGATGGCCGTGAGAGGAGTGCGCAGCTCGTGGGACACGTTCACCGCGAAGTCCCTCTTGATCCGGGCCAGGTTGGCCATATCCGTCACGTCCCGGAACGTGAAGACCATCTGGTCGGTGTCCCCGACCCTGGCGCAGGAGGCGGCCCAGCAGCGGGGGCCCACCTCCACCCTTCCCGATTCCCTCCCGCCCTCCAGGGCTCCGCCCATGAAGTCCTGGATCTCCGCCTCGGTGACCGCCTGCCGGTAGTCCCTTCCCACCGGGTCCGCGGCGCAGGCCAGCTCGGTGAAGGCTTCGTTGGCCTCCACCACCAGCCCATTCAGACGGATCACCACCAGCCCCTCGGCGATGGAGGAGAGTATGGCGCGGCTGCGGTCCTTCTCTACGGTCAGGTCGCCTATCAGCTCGTCGGTCCGTCCGATCATCTCGTTGAGCGAGGTGGAGAGGTTGTCCAGCTCCCGAATGCCCGAGGGCGCGGCCCGAGCGCTGAAGTCCCTCCCGCGGACGCGCCGGGCCACCTCCGCCATGCGCCTTATGGGCCTGGTGATGTTGCCCGAGAGTACCCAGGCCACCAGCAGGCCGGCCAGCAGAACGGACCCGGCGATGGCCAGGATGTTCAGCCCCACGTCCTCCATGGTTTCCTGCAGGTCGGCGAAGAACAGGCTGGTCCTCACCACCGCCGGTATGGAGTCGCCCACCGTGATGGGCACGGCGGCGTAGATCATGTCCCTGCCTAGGGTGGCGCTTCGGCGAAAGTCCATCCCCGGCTCGCCCCGGAATGCCCGTATGACCTCCACCCTGGTCCGGTGGTTCTCCATGGTGTCGGGGGCGGCCCGGGAGTCGGCCAGCACCAGGCCGTCGCGGTCTATCACCGTTATCCGCATGTCCATCAGCCCGCCCAGGCGGACGGCCATCTCCTCCATGCGGGAGAAGGCGGAGTCCACGAGGAGGGGACGGAAGGCGGCCTCCAGGGCGTAGGCCGTCCTGGAGAGCTGTGTGTAGGCCGAGTTCGTGAAGCGGCTGCGGACGGTTCTGAAAAGCAGAAGTGGTGTGAGGATGGAGAGAAGGACCACCACGATGACGTACCCCCGGAAGGTGCGGAAGAGTATGCCCTTCCTCACCGGGGCTCCCTACTCCCGGGGGTCCAGCTTGTAGCCGACTCCGCGGACGTTGCTGATCATCTCCGCGGCGTCGCCCAGCTTCTGGCGGATGTGCCTGATGTGAACGTCTATGGTCCGCTCGAAGACGAACTTCTCGCCGCCCCAGAGCATCTCCAGCAGCTGGGCGCGGGAGTAGACCCGGCCGTGGCCCTCCGCCAGCATCCTCAGGATACGGAACTCCGTGGGGGTCAGATCCACCTCCCGGCCATCGACGCTGGTGGTGTAGCGCTCCGCGTCCAGCCGTATCCTCCCGGCGACGTCTATCACGCTGCCCGCCTCGCGGTCCGCCTCGCAGCGCCGGAGAACGGCCCTCACCCTGGCCACCAGCTCCCGGGGCGAGAAGGGCTTTGTGACGTAATCGTCGGCCCCCAGCTCCAGTCCCAGAACCCGGTCGGTCTCTTCGCCCAGCGCGGTGAGCATGATGACCGGGATGCCGGACAGCCTCTCGTCGTCGCGCATGAGCCGGCATACCTCGGTGCCGTGCCGGTCGGGAAGCATCAGGTCCAGCACCACCAGATCGGGTGCGCCCGACTCCAGGGATTCCAGGAAGCTGCCGGCGTCGGAGTAGCGGTCTACGCCGAATCCGGCCCTGCCGAGGTGAAGCTCCACCAGGTCCAGTATGTCCGGCTCGTCGTCGACGACGGCTATCGTGCGGCGCTTTCTCTCAGTCTTACCGGTCATACGGAAAAACCTCCAGATCCTGCCCCGCGCGTGGCCTTCTAGCGGTCACCCCGGCGCTCTCGGAGCAGGAAGAGCTGGCGGCCGGCCTGCCTAAGCACGCCGCGCCAGTAGCCGCCCAGCTCCCGGTCCCTGTCCACTCGCCGAAGATATGTGAGCACCAGGATCCAGAGAAGCGACAGCAGAAGGGCCGCCACCGTGTGCGTGAGGACTATCCTGGACCGGTACGGCCGGCTGCGCTCGTACCGGGGGCTGGGGGGCACCATTACCTCAAGCGTGGGGCTGTCCTTGAGCTCCTGCACCTTCAGCTGCTCCAGCTGCTGGCGGAGCATGGTGACGGTGAGGGTCTTCGTCTCCATCTCCAGGAAGAGCTCCTCGTATCGGCGAATTATGCTCGGCATGCCCTCCATGCCGGGAAATGCGCTGAGGGAGTCGCCCTCGGTCAGCCTGCGCTCCAGGTAGCCGCGAAGGAAGGATGCCCTTCGCTGGGCCTCCCTGTACAGCTGATTCTCCGGGGACACCGAGCCCCGCAGGGCGGCCAGCTCACTCTCCACGCCGAGCAGGTCCCGCTCGGCGTTGGCCAGAAGGCCCACCGCCTGCTCGGCCTGGGTCCTGGGGTAGTAGATGCCGGTCTCGGTGCGGAACTCCTCCATGCGACGCTGTGCGGCCGCCAGGGAGTCCGTCTGCAGGCGCAGGGCCTTCTCGGTCTCTATGCGGGCCCGCCTGGCGCGGCTGGTGATCATCTGGGAGAGCTCCTCGTTGGCGATGGCGATCCAGCGGCTGACCAGAAAGGCCGCCGACTCCCTAGTGCTGGCCATGCCCGACAGCTCTATGAAGCCCTGGTCGGTCAGGGTGGCCGAGAGCACCGTTCCGAACTTCTCCAGGGCCTTGTCGGTGCTGTAGTCTATCTCGTGTTCCTCCATAAAGCCGGTTTCCAGCATGAGCCTCTCCAGAACCGGCCGGGAGCTGAGCACGGCCAGGGCAACGGTGATGTCGGGCCCGCCGGGTACGCCCATGGACGACATTCCCACCTGCGCAAGGCCGGATATGCCCTGGGGAAGCAGGTCGCCCGCAATCTCCTCCAGCCCCGACGCCGGAGCGTTGCTGCCCGGCACCACGAGAAGGGCCGAGGAGGAGAACCATATGTCGCGGGTAAGGGCGTAGACGGAGCTGGCGATCGCCACCAGGAGGCAGAAGACGGCTATCTTCCGGAGGTTGGACGCTACCGTGGCGATGGCCTCGCCCAGGAGGCTGCCGGGCAGTGACCTTCCGCCCGTGGCTTCCATGGCTCGGCCGTCTCCCTTCTCGACGCTCATCAGTTGCGGTCCAGAAGGTTGTAGACGATGCTTACGATTCCCACAGTGGTGCTCAGAACCGCAATCGCGTCGCGGTTGCGGGTTATCCAGCTGTACGGAACCTCTATCAGGTCGCCGGGAAGCGGAACGTAGTCATGAGCGCCCGGTCCGCTGGCCACCACGCGGCCCTCCCGTATCACCTCGACCCCGCTCTCCTTCGCGTCGTAGCTGAAGCCGCCGCTGCGGGCCACGTACTCCCTCACGCTCCAGCCGGGTACGTAGGCCAGGTCCCCGGTGCTCTTCACCGCTCCGCTCACCACCACCGAGTCGGAGATCAGCACCAGGTCAAGCGTGTCGCCCGGTTGCATGGCGATGCCGCGGACACCCGACCGGGGGCTCCAGACCGACCAGGCGCTGTCGCCCCGGACCAGCATGCTGCGCGAAAGGTCCACGTCTCCCGACAGGCCGCCGGTGTAGTCCAGGAACAGCGATATGTCGGTGGAGTCCTGAAGGTCCCAGGTCTCCACCGGCGGAACCGACATGCCCCTGGCGTCGCTGGCCCTTCCCCGTCTGACCACGTAGACCGGATTCTCCATCAGAGGGAAGCTCACAACGGCGTTGTTGGTCAGGTAGGGGTCTTCGATCCGCCGCATGGTGTCGGGGTCGAACATCAGGTCCACTTCCAGTGTGTCGCCCTCGTCGGTGTACATGGTGCCCAGGCGGGAACCGTACATGGAGAGCCCCCCCGCCTGCTCCACCAGGTCCGAGACCCGGTGGACCGAGCTCATCACATAGGTTCCGGGAGTGTCGACCATGCCGCGCACCATTACGCGCAGCGATCTGGGCTGGGCCAGGGCCAGGCGCAGATCGGACCCCGGATACTGGTGCAGCGCCATCTCCGCCAGGGTGTCCTGGGCGGCGGATATGGTCAGGCCGCCCACCTCCAGCTGACCCACCCCCGGAGCGGTCACCATGCCGTCGCTGGTTACGGTTATCATGCTCACCGGAGAGGCCCCGGACGCCACCATGTACCTGGTGCAGCCCCCCTGGAAGGTCAGGGTGAGAATGTCACCCGGACCCAGGCGGTAGCGGTCCCGGTCCACTTGCTCCGTTATGCCCTCTATCAGAAGCTGAGTCGTGCTGGAGGTCTCGTCCTCAGCATCCTCCTCCCTCACCAGGCCGGTCTGGGTCAGCTGGGCCTGGAGCAGGATCAGCATCAGGAAGAGCATTCGGCCCCCGTCATGATGAACATTCGGTTTCCCCGAAGTAGTCTACGGTTCGGGCGATTCCGTCCTCCAGCGACACCTCAGGCTCCCAGCCCAGCTCGCTGCGGGCAAGTGCGATGTCAGGCCTGCGGACCTTCGGGTCGTCCACCGGCAGCTTGCGGTGGCATACGCCGCTTTCGCCCCCGGCGGCCTTCAGCACGAATTCGGCGAACTGGCGAATGGTCATCTCGTCGGGATTGCCTATGTTCACCGGGCCGGCCAGATCGCTCTCCATCAGTCTCACCAGTCCGTCGACCGTGTCGGACACGTAGCAGAAGCTGCGGGTCTGGCTGCCGTCGCCGAACACGGTCAGGTCGCGTCCCAGCAGGGCCTGGCAGATGAACGAGGGCACCACCCTGCCGTCGTCGGCCCGCATGCGGGGGCCGTAGGTGTTGAATATCCTGGCGATCTTGGCATCGACGCCGTGGAACCTTCGGTAGGCGAAGGCCAGGGCCTCGGCGAACCTCTTGGCCTCGTCGTAGACCCCCCTGGGGCCCACCGGGTTCACGTTGCCCCAGTAGTCCTCCGGCTGGGGATGGACCCGGGGGTCGCCGTACACCTCGCTGGTGGAGGCCAGCAGCAGCCCGGAGTCCTTCTCGACGGCCAGGCCCAACGCCTTGTGCGTACCCAGGGCGCCCACCTTGAGGGTCTGTATGGGGTACTTCAGGTAGTCCTCGGGGCTGGCCGGGGAGGCCAGGTGGAATACGAAGTCGACATTCCCCTGCACGAAGATGAACTCGGTGACGTCGTGGTGGATGAAGGTGAAGTCGTCGCGGCCGGCCAGGTGGGAGATGTTGTCCACGCTCCCGGTTATCAGGTTGTCCAGCGCGATCACCACGTGGCCGTCATCCAGCAGCCTGTCGCACAGGTGGCTGCCTATGAAGCCGGCCCCGCCGGTCACCAGTACTCTCATCCCGCCTCCAGGTTTCCTGCCGCCTCAGCCACCGGCCCCGTCCAGCCGGCGGCGGTACTGCCGCTCGTAGTATTCCCTGAATCTGCCGGATTTTATCGTCTTCCACCAGTCCTCATTGTCCCTGTACCAGCGGACGGTCCTTCTCAGTCCCTCCTCGAAGTCCACCGCGGGGGCCCAGCCCAGATCCGACTCTATTCCGGACACGTCCAGGGCGTATCGGCGGTCGTGCCCCGGCCGGTCCTCCACGAAGCGGATCAGCTCCTCGCCGGCGCCCACGGACTCCAGTATGGCCCTGGTCACCTCCAGGTTGGAGAGCTCCTCGCCGGCTCCGATGTTGTATACGCTGCCCGGCTCGGCGTCCTCCAGCACCCGCAGCAGGGCGGCGCAGTGATCCTCGACGTATATCCAGTCCCGTCGGTTGGAGCCGTCCCCGTACAGGGGGAGCTCCCTGCCCTCCATGGCGTTGGTCAGGAAGAGGGGAATGAGCTTCTCGGGGTACTGCCGGGGCCCGTAGTTGTTGGAGGCCCTGGTGACCACCACCGGCGTGCCGTGGGTGTGCCAGTAGCCCATAACCAACAGCTCGCCGCCGGCCTTGGAGGCCGAGTAGGGGCTGCGGGGCCGGAGCGGGTCTTCCTCGGAGGAACGTCCGGTCTCCACGCTCCCGTAGACCTCGTCGGTCGATATCTGCAGGAAGAGCCCGGCCTTCCGGCGACGGAACTCCTCCAGCAGAATCCTGACCCCCTCCACGTCGGTGCGGACGAAACCGGCGGCGTCCTCTATGGACCTGTCCACATGGGTCTCGGCGGCGAAGTTCACCACCCGCGAGCAGCCCTCCATGGCCCGGGCCACGTCGTCTGGGCGGCAGATATCGCCGCGCAGGAAGCGAAGCCTGCCCGACTCCTCCAGGCCCTCCAGGTTCTCCCGGCGGCCGGCGTAGGTCAGCTTGTCCAGCACCGTGATCTCCCAGTCCGGCCGGCGCCGGGAGAGGTAGTGGCAGAAGTTGCTTCCTATGAAGCCGGCGCCGCCGGTTACCAGAACCCGCATGCCCCTACTTCCCGTCGCCCCGGAGCCTGGCGGCCATGCGGTTGGCCTCCAGGAGCCCGTCGATGCTGGAGCCGCAGTCGGCCCACCAGCCGTCAAGCACGTCCGCCCGCAGCAGGCCCCGCTCCAGGTAGGCGCTGTTCACGTCGGTGACCTCCAGCTCCCCCCGGGCGGACGGCTCCAGGCCGTCGATGATCCCGTAGGCCAGGCTGTCGTACATGTAGACGCCGATCACCGCGTAGCTGCTGCGGGGGTTCTCGGGCTTCTCCTCTATGGACACCACCCGGTTACCCTCAAGCTCGGCCACGCCGTAATCGCTGGGATTGTCCACCTCGGACAGCAGTATCCTGGCCCCCTTCCCCTGACGTCCGAAGGCCTCCACGTAGGGCTTCAGGGAGGCTTCCATCAGGTTGTCCCCCAGCACCACCACGAAGCGGTCCTCGCCCACGAAGCTCCTGGTGAGGCCTATGGCCTCGGCTATGCCGCCCTCCCGCTCCTGGTAGGCGTAGTTCAGCGTCCGCAGCCCGAAGCGCGAACCGTCGCCCAGCAGCCGCAGGAAGTCGCCGGCGCTGTCTCCGCCGGTGACCAGCATGACGTCCAGCACCCCGGCCTCGGCCAGCTTCTGAAGCGGATAGAATATCATCGGCTGGTCGTAGACGGGCAGCAGGTGCTTGTTGGTGATCCTGGTTAGCGGCCGCAGCCTCGTTCCCAGCCCTCCGGCGAGCACTACACCCTTCATCCGCATCCCCCTCGAATGGATATCTCGGCTACCTGACGACGGCCAGCTTGAGCAGCCAGCTGCTGCCGCCCTGCTCCACCAGAACCATGTAGGTGCCGCTGGCGGCCGGGCCGGTGGCGGCGGTCCCGTCCCAGCCCAGCTGGGACCTGCTGGCGGGCTGTGACTCATATACCAGCGAACCGGACAGGTCAAACACCCGCATGCCGGTGGTCTCGTCGGGAAGCCCGGCCACCCGGACCGAGCCGTGGATGGAAGGCAGGAAGGGGTTGGGGTAGAGCACGGGCGCCGACCCGTCGCCCTGCAGGCCGCTGGCCAGCTCTATCCTCCACAGGCCGTGGTCCGTGGTGGCCACGTACACCAGGCCCTGCTCGGTGTCGCAGTCCAGCGAGCTTATGTGCAGGGAGAGCAGGGGGCTGTTGAAGGTGTTTATCTCCTCCACGGTGCCTTCGGCCGCCACCCTGTACAGGACGTCGGAGGTGGCCGCCCAGGCACCGCCCAGGTTGTCGACGCAGAGGGCCTCCACGGCCCCGCTCACCTCTTCGACCTGCTCGACGGACCCCTGGGGGCCGCGCACCGCCAGCCCCGCGGTGGTTCCCAGCCAGACGCTGCCGTCGGGAGAGCAGGCCACCCGCTGGACGTTCGCCGCGGGAAGGCCGTCCGCCACCCCCAGCACGGTCTCCACCGCCCCGGAGCCCAGGTCCAGGAGGGCGGCCCCCCCCGACGTGCCGGCCCAGGCTTTGCCGTCTTCCTCCATGGGCAGGTCCACGGAGTTGACGGTTCCCGAGGGCAGGCCGTCGAGCTGGGTGAACTGCGTCCAGGTCTCGCTGCCCTCCACACCCGGCGTCCAGCTGATGTGAGCTACCCCGGACTCCTCTCCCTCCGAGAAGGGCACCTGCGCCAGCCACACGTCGCCGGAGCCGGCCCGGGCCATGTCCACGACCTGGTCGTTTATCAGCCCGTCCTCCGCGGTCCAGCACAGCACCCGGGCGGGACCGGATACGCCGGCGTCCACCCAGCAGAGCCCGTGGTGGTAGGGGGCGACGTATCCGGCTCCCGGGGCCGCCTCCACGGAGAAGAGCTGCGCCCCGTTGGACAGCTCCGACTTCACCTTGGTCCATTCCCCGGCCATCAGGTAGCCGGCGCCGTTGTCGTCGGTGCCGGCCCAGACGATTCCGGCCACCGCCGACACGCTCTCCAGGTCGTTGGCCGGTATGCCCGAAGGAACGTAGCGGCTCCATTCCGTGCCGGGCCAGCCCAGGGCCAGGCCCTCGCCCCAGGAGCGGTCCTCGCTGAACACCGCGTACTGGCCTGCGAGCACCGCGCCATCGACCAGCTCCACCGCCGATAGGGCCTCGCCGGCAAAAGAGGAGTCACCGCTCCAGCCGGAGGCCGTCCTGCAGTGCACGGCCAGGCGGCTGCCCACCGCCAGCGTGTCTCCGGAGAAGTCGACGCTGTAGGCGCCGTCGGCCGGAAAGCCGGAAACCTCCTGCCATACACCGTCGGGGATGTACAGGGCCAGGAGGCCGGAGCTGGCGGCCGCCCATACGGTATCGCCGGCGAGGGCCATGTCCCTTATCTCGGTGCCCTCCAGCTCCGGGTAGCCGGTCCAGGAGGAGGCGGACCCGGGAAAGGCCCCGGAAGCCAGCAGGGCCGCCCCCGCATCGGTGCCCACCATCATTCCCGCGTCCACCGGCAGCAGGCTGAACACCCGGTTGGAGGGCAGTCCCCCGCCGGTGGAGGAGGTGGTGTAGGTCTGGAAGTAGCCGGCCTCCCTCACGGACAGCCCCTCCGATGTGGCGGCGTAGACGGAGGTATCGGGAACCACCGCGTTCACCTCCAGCTTCGGGGGCAGGCCGTCGAGCAGGCCGAAGTTCTCGAAGGTGCCGTCGGGGTGGAAGAGGTCTATTCCCCCCCCGTAGAGGCACACCCACAAGGTTCCGTCGCCGTCCTCTGCGAGTCCGCTTACCCGGCTGTGGGAGAGCCTGCCGGGATAGGTGTAGGAGGAGTCCGGGGATATCTCGCCGCCGTCCAGGGAGACGAACAGCAGGCCTCCGCTGGTGGCGCAGACGACCGAGCCGTCACGCAACAGCAGGTCCTCCACCGCGCTCATGCTGGTGTAGTGCGTCCAGTCCTCGGCCGGGGGAAACAGAACGAGCGCCGTGATCAGCAGAGCCGCCATCTAAACCCTCTCCTCCCACCATTCGTACAGCTCCCGGAGGCCATCCTCCAGGGCGTATTCGGGGCGCCATCCCGTAAGCGCGCGCAGCCTGCCGGGGTCCCCCACCTGGGATTCCACGTCCGCGGGCCTGCAGAGGTCCGGGTCTACCTCCAGCGACACCTCCGCGCCCGAGATCTCCACCAGCCGGGCCAGTATATCGCCCATGGAGCGGCCCCGGCCGCTGCATACGTTGTATACACACCCGGCCTCGCCTGCCGCCAGAAGATGGCAGTAGGCGCGCACCACGTCGTCGACGTAGAGGTAGTCCCTCACCGGCCGGAGGTTCCCCACCCGGACCATTTCGCCGCCCCCCCCGGCGGCCTCTGCTATCCGCCGGCAGAAGGAGGGCAGCGCGAAGCCGGGGTCCTGTCCCGGTCCGAAATGGGGAAAGGAACGGGAGACCACGATGTCCAGACCGAGGCTGTCGGCCATCTGTCCCGCGGCCACCTCCGCCGCCGCCTTGCTGGCGCCGTAGGGGTTGAGGGGCCCGATCTTCGAGTCCTCGCCCAGCGGACGGGCGGACGGCGTGTATACCTCCGAGGAGCTGACCAGCAGAAACCGGGCGCCGGGGCTCTTCTCCGCCATCATCTCCAGCACGGAGAGGGTGCCCATGAGGTTGGTCATCCAGGTTCCCCGCACGTCACGCAGGGAGCGGGAAACCGAGCTCACCGCCGCCAGGTGCACCACGTAGCGGACGGGGCCTATCCCTGCGGGAGCCTCTTCCGGCAGCCTCCAGGCCAGCCTGCGGACGCCCGCGGGCGCCGGGAAGCCGGCGGTGAGGTCGGCGGCCAGGTCGCCCTCGCCCATCCGCAGCCGCTCCATCAGCCTTCGACCGACGAATCCCCCGGCGCCGGTGACCAGCACCGGCCCGTCATCCAGCTCCGCGCCGCACGGCAGCAGTCTCAAGCCAGTCCCTTCCGAATTACGCTCAGGGAGCCCCCAGGAAGCGCACCTCGCGCCGGAGCTCCACTCCGAAAACGTCCCTCACCCGCTCCCTTACCATACAAATCAGCCGCCGCACGTCGGAAGAGGATGCCCCGCCGGCGTTCACGATGAAGTTGGCGTGGACCTCCGATACCCGGGCGCCCCCCAGTGTGCGGCCCTTCATTCCGGCGTGCTCCACCAGCCAGCCCGGCGGCCGGGCACCTTCGGGTCGGCGGAAGACGCTTCCGGCGTTGGGAAGGAACAGGGGATACTTCCTCCGTCTCTCCGCCAGCAGGCCTGCCGCCCGGCGCCGCAGCTCCCCCGGGTCCCCGGCGGGCAGGGCCAGTTCCAGGCCGGTAACGGTCCAACCCGCCAGCGGGCCCTCCTGCAGCCAGCTGGTCCGGTAGGCGAATCCCATCTCCTCCCGGGAGCGGGTCTGCCGCTGTCCTTCCGGTCCGGCCAGCCTCACGGCGCCGACCAGGTCGGCCAGGCAGCCTCCGTAGGCGCCGGCGTTCATGAAGGCCCCTCCCCCGGCGGTGCCCGGAATGCCCACGGCGAACTCCAGTCCCGAGGCCCCCCGCATGCAGCAGGCTCCGGCCATGGATGGCAGCGGCGCACCTCCTCCCGCCCGCAGCAGGAACCCGCCGTCTTCCTCCTCGAGCCGGAACTCCGCCAGCCGGCCGGCCAGTCGGACCACCACCCCCTCGTAGCCCGAGTCCGCCGCCAGCAGGTTGGAGCCGCGGCCGATCACGGCATGGGGCACTCCCTTCGAAGACAGCAGCTCCAGAAGGGAGCACAGCTCCTCCTCCCGGCGCGCCTCCGCCACCAGCGCGGGGCCGCCGATGGCCCACGTGGTGAGGTCCGCCAGCGGGCGCTCCTCCAGCCGCATTCCCAGCCTCTCGCCGACCAGCGCCTTCACGCTCACAGCGGCCTCCTTCCGGTAAGGCCCATCAGGCAGGCGCCCACCGAAAGGTAGGTGAAGAGGAAACGGGGCCGGCCGAAGGCCTCGGCCCACCTGAGGACGGCCCGGTAGACGGGACCGCGAAGGGCCAGGAACGCCGCCGCCCGCACGGGCAGGTCGCGCAGCCGGGGCCTTCCCATGACCCAGTTGCTGCCCAGCAGGCCCACCAGCCCGGGGTGCTTCCGCAGCGTGTAGCGGAGGCCGGTGGCTCCGTATTCCAGCATCTTCCTCGAGTGCCCGCGGACGGTGACGTCGTCGAGGTGGAGGACCCGGAGGGAGGGGTCCCAGAGGAACTCCGCCCCCAGCCCGTGAAGCCGCCAGCCCAGCTCGGTGTCCTCGCCGCCGTAGCGGTCTATGGCCTCGTCGAACCCCCCGGACTCCGCAAGCAGCCGGGTGGGGATGCTCAGGTTGCCGGTTATGAGATACCGCCAGGGGAAGGGCCCCGCCGGCCTGTGGTCCATGGCCCTGGTGTCGAACCACCTCTGCCACGGGGTGGCGTCGTCGCGCCAGGCGTTCACCCGAGCCCCCATGATGGCCGCGCCGGGCCGGTCCTCCCGCACCTCCAGGTGGCGCCGCAGCAGCTCCGGGCCGAAGGCCAGGTCGGCGTCCATCATCAGCGACACCGGAGCCTTCGACGCCCGCCAGGCCAGGTTGCGGGCCAGGGGCCGGTTGCCGGCCCCGCCGGTGTCCACCACCTGTACCGTAACGTTCCCGGGGAAGTCCAGGTCGAACTCCTCCGCCACCGGGACCCGGCTGCCGTCATCGGCCAACACCAGCTCCCAGGGGGCGTCCAGGTCCTGAGCCCGCAGGGAGGAGAGGGTTTTCCGGAAGGGGTCCCCCCCGTCCCGTACCGGTATCTGCACGGATATCCTAGGCATCCGTCCCCCTTCCGCCCCCTATGTCGTCGAAGCTGGCCCCGGCCGCCCGCAGAAGGAGCATCACGAAGGCGCACAGCACCGAACCGGCCAGCGCCGCCAGTCCCCTTCCGGTCGCTCCCACATCGGCCAGGGGCCCCAGGGCGATGGGCGGAAGCACCACCAGCACCACCACCAGGAAGCTGATGGGAAAGACCTTCCTGCCCAGCCAGAAGAGCGACAGCGCCATGAACAGGTCGGTGACCAGGGTGGCGAAGGCCGCTCCCACCCCTCCCGCCACCGGGATCAGCCGCAGGTTGAAGATAACGTTCAGGCAGGCCCCGAACACCGTCATGGCGGCGATTATCCTGGTCCTGCCCGCCAGCAGGGGGCCGGTCTGGGAGACTATGAACAGCGCGTACATCGCCCCGGCCCCGGCCAGCCAGGGCAGTATCCTGTGCGCCGGGTAGAACTCCTCCCCGCCCACGAACCACGTGAGCTCCGGGGAGACCATGGCCAGCATCAGGGCGGCCCAGTTCACCACCACCATGAACAGCAGCGCCATACGGCCCAGCTCGGCCATCTTTCCGCCGCTGTCGCGCTTGCGGAAGATGAACCGGTGCCAGGCCATGTTGAAGCCCAGGGTGAGCGGGGTGAGGACCAGACAGGCCCGGCTGGCCCACTCGTAGTGGCCGCTGGCCGCAAGGTCGGGGTAGATGTGGCGCAGCATGTAGATGTCGGCGGAGGAGAGGACGATCATGGCCAGGCTGGCCGGCACCAGCGGCAGCCCGAAGGCAAGCAGCCGGGAGGTGAGCCGCCCCGGGCTTCCTCCGGGCTCGGTGCGCCTCCACACGATCCAGAAGGCCGCCCCGGCCATGAGGAAAGACGGCGCCCACCGGGACAGGAGGAAGGCGGCCACCCCTCCTCCGGCGGCGAACACCAGCGCCGCCAGCAGGCCCAGGGCCAGCAGGCCCCGGATCAGCTGGACGGTGAAGTAGGTCCAGGCCATTCCCCGGGCCCGGGGCAGCGAGAGGGCCACCTGCACGTAGGCCACCGCCACTCCCAGGGCCAGGGCGTGCAGCAGGTAGCCCGGCCGCGAGAGCTGCAGGAAGCCGGCCAGGGGCCCCTTCAGCAGGAGGATGAGGCCGGCGGCCAGCAGGGCGGGGAACAGGGGTATGAGCACCCCCCGCAGTATCACCGACCTGTGGGCCTCGGTGCGGTGCCAGGCCCTCACCAGGGCCGTGGGCAGGCCCAGGACCACTATGCCGGCCACTCCCTCGGCGGTGGCCCGCAGGGCCCCCAGCTCCCCGGCGGCGGAGGCCGACAGGTAGCGGCTGATGAAGGGCAGGAAGGCCAGCTGGACCAGGCCACTCACCACCATGGCGGCGCCGTAGACCGCCGTCTCCCGCTTCAGGTCCCGGGCGTGCTCGGCCGCCAAGCTAGAGCTCCCCGTAGAGCTCGTGCAGCCGCCGGGCCACCGACAGCCAGTGGTGCCGCTTTTCGATCCAGGCCGGCCCCGCCTCCGCGTGGCGGGCCCTCAGGTCGGGGTCCAGCACCAGCTCCCGCAGCACCTTGCCCAGGCTGTCGGAGTCGGCCAGCGCGAATGGGTGGTCGGGTACGAACTCCCTGTAGGCTTCCGAGAGGTTGGTCACGGTGGGTATCCCCATGGACAGCGTCTCCAGGGAGTTGACCCCGTAGCCCATGTCGCCGTCGGCTATCTGGTCGATAGCCAGGTGGCAGGTGGCCTTCAGGGCCATTGCCCGGGAGTGGGGCATGTTCTCTATGAGCACCAGCTCCACCGGCAGCTTTCGGGCCAGGGACTCCACCACCTCTATGATCCGGCCGGTGCCCTTTACGCTGCGGATCCTGGGAGCGTGGCAGATGCGGACCCTCTCCCCCTCCGGCCGGGCGGGAGGCACCCCGTCGGGGTCGTATGGAAGGAAGAGGTAGCCGATCTCGTCGAAGCGCCTGTAGAGGTCGAACTCGCAGGTGATGTGCAGGTCCGTGGCCTCCCAGACGGGCCGTATCGCGCCCCGCATGCGCAGGTCCAGGCCGTGGTAGTAGGAGACGATCTTCTTGCCCCTCTCCTTGAGCATCTTCACGTCCCGGCCGTCGCGGTAGAAGCTCATACCCCCCTCCAGCTGGTAGATGTCGAAGTCCCACAGACCGTACCTCTCGGCCGCCCGGTCTACGCGGGGCTTCCAGATCATCCTGCGCAGCGCCCGCAGGGGCCTCTCCATCGGGCTGGGGGACCAGAATATCCGCTCGGTGGTGCCGGTGAAGGGAACCCGCATGCTGCCCACCCGCGCCAGCCGCTTCAGCTTCCACAGCCACTCCATGGGCCCCACGAGGGGCAGCTCCAGGCAGATGTCCTCCGGGTAGCGGTTCGCCGCGCGGAAGAAGGTGACCAGGCGGCTCTCGTGGCCCAGGGCCCGGTGGCCGCGGACGAAGAGGCCGAGAACGCCGGTGTAGTTCTGGGGGGAGAGGTGCAGGATCTTCATGCCGTCCGCCGCCCCCTTCCGGTTACGGCCGCCCAGGCCAGACCCGCGGAGGCCAGTACCTGGGCCAGGGCTCCGGCCGCGGCGGGGGCCCCGGCGGCCCGCGCGGCATGGGTACCCAGAACGTCCGGAGCCCCGCTTCCCAGGTTCCGCAGCGCCGCCAGCCAGGGAGCCCGCGGGAATGTCCATACCACGGCCCGCCGGCCCGGCTCCTCTATGGCGTCGGGGCCCAGGGCCTGCTCCAGGGCGTTGGGGTTGCTCCAGGCTGCCCCCAGGGTCAGAAGCCCGCCCCATCCGCAGAGGGCCCAGAACAGCCACCCGCCGGCTCCGCGACGGCAGAGGGGCAGCAGGGCCAGCGGAAGCACCGGCACCAGAAAGCGGGGGCCCCATCCGGTGCCCCCGGTCCAGTCGTGCATCAGCCCGTGCAGCACCACCGATGCCGCCAGGGGGGTCCACAGCCTCCAGTCGCGGCAGCGGGCCAGCCCCAGGAGCGCCACCGGGGCGTAGAAGACCAGGCCCTTGCCGGGGCTGACCAGCAGGCCGGCCACTCCCAGCGAGGAGGGGTCCAGCCCGGCGGCCGGGTCCTGGCCGTGGCCGTCGCGGAGGGGGCTGCCGAACCGGTGCCAGTTGAAGAGGCCCCAGAGCACGGCCGACAGCGCCAGGCCGGGAAGCAGCCGCGCCGTCCGTCGGGGCCCCCGCCAGAAGGCGGGGAGGGCCACCGCGCTGTCCAGGCGAATCAGCAACGCCGCCCCCAGCAGCACCCCGGCCCACACGTCGTCGCCCCGGTCCTGCAAAACCAGGCCCGCCAGTATGGCCGCCCCGGCAGCGGTGACGTCGTATGGCATTCGACCGTAGACGAGCATCATCGCGCCCAGGCCCAGCGCCACCACCCGCAGGGGGCTCCACGATTCGCCGAACCTGCGCCTCGCCAGCTCCATCCAGCAGGCCATGAGCACCAGGCTGAGCAGGGCGTTGATACCTCCCGCCGCCACCTTGCCGGCCCCCTCCGCCACCAGCGCTCCCGCCGCCGCCGCGGGGACCAGCAGTACCGAGAAGCCCGGGCCGTGGGGGACGTAGCTCTCGCCTGCCGCCCCCTCCACGGTCCAGCCGGTCTCGGCGGTGAGGAAGGGGCGCAGTCCCAGCAGCGACCCGGCAACCTGGTACTGGGCCACCACGTCGGTGGTGTACATGCGTCCGGAGAATACCGCGGCCAGCAGGGCGGCCCAGAGCAGGAGGGCCCTGCCCCGGCCGGCTGGCTCAGAGAGCGCCTTGAAGTGTGTCACGGAACACGCCCCTGGCCGTGAAGGACTCCTTGAAGCGGCAGAGTCCGTAGTTCACGTCCATGTCCAGCGTGAATGTCCCCAGGTCCAGGTAGTGGTAGCCCCTCTGCCGGGCCCAGTTGAGCACCTCCCTGTACACCAGGTTCACCGGCCGCAGCTTCTGGTGCTCCGAGTCGTGGGAGATGTAGAAGGCCAGCGTAACCCGGGGGTTGCAGTGGAACATCACCATCCCGGCCATGACCGTGCCGTCGGCGTCCCGGGTTACGAACTGACGCACCCGCTCGGCGCCCAGCAGCCTCCGCAGAAGCTCCAGCTCCTCCAGGGTGTGGGTGGGGCTGACTCCGTGCCGGTCCTGCAGGTTGGACTCC
The DNA here is from genome assembly GCA_964553045.1 of uncultured bacterium. Lineage (GTDB taxonomy): Bacteria > Fermentibacterota > Fermentibacteria > Fermentibacterales > JCC-6 > JAWLEP01. The sequence continues at coordinate 64,957 of CAZKJG010000015.1, read as the reverse complement.
AGTACGGGGTAGAAGAGGGAGAAGTCCTCGTTCTCCTCCACGTGGAGGTCGTTCCTGCGGGCCTTCCGGACCCCCCGTCGCGCTGACGAGCGGAACGCCAGGTCTATCTCCTCCCCCAGGCGGGAGAGGTCTATGACGGCGGTTAGCTCCCGCCTGCGGTAGTCGAACCCCCGCCTGATCAGGGAGAAGTCCAGGTAGTTGTGGGGGCGGCGGAAGTAGACCTGCGGCGGCAGGGTCATCTCCACTCCGGCCCAACCCTGGCCGCGGCAGTAGTCCAGCAGCGCGTCCACCACCTTCTCGGTGTCCTTCAGGCCGGTCTCGTCGGCCAGGACAGGCCCGCCGTAGGAGGCGCCGGGGTAGGAGCGGAACCATGTGCCGTCCTCCCTGTCGGCCAGGGCTCCCGGAATGACGGCCAGCAGCTTCTTCCCCCCCTCGGCCAGCAGGTGGTGGTTCCGGAAGCGGCCCTCCGGGTGGTAGTCCAGGAAGTCGGGAAGGTGGAAAACGGTGCCGTTGTTGGACCGCTGGACGAAGTCCGTCCACCGGTCCCTGTCGCCGGGCTGCGCTGGTCTGACTCTCATTGGCTATCGCCGTCCGTTCCGACAGTTGATCGCCTTCTGGGCTCTTCTAGAACAGCCAGGGAAAGCGCAGGTGCCAGACCATCCAGACGGCCTCCCAGACGATCTGCCTGTTCATCTTGGAGGTTCCCGCGTGCCGGTCGATGAAGATGATGGGCACCTCCGTGAGGGTGCACCCGGCGTGGTAGAGCTTGTAGGTGACCTCTATCTGGAAGGAGTAGCCGTCGCTGCGGATGGTGGAGAGGTCCAGCTTCTGCAGCGTCTCCCTGCGGAAGGCCTTGAAGCCTCCGGTGGCGTCGTTCACCGGCAGCCCGGTGATCAGCTTGGTGTACTGGTTGGCGAAGTAGGAGAGCAGCAGCCGCTTCAGCGGCCAGTTCACCACGTTGACACCCCTGCAGTAGCGCGATCCCAGGGCCAGGTCGTAGTCGTCCAGGGCCGCTGTCAGCTCCGGCACCTTCGCGGGGTTGTGCGAGAAGTCGGCGTCCATCTGGACGATGGGGCCGTAGTCACGCTCCAGCGCCCACGCGAAGCCGGCCACGTAGGCCTGGCCCAGGCCGGCCTTCCCCGGCCTCTGAAGCAGGTGGACCCTTCCGGTGTGCTCCATGGCCTGGACCGCCTCGCCGGTGCCGTCGGGGCTGCTGTCGTCCACCACCAGCACCTCGGCGTCCAGATCCAGTTCCAGCAGCCTGGGTACCAGGGCCCGGATGTTCTCCAGCTCGTTGTAGGTGGGTATCACCACCAGCGGCCCGCTCACATGCACCTCCTCCCGGCCAGTGGCGAATATGCCCAATAGCCACCTGCCCCGCCACACCTTCGTGCATCGAAGAGGCCGATCGCTTATGATGGGCCTGTCTCGCGTACAGAACCACAGCAAGGAAGCGGAAGGAGCTCGGGCATATGATCATCCGCACGCTGCTGCTGGCGGTTTTCGTCTGCACGCCCCAGGACAGCTTCCCCCAGCTGGGCATCGGCCCCATAGCCGGCTACAGCGGCACCGTCGGCATTGTGGGAGGGGCCCAGGTCAGCCTGATGTGGCCCACAACCGTCCTGGCCGGGGAGGTCTCGGCCAGCACAAAGGGCGCGGTAACCTTCGGGCCCGAGCTCACCGTCCGGGGAAGGACAACGGGTCTGCAGGCCAGTATCCTCTACGAGAAGCAGCTGGATAGCGAGTACTACGGCCCCGGCAACGGCGGCGACCCCGACACTTCCGCCTCCTACGACATCGAGCAGCAGGAGGCCGAGGCCGTTCTCACCTGGTCACCCGGATACGGTCTGACGCTGGGGCTGGGGCTGGTGGGACGCCACTCCACCACCTTCGACCGGGAGCAGAGCCCCCTCTGGGACGACTGCCCCACCGGCCTCACCGGCTCACAGATGTCCGCCGGCCCCCGGCTGGAGACCGAGTGGCTGGGGGAGCTGGCTCTGCCGGTAAAGGTGAGCACCAACTTCCTCCACCAGGAGGGCGGGGACGCCTCCTACTCCCGGCTGCGGGGCCAGCTGGCCGCGTACCTGCCACTGGCGCGGACTACGGTCCTGGCCGGCCGCGGCAGGCTGTCCCGACACTGGGGCACCGCCTCCACCCCCTTTCCCTACCAGCTCTTCCTGGGCAGCCTCCAGGGCCTGCGCGGCTACCGCGACGGCAGGTTCTCCGGGGACTGGGCCCTGCTCTGCAGCGCCGAGCTGCGCCAGGAGGTCCTGCGGGCCACCGGCCCCCGGGGCATGGACCTGGCCCTGGCCCTGGTGGCCTTCGGAGACGCCGGCCAGGTGGCCGAGGGCCTTCCGGACATGGCCATGGGCCGCTTCCACGGCGCAGGCGGCCTGGGCGTCCGCGTCATGCTCCCCGGCAACATGGTGATGGCCGTCGACGGCGCCCTCTCCCCGGAGGGCTTCGGCCTCTCCACCGGCTACGGCCACACCTTCTAAAGCAAGTGCCAGGCACTTGAATTGAATAGCTGCGGGGTAGGGAATTGCTCCGGAAGGGCCAACTCTTTCAATGGCATCAGCTTGCCCTGCCAGGCGCAATTCCCTACCTTATCGCCGTGTAATTCAAGTGCCTGGCACTTGCATGGGCTTTCGCGCGGCGGGCGGATCGGGTAGATTAGCCTGCAGGTGGCGAAGAGCATCCGCCGCCGGAACCGCCTCAGCGCGTGCGGATATTAGATATTCCAGTTGCAGCTAGTCGGTACGTACACTTCCATGGAGGTCTGCAATGGCTATTGTGCGACCCTTCAGGGGCCTCAGGCCAAGGCCCGACCTGGCGGAGAGGATCGCGTCTCCGCCCTACGACGTTCTTGATTCGGACGAAGCCCGGGAGATGGTGCGGGAAAACCCCCTGAGCTTCCTGCGGGTGGTCAAGCCCGAGGTCGACCTCGACCCGGACGTGGACCTCTACAGCGACGAGGTCTACCGTCAGGGCGCGAAGAACCTCCGCCGGCTGATGGAGGAGGGGCAGATGATCCAGGACGGCAAGCCCCTGTTCTACTTCTACCGGCAGGTGATGGGCGAGCACAGCCAGGTGGGCCTGGTGGCCTGCGTCTCCGCCGAGGACTACCGGCGGGACGTGATAAAGAAGCACGAGCACACCCGGGAGGCCAAGGAGCGCGACCGGGTGCGGCACATCGAGGCTCAGAACGCCCAGTCCGGCCCGGTGTTCCTCACCTACAACGACGTCCGGGAGCTGAACGCCCTGCAGGAGGGCGTCTGCCAGACCGGGCCGGTCTACGACTTCACCGCCCCGGACGGCGTCCGGCACACCATGTGGCTGGTGGACGACCCCGGGGACATAGAGAAGATCATTCGGGTGTTCGGCGACGTGCCCACCCTGTACGTGGCCGACGGACACCACCGCAGCGCCGCCGGCACCATAGTGGCGCAGAAGCGGCAGAAGTCCAACCCCCACCACACCGGGCAGGAGGAGTACAACTACTTCCTGGCGGTGCTGTTCCCCAAGAGCCATATGAAGATCCTGCCCTACAACCGTGTGGTGGCGGACCTGGGCGGTCTCTCCGGGGAGGAGTTCCTGAATAGCGTATCGAAGAGGTTCCACGTCGGCGAGGCGGAGGAGAAGTCGCCCGAAAGCCCCCGGCACTACTCCATGTACCTGGACGGGAAGTGGTACGGGCTGACTCCGAAGGAGGGCAGCTTCGACGCCGACGACCCCGTGGCCAGACTGGACGCCAGCGTGCTGCAGAACAGCCTCCTGGCCCCGGTGCTGGGAATCGAGAACCCCCGCACCGACGACAGGATAGACTTCGTGGGCGGGATCCGGGGAACCGACGAGCTGGAGAGGCGGGTGGACTCGGGGAGGTCCCGGGTGGCCTTCAGCCTCTATCCCACAACCGTGGACCAGCTGCTTGCCGTGGCGGAATCGGGCCGGGTGATGCCTCCCAAGTCGACCTGGTTCGAGCCCAAGCTGCGCAGCGGCATGGTTATCCACGTCCTCTGATGTACGGCAAGGCAATCCTGGTCTGCGCCGCCGCGGTACTTCTGGCCTGCGGCGGCGGTTCCGGCCCGTCGCGGGCGGTGGAGGGCTTCGTATCGGCCATGGCCGATACCGCGTACGCCGAGGCCTGGGAGATGCTGACCCCGGAAACCCGGGCCCTGTACGACAGCACGGTCACCGTGCTGCGGCGCTTCGGCTGGCGGGAGTCCCGGGAGTCCCTCTCGGAGATGGTCGGAGACATCACGGAGCAGGAGTTCGACACACTCACCGGCCGGGGACTGTTCGCCCTCTCCTCCGCCGCCCATCCGGAGACCGGAGAGCTCAGCGACGCCATCGAGTCGGTGACCCGTCCGGACAGCGGTATTGCCGTAGTGGTCCTGGATACGAATAATGGACCTCAGGAGATAGTCGTACGCAGAATCGAGGGACGGTGGCTTCTCGACCTCACGCAGCTCCGGCCACCCACCGAAAGGGGCGGACATGGGTCTGATCAGCCGTAATTGGGTCATCTGGGCGTTCATCTTCGGCGGTATCGGCCTGATCTTCCTGCTGGCCGGCCTGGGAGTGAACCTGGGCCAGTGGTGGCCCGTGTTCTTCACGGTCGTGGGGCTGGCGTCCATAGCCCGCGGCGTCCGCGAGCAGGGCAACGTGACCCTGGGCCTGATGCTCATCGGGTGGAGCGCGGGGCTGATCGCGGCCCTTCACCACGCCGAGCTGGGCATTCCGCACGCCACCTGGTTCTTCATCGGCGTCTTCATCCTCTGGATACCCGCGGCCTGGCTGCTGGGCAGGGGGCTGACCCCGTCACGGCCCTCCAGCTGATGCGCCGCCGGAATCGGGCCCGTACGCTCGCAGTCCTGACGGCTCTGGCGGCGGTCCTGATCTGCGGCTGCATCGACGACCCGGTGGAGTACGGCGACTACAACATCTTCATAGCCGAGCTCAGCCTGGCCTGGAACACATTCGACCAGCACTACGTGGGATTCGGCGAGGCGGACGTGGACTGGGACCAGTCCTGGGAGACCGCCAAGGCCCGAATGGATACGGTGCTCAGCTACCCGGGGCTGGGAAGGGTCATCTGGCAGATGGAGGAGTTGCTGCAGGACCCCGCCGTCTGCGTAATGAACTACAACACCGGATGGGGCCCTTACCCGTACTACGAGTACCCCTCCTCCAACTACAATTCCGTCGTGCACCAGGAGTACCTTGACTCCCTCGACTACCAGCAGATGGAGCCGGCGTGGGGATACTGCGTGGTGGCGGACTCCACCGTGCCCATGTTCGTGGTAACCGACTGGATGGGGTTCAGCTTCGCCACTTTCGACGAGGTGTTCTATTCGACTCTGGACTACGCCGAGGGGATGATAGTGGACGCCAGACCCGCCCCCTCATACTCCTACGGCCAGTACACGGTGATGCCCCAGCAGGTGGCCAACCGCTTCACCGACGACATTCGTGCCGGCTACTACCGCCAGTACCGCATCGGTCCGGGCCGCAACGATCTATGTGACCCCAAGCCGTACCATCTGCATCCGAGGCAGGGGTTCAACGGCCCCACCCTGGTGCTGATGGGGCAGCAGAACTACCAGCTGTCGCAGAGGTTCCTCTCCATGATGGGTAGCATGCCGCACGTCACCCTGGTGGGAGACACCACACTGGGAGTCGCCGACGCTGTCACCATCTTCGAGCTGGGAGAGACCGGGGGCAAGATCGGCGTTCCAGACACCGCCATACTGGCATGGAACTCAACCAGGATAAACCGACACGGAATTCCGCCGGCGGTATCCGTCCCCGCCGACTCCGAGGACTTCGCCGCAGGGGTCGACCCGGTGCTGGAGTACGCGCTGGACTGGGCCGAAAGCCTCTAGCCTAGATCGAGGTCAGGACTATCAGGTACTCGCCGTTCTGGTGGGTGGAGACCGCCCACGGGTAGCCCTCCAGCTCCGCCGTCATCTCCACCTGCCCTGAGAGGTAGTTCAGCGCCACCACCACGGTCCGGTCGCCGTCGGCGCAGGCCGCGTAGAAGTACGGGGGAGACCCCATGGGATTGACGCAGACGCACCGCGGATGGCCCTCGACGGAGAAGTATTCGACTGCCGGCTGCAGGCCGGTCATGTCCACCACGTACAGCCGGCCGGTCTCGCTGTTCCAGCCGGGAGCCGCCGCGCAGATGATTGTGTCGGATACGGCAACCGCCACGTCGGAGTAGGGGCCGTGGCTTCCCGACAGCAGGCTGCTCGAGCCCCCGACCTGGATGTCTACGATGCTGACTCCGCCCTCGCCGTCGTGGGCGGCAACCAGCTGGTCGGGGTCGGACCGGTAGCCGGCCATAGCCACCGGCATCTCGGGGACCTCTATCACCTTGCCCACGTGGTTGTCCGATGTCCAGACCTCCCGCACCCTTCCCTGCTGGGCGTCTGCGACGTATATGCGGGCGAGCCCGCCGGGCGAGCGGCAGATGTCCGAGGGGGAGGCTCCCGCGTTGAACTCGTCCTCTACCTCGAAGGTCTCCTGGTCGATCTCCAGTATCCTGCCGGCGCCGGTAAGCAGGTAGAGCGTGCTGGCGGAGGGCGACTTGACCATGCGTTCGACAGCCGCCCCGGAACCGGCGGTTATCTGGCGCTGGCCCACCACCTCCAGGTCCTGGGAGTCCACCTCGTAGACCCGGCCCGTGGTGGTGCCCACCAGGAAGCGGTGCGAGCCCATGGATGCAAGCGACCTGGCTCCGTCGATACCCGCCACGTAGCCCACCACCGAGAGGTCCTCGGCGTCCAGTATCACCGCCCCGAACTCGCCGCTTCCGGTGTACTCGGTCACCTCGTGGCATCCCGAAAGCAGCGTCAGCGCCGCCGCGGTCATTGCAATGCGCCCGGAAGCTACCATGACAGCCCCATCCTGAGTACAGCGTGCCTGGCCGGCGACCAGGCCCCGGGGTTGGCCGACTCCCCCCCCGGCACGCCTGTCTGGTTGTACCACTGCACGTCGTAGATCTTGTCCAGGTTTCGCCGGTTGAAGAGGTTGTACACGGTAAGCCCCAGCTCCATGGTTACCGGCCCCGCCCACACCTTGCGCGACAGGCCCAGGTCGGTCTGCATGGTGAAGGGGTAGCGCTCGGTGTTCACCTGCACTATCACCGACTCGCCGGGTGGCGGGCTGTAGGGGAAGCCGCTGCCCCAGGTCCAGTCGATGCTCAGGCTGGTTCCCTCCAGGGCCGGGTAGCCGGCCAGCCCGGGGCCTTCCCCGCGCGGGCACTCCAGTGTCAGGTGCGCGTCCGCCGTGTGCCTCTGGTCCCAGTCCAGGTAGTTGTCCTCGCCTATGTTTATCTGCAGGCCCTCGGTGGCGTAGCGGTAGGCCTCGGTGGGCGAGGAGTACCTGCCCCTGGCCACTGAGTAGGTGTAGCTGATGTTGCCCGACCACCATGATCCGGGCAGCCGCAGCAGCCGCACCTCCGCCCCCCTGACGGTGCCGTGGCTGTCGTCGTTCTCGTAGAGGAAGTAGTTGTCGTAGGTCTCGCTGTAGTTCTGGGCCGTTCTCACCAGCCCCGTGATGTCCTTGTAGAAGGCGGACACCGCCACCGACGACAGATCCGTAAGCCGGTGGCGGAAGCCCAGCTCGTAGGCGTTGGTCCGCTCGGCGTCCAGGTCCGGGTTGCCCACTATGGAGTTGTCGCTGGTGATGCTGTAGTCGGTGCCGAAGTAGAGCTGGTTGAGGTTGGGCATCTGGAAGTAGTGGCCGTAGGTGGCGAAGAAGACATCCCTTTCGGTGACCGGGTTGGTGATGCCTATGCGGGGGCTTATCTGGGTCTTGGCGTCCACCGCCACCACCCCGCTGTCCTCCAGGGAGAACCTGTCGGTGTTGGCGTTGAAGTAGTCGTAGCGCAGCCCGGCGTTCAGCACCAGCCCCCCCGAGAACCGGGAGGTGGTCTGGGCGTAGGCGACCGCCGAGTAGGGAAAGGCCTCGAAGAGGCTCACGAAGTTGCTCCCCGGCCCGCCGTCGTAGACGCTGTAGTCGTAGATGTCGTAGTAGCGGCCCTCTACCCCGCCCTTCACCTCGAAGGAGGGGGCGAAACGGCTGGTCACGTCCACCCTGGCGGTGTGCGTGAAGCTCTGCGACTCCAGCCAGACGTCCGGGTGCACGCCCTGGTGGTAGAAGCCCAGGGAGTCCTGCAGACGGGGCTCGGGCATGTAGAAGGCCACCCAGTCGGAGGGGCCGTAGCCCTCACCCCGGTAGCCGCCGCCCTCGCTGCGAATGCGGCGCCAGTTGCAGAACCGGCCGCGGTTGGCCTTGAAGTCCAAAAAGACCTGGTCGCTGAGCACCTGGGTCATTCCGAAGGTGAAGCCGTAGTCCTCGCGGTACCTGATGGGCAGGGCGTAGTCGGGGTTGCCGCCCAGCACGGCCTCGCCCTCTATGAAGACCGACTGGTCGTACCGCGACCACAGCCACTCGTCCCAGCCGGACTGCCGGTAGCTGTAGGTGGCCAGCAGGGAGAGCCTGGTGGCACCGGACGGGCGGTAGGTGAGCTTGCCGGAAGCGGACAGGCCGTTCTGCCAGTTGTTCTCCCAGTTGCCGCGGCTGTCCTCCAGGTCGCGGCCGCTGCGAAGCCAGCTGGCCGAGCCGAACAGACGTGCCCTGCCCGGAATCCGCACCCCCGCCATGGGCAGCAGCAGAGAGGTGATCGGCTCGGGCCCGCCGGCGGCGGCCTCCACGTTCCAGCAGTCGCTGCGGTAGTTGTCGTTCTCCGCCGGGGTGGAGTAGTTGCGCGACTCGTTCTCCCAGCCGAACTCGCTCATCTCCCCCCGCCGGACCATCACCTCGCCGGAGTAGTCGTCGCCGCCCTCGCGGGTGACCATGTTGACCACTCCCGACATGGCGTTGCCGTACTCGGCGGTGAGGCCGCCGGTGGTGATGGACGCCTGCTGAAGAGCAACCAGGGGCACCGGGCTGAAGTAGGAGTCCAGGAGGGGCGAGTCCACCTCGATGCCGTCGAGCATGTAGGCCACCTCGCCCGCCCGGCCGCCGCGGACGTGCAGGGCGCCCCCCCGGGAGACCACTCCCGGCTGACGGCGGACCACGTCCAGTACGCCCGCCACCGGCATCAGCTTGATCTCGTCGCGGTCGATCACATGGATGGTGGAGGGGACATCCTCCAGTATGAGGCTGCGCTGGTCGGTGACCTGGATCACCGTCTGGCCGCTGGCCTCCTGTGTGAGCTGGAAGTCGATCCTGGTGGACTGGTCGGCCACCACGGTCACGCCCGCTTTGGTCACCGAGCCCATGCCCACCATCCTGGCCACCACTGTGTACTCGCCGGGGCTGAGCATGGGAATGTAGTACTCGCCGGCGGCGTCGGTCATCGACCCGAAGGTGGTGCCCCGGATGATCACGCTGGCCCCCACCAGCGGCTCCCCGGAGGGGTCTGTCACCACGCCGATTATTCTGCCGGTGGTCCCGGCCCGTGCCGAGGCCGCTGCCAGCAGGGCCAGGGCTATGAGCAGCCGTCTCATGGAATCCCTTCATGTGGGGGCGCCGGCGCCGCAGCGTACCAAACAAAGCTAGCCAAATGCTCCCCCGCGGGCCAGGCCCCGGCCCCGACCGCCTCAGTCCTCCATTACGAAGATCAACCGCCGAATACCCTCGCTGCGGGCGCGGTCCTTCATGGTCTCCTTCAGCCGGCTTACGGCGGTGGAATCGGCCTTGCGGAAGAGCACCAGGGCCCTGCTGCCCTCCAGGTACACCCGCAGCCTCTCCCTCACGATGGGCCGCAGGGGGGCCTCCAGCTCCTCCGCCAGGGCCAGCTCCCGCAGCAGCAGGGGGGTGCCCTCGGGGATCCGGGTGGCCAGGCAGGAGTCGTCTGGCCGGGGCCTTCGGGTCATTCCCAGGGCGCGGCCCAGCCGCTCCACGTCGGCGCGGCCCATATCCGCATCCAAGAAGGGCCGCAGCACTTCCAGCTCCTTCGCCGCCTTCAGCCCGGGGCGGTCGGTGCCGAGGTCATCCACATTGGTGCCGTCCGCGATGGCCTGAATGCCCTCCTCCCGGGCCGCCTGCCCCAGCACCGTGTATATCGTCCTCTTGCAGTGGTAGCAACGGTCGGGGCCGTTGTCCCGCACCCCCGGAACAGCGATGGGATCCCACAGCACGAACCTGTGCGGTACCCCCAGGTCTCCCACCAGGGAGCCGATCACCCGCCGGTAGTGGTCGGCCAGCAGCGGGGAGTCTGCGGTGAGGGCCAGCACCCCGTCCCGGCCACGCACCTCCGCCGCCGCCCGCAGCAGCACCTCGCTGTCCAGGCCCCCGGAGACCAGCACGGCCAGGCCGTCCGGCTTCGAGAGCGCCACGCGAAGGTCCTCCGGCACACTGCCCATCAGGACGTCACTCCATCACGAAGGGGGCCATCAGGTAGAGCGTCCGCTCCTCGCCCAGCAGGTCCAGCAGGGTCCGCGCGCCGGCGCCGAAGGGGCCGGGAATGCTGATGGTCCCGGGGAAGTCGGGAGTGGGGTAGACCCGCACGTTCTCCATTCCGACCCGGGTCATTCCCGCCATGCGGCCGGCCTCGCCAATGGCGTCCAGCACGCCTCCGTTGCGGTCGATCAGGCCGATCTCCAGGGCATCGGAGCCGGCCCACACCCGGCCGCGGGCGATGGAGTCCACGGCCTCGTAGGTCATGCCCCGGCCCTCCGCCACCCTGTTCACGAACAGCCGGTAGCCGTCCCACAGCATCTCCATCCGCCGCTCCCGCTCCTCGGGGGTGTACTGCCGGAAGGGGCTGCCCATGCCGGAGCGCGCGGCCCCGGGCACCTCATCCACGGTAACCCCGATGGAGTCCAGGGTGCCCCCGAAGGAGAACTTCCCGCTGATGATTCCTATGGAGCCGGTTACGGTGGTCCTGTCGGCGAAGATCATGTCGGCGCCGCAGGCCATGTAGTAGCCGCCGGAGGCCGCCACGCCGCCCATGGACACCACCACCGGGACCTTCTCGCCGGCGCGGTCCAGGGCGTGCAGCATGTTCTCGCTGGCCAGGGCGTCGCCGCCGGGGGAGTCTATCCGCACCACCAGGGCCCGAACCCCCGGCGCCGCCAGCGCCTCCTCGACCATGTTTCCGAAGCTCTCGTCCCCCAGGGCCGCTCCTCCCATGAAACCTCCGGGGCCGCTCTCTCCGTTGACTATGGCCCCGCTGGCCACCAGCACCGCCACGTGGTCGCTCGAGCGCCACGGGTCCTCCACGGGAATGGAGGACCGGTACTCCTGCAGCGACTCCACGGAGATCTCCCGGCCCAGGTCGGCCTCGATCAGGTCCTCCACCTCGTCGCGGTGGGCTATGTCGCTGATCAGCCCGGCCTCCAGGGCCTGCCGGGCGGTGTGGGGGCCGTTCTCCATGGCCAGCCTCAGCTGGGCGGGCTCCAGGCCCCAGCCGTTGGCCACCCCCCGGATCAGCTCCGCCTGCTCGGCCTCCAGCAGCGCCCGGGTGGCCTCCCTCTGGGCGTCGGACATGTCCGAGCGGGTGAACATGTCGCTGGCGGACTTGTAGCGGCCGATGTGCTGCAGGTCGGGGTATACCCCCAGCCTGTCCAGCAGGTTTCGGGCGAACAGGCCGAAGGATGACAGGCCCAGGAAGGAGACCCCGCCGCTGGGGTGCATGTATATCCTCTTCGCCAGGGTGGCCACGTAGTAGGAGGCGTTGCCCAGGCCCTCGGAGTAGACGTAGATCCTGCCGCCCCGGGATCGGATGCGCCGCAGCGCCTCCCGCAGCTCCTCTGCCTGCGCCAGGTTGCCCACTCCCTCGGTGATGTCCAGTATCACACCGGCCACATCGGGGTCTGCGGCCATGTGGTCCAGCATCAGCGTCCGGTCGGTGAAGCAGGGCCTCACCGGGCCGAAGAAGGCCCGGGTCCGCAGCTCATCGGTCTCGCCCGGGGTGAACCGCACGAAGCGGCCGCCTCCCTGCAGCAGGTTCTCCCTGGGGCTGGAGGTCAGGCTCAGGGCCAGCCTGCCGGTCTGGTACTCGCCGCCGTCGTCCACGGTGCCGGCCGAGGCCAGCCCGGCGCTGCCCATCTCCAGGCCCAGGCCGCCGCGGAAGTGCTCCTCCCCGGCCTCCAGCCTCAGGGCCAGGCCCTCCAGCGGCCGCAGCTCCAGGCCCCCGGTTATCTCGTCGTCGGCGTCGTCGCTTTCCAGACGGTAGCTGCCCACCAGCGTCAGCAGCCGGCCGGCGGGCCTCAGGGCCAGTCCCGCGCGGTACTCGGGGTCGATGTCCGACCCCTCCAGATCGACGGCGCTCCGCCGCACCGCCCCCAGGCTCACGTAGGGCGCCGGCCGCACCAGCCAGCCCAGCGTCCAGGCCGAAGCCCCCTCCCAGGGGCTGTCCGCGCCGGTGGGGTCGTACCACGTATAGCCCAGGCCGAAGGAGGCCATGCCGCCGAAGATGTCGGTCCCGAAGCCGGTGTCGAAACGGCGCAGGCCCTGGTCGTCGCACCACCAGCCGGATATGCCGGCCCCCGGCAGCACGAGGGCCGCACGGTCGGGCGACTCCACGGTGCTGTCGCTGAGGGTGAGGCCCACCTGCAGACCGAAGTCGGGCTGCAGCGCGTAACCGGCGGGGTTGGCCAGGTCCGGCGCGCCCGCCTCGGGGTAGGCGGGCCAGGAGAACAGGGGTTGCGGCCCGGCTATGGGGCCGGCGGACACTGCGAAGGCGGCGAGGACGGCAAGGGCTATGCTGCGGCGCATGGGAATACCTCCCTTATGGGGACCGTGTCATTGTCTTCGGGATTATCTAAGGAAAAATCGACCGGCAGCCAATGGTTGAGCCGTTCTAGAGCCGCCCCTTCAGCGACTTCCGCTCGGCAGGATACCGGGGGTCGGCGACGGGGGAGCCGAAGTCCCGCAGGGCCTTCCGCCAGGGCGAGGGGGAGAGCCCGGCCCGCTCGAACAGCGCCACGCCCTCCACCACGAATCGCCAGCGCCACTCCCGCTCGTCGTCCCATCCATCCAGGGCCGGGGGCATGGCCCGGGGGTCTGCGCCGCGCCAGGCCCGCTCCAGGGGAAGCAGCCTCTTCGCCAGGGGCTCGGACATCCCGCCTCCGGGCAGATCGCACTCCCGTCCCATCAGCCGCAGCGCGCGGCAGCGTAGCACCCGGCCGGTGCCGGTCCCCGTATCGGCCAGATCCAGGCACCTCCCGTGGTCGCCCCGGGCCTCCGCCAGCAGGTACAGCGGCCCCTGCCGCAGCCAGGCGGAGTCCATGCCGGCGGCCTCCCGCAGCTCCACCGCCCGGGAGAAGGCCTCCTCGGCGCCCTCCCAGCGGGACAGCCGGCAGCGCAGGTCTCCCAGCAGGGCCCAGCCGGCGGGCCAGTCTGGGTAATCCTCCGCCAGCTTCCCGGCCAGCCCGGCCGCCTGCTCCGGCTGGCCCAGCTCCAGCATGGTCTGCGCCTCGTCCTTGCGCAGCTTCCGCAGCCGGGCGGGGTCGGTCTCCCGGGCGATACGCTGCTTCAGCCGCATCAGCCTGCGTCCCAGGCGGGCGGTGTCTATCATTCTTCCTCACCAATCACAAGGAGTATCGCCGCTACTCGTAGAGGAGGACTATGAGGCGGCTCTCCCCCGGCGTCACGGCCATGTCCTGCAGGATGCCGTCCAGCTCCACCTCGGCCACCACCCTGGAGCTGTCGGGCGACCAGGCCGAGATCAGCGTGCTGCCGCCGTCGGTCCGCGAGCCCACGTAGAGCAGGTCACGGTACTCGTCCCAGCACACGCGCTGCGGGCGCCCGCCCAGCTCCAGCTCGGTGGTGGAGATGCCGTATTCCACGCCCCTGCAGACCAGCACGCTGCCCTGGTCCCCCGACCACTCCGGCCGCGCTATGGCCCAGGTGGAGTCGTTCATCTGCGCCAGGTCGGCGCAGGCGCTGCCCGACTCCCACTTCACCGTCTCGAAGGTGTCCAGCCGCAGGAAGCAGACCGAACCACGCGTGTCGGAGCAGCCCAGCAGAATGTACCCCGGCCCCTCGCTGAGCGGCTCCAGCACCGCCGGGCTCCTGTCGCACTGCACCGCCCGCTCGGCGTAGTTGCCGGGGCAGTACATCTCGTACACCCACCCCGTAGGTCCGTCGGCGGCGTAGATGTGCTCCCCATTCAGTCCATCACCCAGAGCCACCGGAAAGTCCGCCGGACTTAGGCTGGCCAGAATGGAGCCCTCCAGAGCGTCCACCTCGTACAGGCTCTCGAAGGAAGCGATGACGTAGAAGGTGGTGGAGCAGGGGCTGGCCACCATGTCGCCGCATCCTCCCGAGAGGGCGTCGGAGAGACGCCAGGTGTCCATCACCGCCTGCTCTGCGGCGGAGCACCTGTAGACCACACCCTCCAGGCTGGAGACCAGGAAAACGCTCTCTCCCAGCGAAAGCACCTGCCGGCCGCCCTCCAGGCCGGGAATGGTTCCCAGGGGGGCCAGGTCGGGCAGGGAAAGCACCTCCGCCCGCCAGACCCAGAGCGCGTCGTACTCGGTGATGTCCGCGCAGCATGAGAGAACCGCCGGCAGCAGCGCGGCAAGCACCCGCAGAATCCTGGCCATCTCTTCGCCTTCCAGCAATCCGAGCCGGTTCCGATCTTTTCGAAGGCAAGATACTCCCCGAACATCCCGCAAAAAAGAGAGACCCCCGATACTTCCGGCGCCCGCCTCGCCATTGACATACCGCGCCGACGGGGGCCTTATTGGACCCATGCAGAAGAAAAGCGGACCCGGGAGCTCGGAGGGCGGACGGCTGCTGGCGCGGCTGGCCGATGACACCACCTCAGGCGCCTCCATGATCTACCGGCGGGTGCTGCGGGCCCTGGCCGAAGGCAGGGCCTTCCCCCCCGACACCCCCCGAAGGCTGCGGGAGATGGCGGGGGACATGGCCCCCCTGCGCTTCCTGGCCGGCAGGCTGGAGCGGGCCGACGACCCCGCCGCCGAGGCGGGCCGGCTTCTTTCGGAGATGGAGGGCAGTCTGCGAAGGCTGGCGGAGACAGTGGAGCCGCTTATCTCGGGAAGATCTTTGATCTGCCACAGCAACAGCGGCACGGTGATCTCGGTGCTCTCGGCGGTCTTCCCTCCCCCCGAGGCCTTATTCCAGACCCTGTCCCTTCCCGGCGGCGAGGGCCGCAGCGCGGCAGAAGCACTCTCCGGCAACGGCCTGCGGCCCACTCTGGTGAACGACGCCCAGGCCCCGGAGCTGGTCCGCCAACACGGGCTGCTGCCGATGCTGGGGGCCGACGCGGTGACGGAGGACTACGTGGTGAACAAGACGGGCACCGCCCGAATAGTGGAGGCCGCACTGGAGGCGGGCCTGGAGCCGCTGTTCCTGGCCGGCCCCGGCAAGCGCCTGTCGGCGCGGGAGTACGGGGACCGCCCCCACAGCCCCCTGTTCGAAAGAGTGCCCCTGCAGGGAGTGCGGGTGATGGGCTGATGCCGGCCATAGTCAGGCCCACCGACACCGTCCTGATCGGGCAGGGAGGCTTCCGCGACCTGGAGCGGCGGGCCGTGGAGCTGCTGGCAGGCGGCGCATCGGGCCGGGTAATGGTGGCCACCGCCAACAGGACGCAGGTGGAGAGGCTTCAGTCCCTCCTGATTGCCGACGGAGGGGTGGGCCACGGCATCAGGTGGTTCCCCAGCCTGCGCCGGCTGGCCGAGGCGGCGGGCAGCCTCTCCGCGGCCTCTGCGGAGGTGGACGCCGTGTCCCGGGCCGCCATGGGCCTGCAGGCCCTGAGGGAGGCCGGAGGCGGCACCGCCCTGTCGGGCCTGCGGGGAAGCCTGCCGGCTGCCGCCTCCCTGGCCGATTTCTTCGAGAAGATGCTCCTGCTGGGGATCGAGCCGGAGACCTACCGGATTGCCCTCACCGTGGTGGGCGGGGAGGCAGGCGACCTGGCCCCGGCGGTGGGAAGGGCCTTCGAGGCCTACCTGGGGCTGCGGGAGGGCTGCTTCCCCCGGGCTCCGGACCGGGCCATGCGCAGTGTGCCCGAGGCGGAGCCCCCCGACCTCCTGGTCCTCTACGGCTTCTACGAGCTCAACCCGCTGCAGAGGTGGCTTGTGATACGCCTGGCCCGATGGGCAGGCCGAATGGAGTGGCTCACACCCTCCCGCCCCGGCATGGACCGCTGGGGGGAGGTCACCCGCCGCACCGACGACCTGCTGAAGTCTCTCTCGCTTCACCGGCCCCGGCGGCTTAGGGGAGGCGGGGAGCCGGTCTTCGAGCCGGTGGTCCGCAACATGCTCACCGGGGGCCGCACCTCGCCCCCCCGGGGGATGGATCTGCTGGTCACCAGGGGTGCGCTGGGCACCGCAAGGGCGGCGGTGGACCGGATCACCCGCCTGCTGTCCGACGGAGCCGCACCCATGGAGGTGGCCGTAGTGGCCAGGGAGGAAACCGGCAGTCTGGTGGCCAGGCTCTGCCACCACGAGGGGATCCCCTGCGCAGCCGGGCTTTCGGTACCCCTGCTGCAGACCCCGACGGGGCGAATGGTGGAGGCGCTGCTGGACCTGGAGGAGAGCGACTACCACTACTCGAGCCTGCTGAAGGTGGCCACCACCGGATGCCTCTCGCAGGGCTGCCGTTTCGACCGGGCCGGCCTGCTGGCCCTGATAGAGGCCACCGGCGTCCGCCACGGCCTCTCCGACTGGCTGGCCGCTGCCCGCAGACATCCCGAAGCAGCCGGCGGCCTGGAGGGCTTCCTCTCAGTCTGCCACCAATACCTCTCACCCCGCAGGCGCAGCCCCGAGTCCGCCGTAGCGGGCCTTCTCTCCCTGGCGGACGGGGCCATGTCCGCCCCCGCCCGGAAGAGGCTGGCCGCGGGCCTGGCGGGAATGGAGCGGCCGCCGGTGGACGCCGAGCTCTCCGCCGGGCAGACCGCAGACCTGATCGTCCGGGCCCTGGGCAGGGCGGAGACCGCCGTAAGGACCGGCAGCAGGACGGGGGTGCGCGTACTGACGCCCGAGGCGGCCCGGGGCGGGCTGTGGAAACACGTCCTGGTCTGCGACCTGGAGGAGGACGTCTTCCCCGGCATGCCCAGGGAGGATCCCAGACTTCCCGAGCCCCTGAGGGAGCGGCTGCAGCTGCCCTCCGCACCCTGCGCTGTGCTGGAGCAGGAGCTGCTGCTGATGCAGGCCGCCGAGGCCGCCTCCGAGACCCTCTGCCTGGTCCGCCGGGGCAGCGACAGCCAGGGCCGGCAGGTGTTCGCCTCCCCCTTCCTGGACGGCCTGCCGGAGGACACGCCGGAGCGGCGGTCCGCCGGAGGCCCCCGGCACCTGCTCCTGGCCGGCGGCCACCCGGGCCAGAGAAGGGCCCGGGAGGCCTCGCGCCGCAATGGCGCCAGGCCGCTTCTCACCGGCCCCTTCTCCGCCATGGTGCTGGAAGCGGAACTGGAGAGGATATCCGGAGACCCCTTCGGCCCCCACGACGGCAACCTGGGGGTCCGCCCCGAAAGGCTGGCCTCCATGCTGTCCGCCTCCCTGCTGGAGGGCTACGCCCGCTGCCCCTTCGCCTGCCTGGCGGAGAAGGTCTGGCGGCTGAGGCCCGACCCCGACTGCACCGTGGGCAGCCAGCCCGACCCCATGGTGCGGGGCAACGTCCTCCACGCGGCGCTGGAGCGCGTCCTGGAAAGACACGGCTTCTCCCCGAAGGCGGGCCAGGTGGAGGAGTGCGTCCGCCGGGCAGCCTCGAAGAAAGGCCTGGCGGCCCAGCTGGGAAGCCGGGCCTTCGAGGAGGCCTTCGTCCGGCGGGAGACCCCGAAACTGGTTGCGCTGGTGCGCTCCATGCAGCCGGAGGGCTGGACCGTGGAGGCCGCGGAGATGTCGGTGAGAGGCACCTTTGCCGGCAGGAAGACCAGGGGCAGGATAGACCTGGTCCTGAAGGCGTCGGACGGGACGGTGCTGCTGGACTTCAAGAGCGGCAGCGCCAAGTCCGCATACATCGTGGAGAGGAATACCCGCGGCGGCGAGATGATGCAGCTTCCGCTGTACGCCTGCCTGTACGCCCAGCAGGGCGAGGAGCCCGTGCGCGTGGGCTACCTCTACCTGGAGCGGGAGCTGGACCGCCAGCCGATATTCCGCGCCGAGGAGCTGGCCGAGGCCGCGGCGCAGGCCGAGGCCAGGGCAGGGCTCTTCGCCGACCTGATGGACAGGGGCTACTTCCCGCCGCTCCCCCTGTCATCTTCCTACGATGTCTGCCGCTTCTGCGACCTCTCCGACCTCTGCCGGCTGACCCCCGCGGTGCGTCTGGAGTGGAAGACGGCCTCCGACCCCGACGCCGCCCGTCTGAAGGGGGAGGACGATGCGTAGGCCCTCCGACTGCTCCGCCCGCCGCGAGATAGTGGAGGAGCGGGAGCGGAACGTGGTGGTGGAGGCCAGCGCCGGCACGGGCAAGACAACACTGCTGGTGGAGAGGGTGGTGGCCCTGGTCCGCGACGGGGCCGACCTGGAGAGCCTGGCGGTGGTTACCTTCACCGAGGCCGCCGCCTCGGAGCTGCGGGGCCGAATACGGCACGAGCTGGCGAACGCGGGCCTCACGCAGGCCCTTCGCAGGCTGCCCCTGGCCCGAATATCCACCATACACGGCTTCGCCTCCTTCGTGCTGCGCAGCTACTCCCACATCACAGGCGTGGACCCCTCCTTCGAGACCGTGGAGGCTCACTTCGCCGGCCCCGAGCTGGCGGCCAGGTGGGACAGGTACCTCTCCTCGCTCCCCGCCTCACAGGTGGAGAAGATGGAGCCGGTTCTGGAGGCGGCGGGCACCGGCAGGCTGCTGGAGCTGGCCGAGCAGGTGGAGTCCACCTGGTGGCTCTCGGACCTCTCCGGACTGGGAGGCTGCCGGGAGATAATGGAGTACCTGAGGCTGTCTCTGCCGGAGGACATCTCGCTCTTGCTGTCCGGGCCCTCGGCGAGATGCACCTCGGCGGACGACAGGCTCCTCCCGCACGTAAAGACCATGGAGGCGCTTCTGGAAAATCTGGATTCCGGCCGTGCCCCGACACCACAGGAGGCCGATGACGCCCTGTCCTCGATCAGCCTCCGCGGCGGCTCCGCGGCCAACTGGGGGGGCAAGGAGGAAAAGCGGGAGGTCTCCGACGCGGTGAAGCGGGTCCGCGACGCGCTGAAGCCGGGCAAGTCCGGAACCAGCCTTCCGGCGCTTCTGAGGGGGGCGGAGATCTCGGGAGTGCTGGAGGAGGTGCTGATGCCCTTCGTCCGCCGCCTGCGCGCCGATTGGGAGGGGAACGTGTCGCGGCTTTCCTACCAGGACCTTCTGGTGCGGTGCACCCGGGCGCTGTCGGGAAGCCCCGGCCTGCGCCGGCAGCTGGGGGAGCGGTTCTCCCACCTGCTGGTGGACGAGTTCCAGGACACCAGCGGCCTGCAGGTGGAGCTTTTCTCCTCCTTCCTGGCCGAGGCCGGCCGGGCCTTCGGGCCGGGCAGGATCACGGTGGTGGGAGACCCCAAGCAGTCCATCTACGGCTGGCGCAGCGCCGACGTGGAGACCTACAAGTCCACGCTTGCCGCCCTGGAGGCGGCGGGCGCCCTCAGCAGCGGCATAGTGGACAACTTCCGAAGCACCCGTCGGGTAATAGAGTTCGTGAACGCATTCGGCCGGCTGCTGTTCGCCGCCCAGTCCCCCGAGGAGCTGCCCTACGGCTGCGAGTACTCCCCCCTCACCGCCTTCCGCGACGAGGAGGGCCCTCCGGTGAGGGTGGTGGAGGTGAAGGCCCCCGAGGGAGATGACCTGAAGTCGGACCTGTCGGCGGAGACCATGGCCGACTGGGTGGCCGCCGACATCCGCAGGAAGGTGGACGCCGGGGCCATGCCCGGGCATTGCGCCGTTCTCATGCGCCACGGCACCCGGGCGCAGGAGATGGTGGACGCCCTGGAGCTGCAGGGCCTGGAGGCCTCGCTGGCCATGCGCAGCGACTTCTCCCGCCGCCTGGAGCTGGTGGACCTGCGGGAGATGGTCCGCTGCCTCACCGCCCCCGGCGACGCGAAGGCCTGGGTCCATACGATGAGGTCGTCGTTCTTCGGCATCGGCGACCCGGAGATCACCGCCGCCATCGCCGCCGGCTGCCGGAGCATGGACGACGCCGGCGCCGACGGACTGCCCCGAACGGTTCGGGATGCCAACCGCATGCTGCGGAGACTCCGTGCGGCGGCTGTGGAGCTGCCCCTGGCCGACTTCCTCTACCAGCTTCTCCTGTCCACCGACATGATCGCCGGAATCGAGGCCTCCGGCTACTCGGTGGAGCGGCGGCTGGGGAGCCTGGCCACTGTGCTGGAGATGGCCATGGAGGGCACCATCGGCTCCTGCGAGGAGCTGCTGGACCACCTCACCGACAGGGCCCCCGGCGGGGGCAGGCCCGACCCGGCCATCCCCCGGCCGGACATGCAGGCGGTGACCATCTCCACCATCTACCGCTCCAAGGGCCTGGCCTACCAGCACGTCTACCTGCTGGAGACCGCCTTCGGGTCCAACAGGCAGAAGGACATCCTCCTGCGTGACCTCCACGAGAGGCGGGCGGCCGTCTACCTGTCGAAGGATCTGCAGACGCCGGCCTACCCGCTGCTGGAGCTGCGGGAGGGCTGGCGGAGGGCGGCGGAGACCCGCAGGCTTTTCTACGTGGCCGCCACCAGGCCCCGGACCAGCCTCACCGTGCTGGTGGCGGGGGACGAAGCCGGCGGCGACACCATGCAGACCCTGCGGGCCCCGCTTCTGGAAGCCGCCCGAAAGGCTCCGGAGGGAGTCTGCCGCCTGATGGAGGTGGAGGCCTCCCCCCTGGACCGGAGCAGGGCCTCCCGGCCCGAGCTGGATCCGGCTTCCAGCCCCGGCCGGGTGCCGCCGGAGACCGAGCCGGTGTTCCAGATCCCCGAGCCCGAGGTGGAAGACACGCCTGCAGAACGCCTGGGCACCCTGGTCCACGCGATACTGGAGCGGATCGACCACGCAGACCCGAAGGGCTGGACGGAAGACAACCGGGAGCTGCTGGAATCTGTCTGCGAAGAGATGTGCGAAGAGGCCTCGCAGCTGGCCCTGCGCTTCTTCGGAATGGAGCTGCCCTTCGACCTGCAGCGGTGCGATGTGGTGGGCCGCGAGTACCCGCTGGTGGTGATGCAGGAGGGCAGGCCGCGGGAGCGCTACATCGACCTGCTGCTGGACGACGGGGAAGACCTGATAGTGGTGGACTACAAGACCGACCACGTTCCCGAGCCAAGGGAGGAAAACCTGGACCGCCTCGCCGAGCACTACCGCGGCCAGCAGGAGGGCTACCTGGAGGCGGTGCGCAGGGCCTTCGGCCGCCCCGCCCGGGGGAACCTGGTGTTCCTCGCAGCCGGCGCGGTCCGCTCCTTAGGGGACTGAGCACCCCAGCCGCTGAAGATAGCGAAAGGGGCCGGGTCTCCCCGGCCCCTTCCACCCTATGCGAACAGGGCTATCGGATTAGGGTCACCTTGGCGGTAGCCGCGGTGTCGCCCTGCCTCAGGCGCAGGAAGTAGACCCCGGTCCTCAGACCGGAGGCGTCCCACTCCACGCTCATGTTGTTCGAAAGCTCACCCACGTAGGGGGTGGCCACCAGACGGCCGGCCACGTCGTAGACCTCCAGGCGGCCGTAGCCGCTGCCGGAGAGCCTTACCCTGGCGCCGGCCATGATGGGGTTGGGGGAGCTCACCGCAAGGGAGCTGCCCAGGCCGCCGTGGGTCTCAGAACCCTCGACGCCGGTCTCCTCTCCCCAGACCCACATGTCCACAGAGGGGTCGCCCATGAGGTTGTAGCCCTCGTAGTAGTACTTGGAGCGGCCGCCTCCGCTGTAGTACTCGTAGACCGCCAGAAGGCCACCGCCCAGGAAGCCCATGGGCCACTCCACACGGTCTCCGCCCAGGAACCACTCGTACTCGGCCTTCTCCTGGATGTCGTCCTCGTCCCAGTAGGTGCTGGGCACCGAGCCCCAGAACCACAGGCCTCCGCGGCCCGGGGTGCGGGTCCAGGTCTCGCACCATGCCGTGGCGACCTCGTAGTCGCCGGTGAGGCAGGAGTGGGAGAGGACGCCGGGGAACATGCCCTCGTTGTTCAGCTGCGCGAAGTCGCCGCTGCCGAAGGACATGTCGCCCCAGGAGGTCTGCGAGCCGTGGCCGCTGAAGGTGAGCATGGAGACGCCTCCGTTGATGGACTCGATGGCGTCGTCGGCGCTGGAGCCGTAGGTCACGGGATAGACCTTGTCCCAGGTGTATCCCAGGGGGTCGAGGTAATTGTCGATGCAGTAGTTGTGGGTGCCCTCGCTAATGTTGTAATTGTCGTTGCTGGCGATCCAGCAGGTGTTCTGTATCCAGTCGTCGCTGCCGCCCACGTTCTGCTCGTAGTCTATGACCCGGTCGGCCATCAGCACGGCCTCGCCCACGTCGTTCACCGAGAACCGGCCGATGAAGGCGTCGGGGAAGTAGCCGCCGTCGTCCAGAGCGACGTAGTAGAGGTCGGTGACGCCGCCGTACTCGGTGGCGCTGTTGCCGGGAAGGTAGCCGGTGTCGCCCACCAGCAGCACGAACTCGGGCGGGTCGGCCCAGTTCTCGATGGCATCCAGTATGTAGGCCTCTATCTCCGAGGCGGAGCCCCCGGTCTCGTCCAGGTCCGCCACAGTTACGTCGAAGCCCAGGCTCTCCTTCCAGGAGACGAAGTCGTCCATACCCGTGTCCACGAAGTCGGAGTGGCCCACGATCAGGTAGGGGGAGGGCGGGGAGTCGAAGCCGCCGTCGAAGGAGAAGGTGCCGTAGTTAACCAGCTGCCTCTCAAGGAAGCGGTCGTAGTAGGGGGAGCTGAAGTGCTCGGCCAGCCGGTCCGTCTCGGCCATGTCGCCGCCCTGGTAGCTGACCTGGATGTCGGCTGCGGCCAGCAGGTCCATCTGCGAGGCGCCGGGGGTCCACCTGAGGGGCGTGACCTCCACCAGCACCACGTGACGGCCCCGCATCATGCCGCCGTCGATGACCCGGGCCCAGCTCTCGGGGAAGCTCTCGCCCTCCGAGTAGACGCGAGGGTCGAGGGCCATCTCGAACTCGCCGCGGGGCCGGCTCTTGGGGGCCGATCGGATGCCGGGCTCCACCGGAGCCGCCGGAGCGCTGACCTGCTCGATGCGCAGCGGGGTTACGTCCACGGTGACCTCGGCGCCGGCGGGAACCTCGATCCAGGCCCTGTAGGCGGGGAGCACCGGAAGACCGAACTCGTTGCGGCCCTCCGCGCCCTCCATGCTGAGCCTGCTGAACTGCGAGCCCCTCAGGCTGACTGTCTCCGTCTCCACCGCGCCGGAAGCAAGCCGGAGCTCTATCCCGTCTGTGGTGGAAGAGATTGTGGTAAGTCCCGCCGACACGGCCATGCCGACCAAAAGGACAAGTGCCAGAAATGAGTTTCGCAAGGTGCGCCTCCTCTGCGTTGCGGTATCTCTGCGGTTGGTCTATCTATGGGAGTAACAGAATCCCGGGGTTTTGGTTTCCGGAAGAACATATCCTACGAAAGCGGTGGAGTAAAGCATGACCGCCCTGCTGCTGAGCTGCGTCATGAGCCTCATGGCTCCAGCGGACTCCGCTGGCGGCCAGGGAGTTGCCCTGGTCCTGGCCGGCGGCGGCGCCCGCGGCCTGGCCCACGTGGGAGTCCTCAGGGCCCTGGACGAGGCAGGGGTCCGGGTGGACGCCGTGGCCGGAACCAGCATGGGGGCCCTGGTGGCCGGCCTGTACGGATGCGGCTACACCGGCGCCCAGATCGACAGCATCACCCGGTCTCTGGACTGGGACAGCCTCTTCTCCTCCACCCCGGACAGGCACATGGTGCTGCTTCCCCAGAGGATGGCCCGGGCCGGCAACCTCCTCACCCTGGACCTGCAGGGCATGCGGCCGCAGCTTCCCCAGAGCGCCGTTCCCACCCAGCGGGTGGGCTCGCTGCTGTCATCGCTCACCGAGCCGGTCCAGGTGGCCTGCGGGAAGAGCTTCGACTCCCTTCCCATACCGGTGCGGGTGGTCTGCTTCGACCTGGTGGGCCGCCAGAGGGTGGTGTTCGACCGGGGCGACCTCTACATGGCCCAGCTCTCCTCTATGGCAGTGCCCATGGTCTTCCCGGCGGTGAGGCGGGACTCCCTGCTGCTGGTGGACGGAGGGGTGATAGACAACATGCCGGTGGACGTGGCCCGGAAGGCCTGGGGCCTGCCGGTGCTGGCGGTGGACATCTCCGAGCCCCCGCAGACCATCCCCCACCACCCCAACATGGTACAGGTGGGCGAGCTGACGCTGAAGGCCCTCACCGCACGCATGAACGAGCTGCACCGAGCCGAGTCCGACTACGTGATCCGCCCCGACCTCCGCGGGGTGGCGGCCTGGGACTTCGGCCGGGCCGACAGCCTGGTGGCCTGGGGCTACGCCGCCGCCCGGGCCTTCCTGGACTCCACGCCCGGCCTGCCCCGCCGCGCCGAGCCTCCGCAGCCCTGCCGGCCTCCGGAGATGCGGGTGGCAAGCATCCACATGGGAGGCCTGCGCGATCTGAGCTTCTCGGCGATCTCGTCCTGGGTGGACCTCCGCCGGGGCCAGGTGATCACCCCCGCCGACCTCCGCCGCTCGCAGGAGCAGCTCTACTCCACCGGGCTGTTCCGCCGGGTGGACCTCAGCCTGATCCCCGCCACCGACAGCGGCAAGGTCAACGTTGTCTACACCTTCCGGGAGAGCCGTCCCGCCACCCTGGGGCTGGACATCTCCTTCTACTCCGACTTCGGCCTGGACGGCCAGGTATCCCTCCACGACCGCAACTTCCTGGGCTCCGGGCGTCCCTTCCTGATGACCGTGGGCGGCAGCAGCCACTACCTCTTCACCGAGGTCCGGGCCTCCGACCTGGCATTCGGCGACCGCTGGTACACCGAGCTGGAGGCCTCGGCCCGTCAGATGGAGGCCGACTTCCGCACCCGCGACGGCTCCGGCCGAGTCCGGGTGGAGACCCGGGGAGAGGCTGGACTCACCGGCGGCTTTGCCGCAGGCTGGTGGGGCATGGTGAACCTGGGCGGTGGAGCCGTGGTCCACCGTTGGGGCGGAGGCGGGTTCGAGGCATTCGAGAGGGCCTACCTGCGGCTGCTGATGGACACCACCGACGACCAGGTCAGGCCATCCTCGGGCCGGAGGGTCGAGGTGGAGGCCCACGTCAGCCCTCTGGGGGAGCACCGTCACCAGCGACTGGGCTGGGACGCCGGGCAGCACGCGCCCTTCCTGCGCCGTGGCACCCTGTCGCTGTCGCTGTGGGGGCAGCTGCTGGCCGGCGACACCTTCGAGTGGCAGCACTCCCGAATGACCACCGGCCGCTCCCTACCCGGCCAGCCCTGGAACTCCCTTCCCGCCCGGCAGAGGGCGGCGGCGGGGCTGCGCTGGCGCCGGGAGCTCAACGGGCCGTTCTTCCTGGAGGCCTCCGCCGCCGGCTGCTGGGACTGGACCGCACTGGAAAGCCCCGGCGAGGGCGAGGAGACCTACGGCGGCGGCATCGCCGGCGGGGTGGACACTCCGGTGGGGCCGGCGAGGATCTCCTGGGGCATCTCCTCCCGCAGCGACCGCTGGACGGTTTCCATAGGCGCGCCGGTCACCTTCGGCCCCGGCCGCTGACCGGTTGCTCCATCGCCCATCTCCAGAAGGGAACGACACGGACGGTCTTTCCTACGTCAATCGGCTCGCTGCCCTTCTGGTCGTAGGTTGGCAGAGTGCCCGTATCCAGGTAGAAGAGATCCATGGCCTCCCCAATGCCGCCCAGCTCCCTTTCGCAGCAGCTCGGAACGCTGGTCGGCCATGAGTCTCTCCAGGTATGTGGCTTACATCATTTCCCCTTCGCGGAAGAAAACAGCCGAATAACCAACATTATAAATATTGAATTTGATGATTATTCCACATCAGCAATGTTGGTATGTGATCACGTTGGGTGGATTCGCAGCAGCGGCCGCATTACGGGGCTTTTGCCGGAGGCAAGGCGAATGGTATAGTGCCGAATGATGGGGACACACCGTTTCAAAGGAGTACGATGGCGCTGATCAGGAAGGCGGGCGAGCCCAGGAGGCGTCCCCCCTCCGGCGGGGGCCACTCCCGGGCGCTGGAGTCCATACTGGCCAGCCAGGCCGAGGGCTGCAACCGGCTGGCGGTCCGCATGCTCACCATAGCTCCCGGAGGCCGCATCGCCAGAGGCGACAGCCCGGGCGAACGGGTCTTCCACGTCACCGCCGGCCGCCCCAGCTGCATGGACGGCGACGGCTTCCTCCACAGCCTGCAGCCGGGTGACACGGTGATAGTCAGGCCCCACGAGCGCTTCCACCTCCAGAACGACGACACCGGGGAAGAGGCCCGGATACTGCTGGCCTCCGAGCCCCGATAGGAAAGAGGCCACATGGGCGACTACGCGGCCGACCTGCACCTTCACTCAACCGAAAGCGACGGAGACCGTACCCCGGCGGAGGTGGCGGGAGAGGCCGCCTCCCTGGGCCTGCGGGCCTTCTCCCTCACCGACCACGACACCATCGCCGGCCTCTCAGAGGCCCGGCAGGCGGCGGACATCGCCGGCATAACCCTCATTCCCGGGGTGGAGCTCACCATGCGCTTCACCCGGGAGTACTTCACCGGCTCGCTGCACCTGCTGGTCTACTTCACCCGGGAGATGCTGGAGGACGAGGGCTTCACCGAAGCGCTTAGGGAGGCGATGGCCAGGGGTCGGGGAAGGCACCTGGTGGCCGCCCGGGTGGAGCGGATCAACAGGGTCTTCGGCCCGGAGGGCGAGACCCCCGTGCTCTCCCGGCCCCTGCGGGAGCAGGAGATACACGCCTGCGCCGACAACGCCACCCGCCGCCACTTCGCCATGGTACTCACCCAGCGGCACGGCCTCTCAAAGGACCAGGTAAGCCGCCTGATAGGCAACGACAGCCCCGCCTACGTCCCCTCCGGCGTGGACCCCTGCCACATACAGCCGGTGGTCCAGGACTGGCCGGTGGTGGCCTCCCTGGCCCACCCCGCCGCCGGGTCGTTCCCGGGGGACAGCCACTACAAGGAGGTCCTGCCCCCTCTGCAGACCGTACAGCGCCTGATGCCGGAGTTCCTGGACCCGGAGGTGCTGGGCATCGGCGCCCTGGAGGCCCACTACCCCGGCCACACCCCCCACCACGAGCGCCTTCTGCTGGACTGGGCCGACACCCTGGGCCTGCTGGTGACCGGCGGCTCCGACGCCCACGACGCCACCCAGCGCCCCATGGGCGCCGCCGGCATGGACGACGATGAGCTGGACGCCCTGCTGGAGCGCCTGCGGCAGCGATAGACTGGCCTCAGCCGTCTTTGCTACAGCCCTCCCAGCTCATCGCAGGCGTCCCTCAGCGATGGTGGGGCTCCTTCTTCGGGCACGATCCCACGGCGGCATTGGGCGGCAAGCTGTTCGACCAGGGGCCTGCAGCTGCTCTCTGATTATCTTCCGCCGATTCAGTCCGAAGAGCTCCTCAAGGAAGTATCGGGCGAAGCATGAGTGCTGACGGTCCTCGCAGAGTATCACAACCCGGGTGCTGCTATCGGTCGAGCCAGCGGCGGGCCGCCTTCTCGGATACGCTCACCCCGCCATCCCGGAGGTTATCCAGCCTGCGGGTCCTGACCGGCGAGTTCGGCTCGCGGGAGAAGAGTATCCCCTTTCCCTCGGCAAGGAAGTCTATGAACTCGGGGTGATGCGAGATGAGCATGCACTGGGCGCTCCCCGCCACCGTGGCATCGTAGATCGCCCTGAGCCATGGCTGTATCTCAGTTAGTGCCAAGAAGTTGTCAGGCTCATCAACGGCCAAAACCGGAGCGATTCCATCGGTCGGGGTCTCCGCCAGCGCAACCAGGCAGTAGAGGCAGATCAGCATGCGTTCCCCGTCGGAGAGGCTGCCGAAGTCGTACCGGTAGCTGCTGCCGGACTCGGAAGTGAATACCGCGTAGAGCTTCTGCATCTTCGAGCCGGTGGGCTCAAAGCTGAAATGGCTGAATCCCGGAAGGACCTCGGATACGAGCCTGGTTGCGGCGATGGCGAACGCCTGATCCTGGGAGGCTTCCGCGTACCAGGTGATGAAGTTCTGGAAATGGTGTCCCGGCTCCGTCCTCGCCCGCGGTGCCTCAGCCCTCATCACCGGTGGAAGCGCCTGCAGTATGAGAATCCTCTCCAGCCACTTCCGGAACCAGGTCAGCCTGGTGTTGTCATGCCTCTGCTGTATGGTGGCCAGCGCCGACAGGTGCCAGTCGAACGTGTAGCTCGGCCCTTCGGAATGATCATCCCTGTAGAGCTGGACCGTTCCCTCCCTGAAGTCCAGCAGGGGGGCCCCGTCGTACAGCAGGGCTTCGCGGAGAACCCGGCAGTCGGATCCGTCCTTCCGGTATTCCGCGAGGAATATGTAGGTGTACGTGCCTTCGTTGCCGACAGCCTCCAGCTCGATCCTCAGCTCCGGCACATCGAGCCATACCGTCAGATCTGCCTGGGGGAAGCACTCGGGCAGACTCGCCCGCCCGGTTGCGAAACTCCGCAGAGAAGAGAGGGCGGCAAGGACGGACGACTTCCCCGAGCCGTTGTCGCCCAGGAGCAACGACAGATCTCCCGGACGGATCTCGAAGTTGACCAGAGGCCCGTACCCGTGGATGAAGAGCTTTGATATCATTATGCACAACCTCGCTGCCGTCTGTGCCGGTTCAATACTACAAGCGATTCCCCAAGACGGCAACGTCTTAGCCCTGCTCCGAACCCGCCCTTCCCAGCAGCAGCGCCTCCTGCTCGAGGCCGGCGCCGTGGCGGTCGATCAGCTCCACCACCCGGCGGACCTCCGGGAGCCCGCACCTCCTCAGCCGACGCAGGATGGCCTCGGTGCCCCGCAGCAGGCCCGGATTCGAGTAGCGGGCGAACAGCGGCTGCAGGCCCTCGGGCAGGTACAGCTCCGCCCGCCCGGGGCAGGCTTCGCGCAGGCGAAGGTACTCGTCGAGGCCCACCGGATCGTAGTCGCCGAAGTGAACGGGAAGCGCCTTCGACATCCGGGGAGAGGCCAGCCAGCCCAGCAGGGCGGAGTGCATCCTACCCGCGGCGTAGGCCGCCAGCCGCTGGGGAGCGCCCAGCTCCTCGAACCTCAGGAATGCCTCCATGTTCTCGACCACGGCGACCCCGCCGCTCCAGCGCCAGCCGCAGCCGGGGCCCACCATCAGCGCCGCGACGCCGTAGCCGTCCGTCAGCTTCCCCACGGGGAAACTGCCCCCTTCCGAATCCAGCGCCGCGTCCCCGAAGCCCCGCAGCAGGACCGGGCAGCTGCCGGGTACCGACGCCCGGTGGGAGTCGCGGAGGGCGGCCACAGCCGCGGCCCGGCCGCTCCCCGCGCACCGGTCGACCAGCAGGCCGGAGGGGTAGCTCTTGCTAATCCACCGCCGCAGATACTCCCGGCTCCCGACGACTATGCGGAAGCCGGACCCGGACCGCTCACGGCGGAGGACGCCCGACTCCAGAAGCCCCGCCAGCCGGCGACGGCTGCGGCCGGACAGCGAGCTGTCGGGGATGGTCCCCTTCGAGAGCAGCCGCTGCAGGAGCCGGGCGAGTCCGTCCGCCGGGCGGCGCTCAGCCATCGTCCGGGGGTGGCGCTCCCTCCCGGCCGCGCCTGTGCAGTCGCATTCGGGAGGTCTCGGGGTCCAGGCTCACCCTGCCGCCGTCGTCGCGCATGAAGTAGACGCTGTCGGCCACGTCGGTGGCCGACGGGCTGGCCAGCACGGCCGGGAAGCCCATCTCCCAGGCCGTCTCCACCACGCCCAGGAGGTTCTCGCGGTCCAGGCTGGAAGCCTCGTCGAGGTAGAAGGGCACCCGGACGCCGTCTTCGGCCAGCAGGCCACGCAGGAGCATCAGGTTGACCAGCACCTTGATGGTGATGGTGGTGCCGTTGGACTCTATCGTCTCCAGCCGCGGGTAGGTCCGCTGGCCGCCGTCGGCCGTCCGCACCTCGAACCCGATGCCGAAGAGGTCCCCCAGCTCTATCCTTCCGGTCCTCTGCAGCAGCTCGCCCAGCTCCTCCAGCGACCGGTCCACCGCCTCCCGGTCGGTGAAGAGGGGCATCCGGTCGGCCTCCATTATCTGCCTTATCCGGTCGGTCCACTGCCTCTGCTCGCTCACCCGCAGCGAGAGCCGCTCCAGGTTGGACACCGAGACCCCGGCCAGCAGCCGGTTCAGCTCGGCCACCTTTCCCCGAAGCGTCTCCAGGCTGTCCACCAGGCCCTTGAACGCCTGCCCCAGGTCGCTGGCCAGGCTCTTCCAGAGCTCGCGGACCGCCTCCTCCCGGGCCTCCAGGGCGTCCACATCCTCACGCAGCCTCCGCAGGGTCTGCTCCTCGTCGGAGGCCCTGTACATCTCGTAGGTGGACAGCTCCACGTCCCGGAGTATCTCGGCGATGCGTCCGGACAGCTCCCGCTCGTCGCGGAACCGCGACCGGAACGCCGCGTGGAGCTCCCGGACTCCGCGGTCGGCCTCCACCTCCTCGCCCTCCCCCCAATCCCCGGGAAGGGCGGGCAGGTCGGCCCGAATACCCCGTAGCTCTCCGGACTCGCTCTTCAGCTCCTCCAGCTGCCCGTCCAGCTCCCGCATGCTCTCCCCCACCTCGGCCAGCTCCCGCCCCAGCCGCTCCATGTCCTCCGATATCCCGCGGCGCCGCTCCTCCAGGCCGGACAGCTCGCTCTTCCACTCGGCCGCCCGGGGACGCTCCGCGACCAGCCGCTCCCAGGCGTGCCGACGGGAGCGCATCTGCGCAAGCTCCTCCCGCAGCCCGTCGCGCCGGCGCTCCAGCTCCACCCGCTCGCGGACGCTCTCCAGCACCTCCCGGTCGCGGGCGAGGGAGGCCTCGAGGCCGGATACCGACGCCCGCAGCCCGGAGGCGTCGTCCAGGTCGCCCAGCGGCGGGGGGTCGAGGCCCTTCAGGCTAACCTCCATCATCCCGTCGCTGTAGACATCGCCGGAGGTCCTGTCGGCGAGCCCCGCCAGGAGGGACTCCAGCCCGCCGCGGTCGAGCACCCTCACCCCATCCGCTCCGTCGGGGAGGAAGGGCAGGCCGGGGTTGAGCAGCCGCAGGGTCTCCGCGTCAAAGCCGCGGCATCCCCTGAGGCGGCTACCCACGGCCCTCTCGAGGTTCGCCAGCCTTCTGCGCATGCCCGACAGCTGCGACTCCCCCCGGCGTATGCGGTCCTCCACCTGCTGCGGCTCCTCACGGGCGGCGTCGCGAAGCCGGGCGGACAGCTCGGCCATCCGCTCCTCGGCCTCCCGAAGCCTTCCGGCCTC
Organism: uncultured bacterium; assembly: GCA_964553045.1. GTDB lineage: Bacteria > Fermentibacterota > Fermentibacteria > Fermentibacterales > JCC-6 > JAWLEP01. The sequence goes on along the minus strand of CAZKJG010000015.1, from coordinate 33,658 downwards.
CAGGTCGGGCATGTAGCCCGCCATCTCCTCCTCACGGCGGCGGAAGTCGTCCAGCCGCTCCTCCAGCCGTCCGCAGCCGCGCTCCAGCTCCGAGGCCTTCGACGCCAGCAGCCCCCTCTCCTTCTCCAGCCCCTTCCGCCTCTCCAGCAGCCCGCTGCGGGCGTTCGCGGCCTCCCGCGCGCGGGCCTCCAGGCCCTCCAGCCTCCGGTCCAGAGCGTCCGCCAGCGCCCGCCGGAGCGTGGGCAGCTCGCGGCGCAGCGACTCCCTCTCCCCGTCCAGCTCCAGGGCCCTCCGCGCATGCCCCACAACCGCCCTCTGGCCGTTCAGCTGCGTGACCTGCCGCCTTACCTGCCTGTACATCGACGTGAAGTCGCCTGCGAGGTCGATCTCCACCTTGCGCAGGTCGCCGCGGTTGACCTCGATCAGGAACTCCTTCAGCTCCCGCTGGCTCAGGTGCGCCAGCCTCAGCAGGTTCCGGAAGATGGCCCGGAAGCGGCGGTAGTCACCCGCGCTGCGGACCGGGACCAGCCCCAGGTCCACCTCGCTTCCGCCTATGCCCGTCAGGGCGGCCCGCAGCTCGGCGGGGGCGAGGTCGGCGCAGTCCCGCAGCCCCAGCTCCCGGCGGATCTCCTCGGCGTCCCGCACCCTGCCGTCGGAATCGATGAAGTCGTCGCGCGAGTAGCCGCCGCTGTAGGCGAACCGCCTGAACTCGTAGTTCTTCAGGGGGCCCAGGCCCTGCGCGCCCACCACCATCATTCCCCGGGGCGTGAGGCACTCGAAGAGGACGTAGCTGTCCCGGCCGGGGAAGTAGTAGCGCCGGGTCTCGCCCATCGGGCGCGAGAAGTGCATGTGCCGCTGGCCGTCGATGTAGAGGAACTGCAGGGTGGCTATAAGGGTGGTCTTGCCCACGTTGTTCGGCCCCACCAGATGCAGGGGGCCGCCCAGGTCCACCTCGCCGTAGTCGAACTTGCCGGAGTTGATCAGGACCAGCCGGGAGGGCCCCGCCGCGGTCATTCTCCGCCCCCGCTCCGTCTGGACACCTCCGCGCAGAGGTCCAGCAGGCGGTAGGCGGGCCTGCGGAACCGGAGCACCCCGTCGGAGACGAAACGAATGAAGCCCAGCCTCTCCAGCTGCCTCAGCAGGTTGTCCATGCCCGAGGCGTCGGCCACGTCCACATCCGCCATGAAGCGCCGGTAGCGCCGGCTCTCCAGGTGCGGCAGGTCCTCCACCGCGAACGGCTCCTCCATCACCGTCCGCTCCACCGTCTCGCCCCTGCCGGCCAGCCACTCCACCAGTATGAACGCGAACACCGCCACCCGCGCCCCGGTGGGGCTGAACCGCTCGGGGGCGGTGAAGTGGTAGAAGTCGGCCCGGTGGCGGACCAGCCGGAACCCCAGGGCTCCGAACAGCTCCTCCAGCTCTGCTGCATGGCTGTCCAGCGCCCGGAACACCTCTCCGTCCTCGGGGCAGATGTGCTCCCCCCGCCGAAGCCGCTCGAAGATCTCCTCCAGCATGGGCAGCTCAGACGGCTTCATCGTCGCTTCCCCTCAGCCTCAGCGGCGTGTACTCCACGGCCACCCCGTCCAGGTCCATCCCCGCCGGCTTCCCCGCGAACTCCACAGGCCCCGGAGGGAACGCGTACACATGCCCGTAGAGCCGCAGCAGCTCCGCGGCGGCGCAGCCCTTGCAGGTTCCGGCCAGCCAGGCCAGCAGGTCTTCCACCGGCAGCTCCTCCTCCAGGAGGGCGGCCACCTCGTCGATGTCCCACAGACGCTGCGGAGCAGGCTCGGCCGCCTCGCCCACCACCACCGGCGGACGCTCGGGGGTGTATCCGGAGAGCCTGTGGAGGACGGCCTCCATCTGCCCGTCGGCCAGCAGCCCCTCGGTGCGCCATACAGGCAGGCTCAGCATCCCGGCGGGATCGAGGAAGCCCATTCCCCTGCGGTCGGCCAGCCGCAGCGCCTCCGACGCCCCCCGCGCCAGCTGGCTCTCGGCCCGAAGGCTCTCGTAGAGCGGCTCGACCTCCCGCAGCGACTCGTGGAAGTCCGAGGCCACCTCCCGGCGCATCCGCAGCAGCCTGGCCCGGCAGCCGTCGAGGGCGGAGGCCACGACGCTCCGGGAGGCGAAGCGCAGCCCCGCGGCGTGCAGGCCGCGGTCGGCGGCGTCCAGCTCGGACTCCATGCTCTTGCGGACGTCCACCAGGTCGCGCATGGGCTCCATGTAGCCCGACCACAGCCTGTTTATCCGCTCGAAGCGCCGCACCGCAGGCAGCCGCTCCCGGTTGGAGCGGATCTTCATCACCTCCAGGAAGATGGCCTCCCGGTTGGCCGAGGAGTCCTGGCGAAGCCGCTCCACCGTCTCGGTCACCTCGGAGACGGCCCGGACCGCCCCGTCGCCGTCTCCGTCGGATACCGCGTCGGCGAGCCCGGCGCGGGCGTCCTCCAGGGAGTCCAGGTAGCCCTGGATCACCCGTACGGAGGTGAGCCGGTGCTCCCGCAGCAGGAAACGCATAAGCGACCGGACCTGGTGGGTGAGCTCCCAGCGGGCCTCGGTGCCCGGGGAGGCCTCGATCATGCGCAGCCGCTGGAGGTTGGCCACCTGCGTGTCTACGGAGGGGTCGGCGTCCCGTCGCCGGGCGGCCACCATCTCCCGCAGCCTGCCGTCGCTTACCCCTCCGGTACGGTAGTACAGGTCGCGCAGCAGGTCGTAGCTCTCCGCGGCGAACCGAAAGAACTGCCTGGGGTCGAGCATGCGCCTCCACCTCCGTTGAAGCCCCCGCAACATGCGCACATACCAGTCGACCACGCAAGTGCCGTCGGCCGGCGCTTTTCACCACCGCAGCCGGCTGCTCCGTCGGATTCGGGCAGCTTCCCCCGGCACGGGCCCCCGGGCGGGAGCTGCGGGGCCCCGGGGCACCGCCTCCCTCCGGGCCACCGAAGGCAGATGGAAGCCGCCGGAGCGGCCGGATTCGACCCGCAGGCCCCGGCAGAACGCCTGCAGCGGCAGCGGCCGGACAGGCGCCATCCGTCGAAACAGGGGTATGTTTCGACAACCGTACTGACGAAATGGGGGTATGTTCCGGCCCGGGAGTGAAGGGCGCTCTAGCCCCCCTCTTCCAGAGCCCAGTCCAGGTAGCGGTGAACCCCGCAGGCGAGGAACAGGGGGAGGCTCAGCAGGCCGTCGCCCGGCGGGTCGTCCCCCAGCCAGATGGAGAAGAAGACCCGGGCGAAGTCCGGCCCCGATATGGTGCCCTCCTGCAGGCGCGGGCCCCCGCCGCGGCGGGGCCCATCTGCGCTACCTGATCTCCAGGGTGTAGTCCCCGTCTCTCCCCTGGCTTACGCGGATGTAGTAGGGGCCGGGCGGCGAGTCCCCGGGAAGCGTGAACTCCTCGGTGACCCCGGCGCTTACGTCCCACTGCTCCCAGATCTCGCTCTGCTCGGGGTCAAGCACGCTGAAGTTAAGCCGCTCGGCATCGGCGCCCGGCGTAGCCGCGAGGGTGAAGGTCTCGCCCTCCTCCACCTGCAGGCGGTAGAAGTCGTCCTCGTCGTAGTCGGCCACCCGGCCTTCGAGAACCTGCAGGGTGTCCACCGGAGTGGCCTCCACGGCCCTGTTGCCGGCATCGCCCCCCGTTGTTGCGTCGTTCTGGGCGGAGACGGACATCGAAAGCTCGTAGCTGCCGTTGCGACCCCGCGAGACCTCCACGTACCAGCGGCCGCCCTCGCCGCCCAGCTGCAGCGTGTACGACTTGGTCACGCCGGGGGATACGTCCCATTCCTCCCACTCGGTGCTCTGGTCGCCGTCCAGCAGGGAGACGTTCAGCCTCTCGGCGTCGTCGCCGGGGGTGAACTCCAGCTCCAGGACCTGCCCGGCCTCCAGGTCGAAGCCGTACCAGTCCTCTTCGTCATCGTCGGCCACCAGGCCCGGGATGGTGCCCTCCGGCTCCACCTCCAGGGCCTCCACCGCCCGCCCGGGGGCGTCGCCGCCGCTTCCGGCGTCGTCCTGCATGGATATGTTCAGCTCCAGGGCGTAGGTCCCCGGCCGGCCCTGGGACACCTTCACGTAGATGTCCTGCGGGTCTCCGGCGGGGATGACGTAGGTGAACTCCCTGGTTGACGGTGGCCGGACGTCCCACTCCTCCTCCAGGACGCCCATCTCGGAGTCCAGCAGGGTGACGTTCATCCGCTCGGTGTCCTCGCCGGGGGCGAAGGTGAGCTCCAGGACGCCGCCGGCGGGCAGTTCGAAGACGTACCACTCCTCGTCCCGGTCGGCGTCCAGGGAGGCCTCCACCCGGCCTGGCTCCAGGGGAATGGCCCGTGAGGCGCTGCTTCCGGATTCGCCCTCTTCGGAGGTCTCTCCTTCCTCGGCGCTATCGGCCTCCCCGTCATCCCCGGTCTCGGCGGTCTCCACGGCTTCCTCCTCGACGGGCCGCTCCTCGGCGGGCTCCTCCCCGCCACCGCACCCGGCCGTTCCCATAGCCAGCAGCGCAGCAGCCAGCAGTATCAGCATGCTCCTCATAACATCACTTCCTTCCACTTGTAGCGAACCCCGCACCAGGCAGGTGTTCAATCGGTTTGCCGCATTACGCTGACAAGAGACGCCGGCGAAGTCCAGCCCCGCCCGGCCTCCGGGAAGCATACTCTGGCCTCAGCGGCAGTGACTTGGTATTCTCGGGGGAGTGCGCGAAGCGGGGCCGTTTGGGCGGCCCCGCCGATAAAACCGGAGGAGGAAATGCTCAAACCGGAGGTGCCGCTGAAGGATCCCTGCCCATGCGGGTCGGGCAGGAATTACATGAACTGCTGCTGGAAGCGGCTGAAGCGGGAGAGGGCCGCCGCCCGGGCCGCCATCGGCCGGGTCTGCACGGAGGTCCAGGAGACGGTATACGGTGAGATGAGGGACAAGGGCTCGATCGTTCTGAAGATGATCACCGAGTCCCTCTGCGAGATAGGGGAATCGAAGGACGTCGAGGCCCTGATCGACGAGCACGCCGACTTCCTGGCGACCCTCACCCCGGACCTGGTGATCAGCGACTGGCGTGACGGTAGCGGAAGTCCCATGGACCGCTTTCTGGCCGACAGGAGCCCGGACCTGCATCCGGCGGCCGAGGAGTTCCTGCGCAACTGGAGGGAGGCCAACTTCTCGCTTTACGAGGTGAGGGAGGTCGTCGTACACAGCCACCTGGTCCTCAAGGACCTCCTCAGCAACAGGGTCTGCACCCTGGAGGATCCCGAGCTCTCGGAGTGTTTCTCCAGATGGGAGACCCTCTTCATCAAGCCGGTTTATGCCGGGGGAGAGAACCACAGCACCGGCAGCGTCCTGCCCCTGCCCAGGGACTATCTGGAAGACGTGCTGCAGGCCCTGGAGAGCGCCAGGGATCTTCCGGGGAGCCGGTCACTGTCCTGGAAGCGCTTCCTGAAGAGGGACTGGTGGGTGATTCCCCAGATATGGCTCGAGCTGCTGGCCCTGATCGATACGGCTCCCGCGCCCGAGATCATCAACACAGACGGCGAGCGGGTGGAGTCGGTGAGGGTCACCTACTGTCTCAGACCGGGAACGGGCATGATGGCGGCCGCCCTGCTGGAGAAGATCCCCGCGGTTCACACCGGGGACGACGGCTCTCTGGTCTGGGTGGAGGAGAGGGATGCGGGCCCCATGGACAACATCCTGCTGGCCCAAGTCGCCCGGCCCGATGAGAGCACCCTGGTGGTGTCCAGCAACTCCCGCAGCCGCGAGGAGAAGGTGTGCCTGGCCATCGAGGAGCGTCTGGGGGACATGATAGAGGATGTTGACGTCGAGTACGGGGCATTCGATCCATCCGAGATGGGTGCCCCCTCCGGCCTCACCTCCGAAGACCTCTCCCCCGAGGAGCTGACCGACATAAAGAGGCGGCTGGCACGCAGCATCTACGCGGACTGGCCGGACGATGAGCTCACCGCCCTGGACGGGCTCACCCCCCGCCGGGCCGTGAGCAACGGCAGGGGGCGCCGCAGGGTCATCCGGCTTCTGAAGACCATCGAATCGCGGCACGAGGCCGCAGGCGACGACATCGACTTCACCTGGCTGTGGAAGGAGCTGGGCCTGAAGAGGCCCTGAGCGCTCGGCGGGCCCGTGGAAGGCGGAAGGAAAGGAAGGAAAACCCCTGGAGAAGAAAACGGAGGACGAGAGCGGCGAGAGGCTCTTCACGCTGAGAGCGGCCCTCCTGGACGGACCGGTGCCGCTGGAGACGTTTGCACCCGGCGGCTCGGTGGAGCGGGTCATCTGCATTCTCGAGAGCCAGTCGCTGGCCGATCTGCATGGCTGTCTCCGCGACAGCTTCGACCGCAGCGAGGACAGGTCGTACGAGTTCGCGAAGCTCGGAGAGCCCGTCGAAAGGGGACACTACGTGCCGGCGTCAGAAATGAGCGGGCCCGTGGCGAAGCTGGCGGCGGGCACCACGGAGGAGACCGCCGTGGGCTCCGTGCTCGGTCGTCGGGGAGACAGAATCGCATACCTCTTCGATCCGGACGCCCAGTGGCAGCACATCATAGAGCTGCTGGACGTCGACCGCTCCTACCCCGACCATGGCTACCCCCGCCTTGTGGCCATGCGGGGGAAGAGCCCGCCGCAGGAGGGGGACACGGAGGCAACCCATGAGCCCGACGAAGATGCCTGAGGAAAGGAATCCCGCTGCGGGGACGGGGACCCCGGGGCCGGCCCGGGAGCAACCACCGGAGAGTCCCGCTCCGGACGGGCGCGTATATGAGATCTCGTTCGACGAAGACTTCGTCCCGCCCGAGGAGATGGACCTGGAGACGTTCCTGGAGGAGGTGCCGCCGGCCGGGTGCCATGGGCGCTTCTACCGCGCGGCGGTGGAGAGGTTCTGCGGCCGGCGCAGAGGCTGCGACCCCGAGCTGCAGCGGGAGCTGCTCGAGCGGGCAATCGGCCTGGACAACGCAACGCAGCGGTACAGGTTCTACCGCATGGGCGTGAAGCTCTTCGGCCCGGAGTTCGCGGAGGCGGCCCGGGAGGACGACGCGAAGACGATCAGGGACTGGGCCCACAGGACGCTGTCCCCCGCGCAGGGCGAGCTCTTCTGAGGGACCGGCCGGCCCCGGGCCTCGGGCCGGCCGCCCACCCTCTTCGGCCGGCGCCATTTCCGCCGCGGACCTCGACGGTCTCCTCCCCTCGCCGCAAGGTTCCGCCGCCACCCGCAGGGGTGTCCCTGTGCCCGGCAGAAGCTAAACTGTATTCTCGGAGTAGGTCATGAGGATCACGGGCCGCCATGAGCGGCGCCAGCGATGAGACCGGGGAGGACGAATGCTGGAACCGAAAGTGCCCATGAAGGACCCCTGCCCGTGCGGGTCGGGCAGGAAGTACAAGAACTGCTGCTGGAGGAGGAGGAAGAGGGAGTACGCCGCTTTCAGGGAGGCCCTGAAGAGAACGCGCAAAGACCTCTATCAGCTCATGTGGGACGAGAGGGAGGAGGACTTCTTCGACACGCTCTACGACATTCTGAAGCCTCTGCGCACGCGGCAGGGCGCCGACCGGGCCGAAGAGATCGTCGAGGAGGTGGAGGGCCTGCTCATTCCCTTCATCGCTGACGTGTTCGTGGCCGACGTCAGAAAGGCGGGAGGACGGTGCCTGGTCGATGAGTACCTTGCCCGAAGGGGCGGCGGGCTGGAGGAGGGGGTCGTGGAGTTCCTGGAGAGCTGGCGCGATGCCAATGTCTCCCTCTGCGAGGTAAGGGAGGTGGTGAAGCACAGCCACGTGGTCCTGAAGGACCTGTTCAGCAACAGGCTCCACCGGATCGGCGAGGCCGCCCTGTCCGAGGCGGTGTCCCTCTGGGACGCGCTGCTGCTCAGGGTCGTCTCCGCCGGGGGCCACGAATTCGTCTCGGGCCCCGTCCTCCCGGTCTACAGGGAGATGCTAAACCCGGTGCTGCGCTCGCTGGAGAAGTACCACGACGAGTACGGGAACAGGTCCCTCTCATGGAAGCGGCTGCTGAAAAGGGACTGGTGGCTCTCCCCCGAGATATGGATCGAGCTGGTGGAGCAGGAGCTGACCGGCCCGGAACCGGAGATGGTCAACGCCGACGGCGACCCGGTCGAGTCGGTGAGGGTCGCCTATTACCTCCACGAGGGTGCGGGAATGATGGCCACCGCCCTTCTGGAGAAGATCCCCGAGGTCTCCCGGGAGTCGGACGGCAGCCTGGCCTGGATCGAGGAGAAGGAGGAGGGCAGCCTGGAGAGTGTCCTGGTGGCCAGGATAACGCATCCCGACGAGAGCACCCTGGTCCTCCACACGAACTCCCGCAACCGCGAGGAGAGGGTGGGAATCGTAATCGAGGAGTGGCTGGGCTCGATGATCGACGACGTGGACGTCGCCTACGGGCCCTACGCCCCGGAGGAGATGGCCCCCGACACCGGCATCGACCCCGACGACCTCTCCCCCGGGGAGCTTGCCGACATCAAGCAGCAGATGATCAGGAAGATATACGGCCGCTGGCCGGACCAGCACCTCCCGGCCCTGAAGGGAATGACCCCCAGGGAGGCCGCGGACGACCCCCGAATGCGCCCCGAGGTGGTCAGCCTGCTGAAGGACATCGAGTCCACCCACATCGGGATGGACGACGCCCTGGACTTCGAATGGCTGTGGAAGGAGCTGGGGCTGAAGAGGCCCTGAGACCTGAGGCGGACGGCCTGTGCCATGGGCTGCTCAGCGGGGAATCCCTGGAGCGGCCCTCGGAACATGGCTTCGGGATTGAGATATAGATACACAGGTACAATAACTCTGGAAGGAGATGAAGATGAAAGCTGCCGCCATCATGATGAGCATGGCTGCCCTCGCGGTCCTTTCGTGCGGGGACTCGCCACAGAATGTCGGAACCTACTCCCCCGAGCCGTCTGTACTCTCAGCCCAGGCCGACACCACCGAAGCCATCGACCTCAGCTGGACCAGGTCCACCGAGGGGGAGGAGTACTTTGACAGGTACGTCCTCTACCGCTCCCAGTCGGACAGCATCTCGGCGGATACCACCAATGCGACAAGGCTTGCCCTGATCACCGACCAGAACGACACAACGTACAGCGACGAAGGCTTGGGCTGGGAGGCTTCCTACTACTACGCCCTGGTTACCGTGAGCTACATCGACGGCGGCAGATCATGGAGCAACGAGGTGATGGCCACCACGCCCCAACAGCCTTAGACCGCCTCCCCGAATCAACACAGCCGCCCGTTCGCCCGAACCGTCCCCGCGGCGGGGGTCAGCCCGGACCACGGGCTCACGTCTCCCCCATTGACCCCAGCCCCGCGGGGCTCCAATTATTTGTGTGGAGGTTGTGGCATGCGTCCGTTATCCGTCGCCTGCGCAGCGCTGGCTCTTTCCGCAGTCGCCTCCGCCGACTACGCCACCCAGACCGACTGGTCCGGCGGGGGCGGGGTAGGAGGGCCGGTGTCCCAGTGGGACAGCACCTACAGCGAAGCCGAAGCGGTGAACCACTACCTGCCGGGCTCGCTGGGTCTTGGCATCGTCCGCGAGATGTCCGAGCACATTCCCCTGATTCCCTCTGGCGCCCTGGCCCATGATCCTCTCTGGGGGGCATCGACCTCGACGGCGACCTCGATCTGCTGGCAGTCGGTGCCGGCTCCGACAGCGTGTTCTGGTGCGAGCAGCCCGATGGGCCGGGCCTTCCATGGCCCCGCCACCACATCGCCGTCATTCCCGACATCTCCAGTCTGGCCCTGATCGGCGACGGCTTCCACGCCCCCAGCTTTGCCGTCAATTACAAGGAAGGCGATGATTCCGCGGTATACCGGTACTACCGGTACGGCCCCGGCGACTGGAACAGCTGGTACATCGGCAGCCTGGGGGATCCCGGCTACATTACCCGGGTAGCCTCGGGCGATGTCGACGGGAACGGCATCCCGGACATCGTGGGCTGTAAGGATGCCTACGATGAGGTTGTGATCTGGTGGAACTGCAGCCCCGGCACGCCGGAGATCCTGATCACCCCGCACACCCCCCTGGGCGTGTTCATCTTCGACGGAGACTGCGACGGGGACTGCGAGCTGGCGGTGGAAAAGGCCTGGTTCCCGGAGACGGAGGTCTTCTGGAACGACGGGGGAACATGGACCCCGGCCACGCTGCCCGAGTTCTACAGCCAGGACGACATCGACACGGGAGACCTCGACAGCGACGGCGTCAGCGAGATTACCGGCGTGGGGTACTCCACCCAGTACCTGTTCTGGAAGAACGGCACCTGGGAGGGCGGTGTGATACTGGAGAGCTCCTCGCTGTGCGCCTTCGCCGGGCTCGACGACGACGGAGACACGGACCTCGTGGGCTTCTCATCCGGCAACCTCCAGCTTCTGTACAACCTCGACGAGGGGCAGGTGTTCTATCCCACCGAGCTGGAGACGGGCTTCTACGCCAACCATCTGGAGTACGCCGACATGGACGGAGACGGCAGCCGCGAACTGGTTCTCAGCAAGACGAACGCCGGAGAGTATCGCTGGTACGAGCCCGCCGCCGGCCACCCCCCGGAAGGCCGGCTGGAGTCCAGCATCCTCTACCTGGGCTGTGACCCCAGCTGGGACCAGCTCGACTGGACGGCGTCCACGCCCCCGGGAACCTCCGTAGCCTTCCAGGTGCGCTCCTCCGACGATCCGGGCGACATGGGAGAATGGTCCGACACCCTGCAGACACCCGGTGGTCTGTCCGGAATACTCGAGGACGATGACAGCTACCTTCAGTACCGGGCCCTGCTGGCCACCTCCGACCGGGATACCACCCCGGTGCTGGAGGAGGTCACCGTCAGCTGGAACCCCCAGGGGACATCCGAACCGGACGAGGAGCCCGGACCGCGTACGGGCCTGCTTGCGGTCAGCCCCAACCCCTCCCGGGGAGGGGTCAGCATACGTTATGCGCTCGCCGAGGCCGCTTCCGTGGAGCTGAGGATACACGACGTCTCGGGAAGGCTTGCCGACGGGGCGGCCTGGAAGAGCCGGGCGAGCGGCTGCCATCGGTACGTATCCCGCGGCCTTCCCTCCGGGATCTACGTCTGCCGTCTGATCTGCGGGGGCTCCGTCTCCTCGCAGCGGTTCGTGATCCTCCGGTAGATTCCCGGTCGGGCCTTCCAGCCCCCCCGCAGGAGCTCGTGAGGGTCACCCGCCATCCCGGTGGGTAGAGGAGAGCTCCGTTCGCACAGCGCCGGTAGGGACGGGCGGGGAGTCCGCCGCAGCAAAGAGGGCCCACGGGGTTCAAGCGGGACCGATTGGCACGGAGGGACGCCGGGGCAATATTTGCCGGTAGGACCGAGAACCTCCGGTAGTCGGCCGTGATGCAAAGGCAGTGCAGGTATGGAATCACGTGTCTGGACAGCCCTGGCCTTCACCCTCTTCGCCGGCATGTCCACGGGAATCGGCAGCATCGTGGCCTTCACCGCCAGGCGCACCAACTACCGCTTTCTTTCCGTGGCCACAGGTTTCTCGGCCGGGGCGATGATCTGGATCTCGTTCATGGAGCTGCTGCCCGAGGGCGCGGCGTCGCTGGCGACGAGGTACGGTGACCGCTGGGGACCATGGGTGAACGCCGCGGCCTTCTTCGGGGGCGTCCTTCTCATAGGGGTGATAGACCGCCTGATCCCCGAGGCGGAGAACCCCCACGAGCCCCACTCCCCCGAGGAGACCGAGCCCCTCCGGGAGAGCACGGCCCCCCTGCCGGACTTCCAGGCGATATCCGAGGCCCGGCCGGAGGAGCTTCCCGCAGGCGCTCACGACCACAGGCTCCACCACGGCTCGCTTATGAGGATGGGCCTCTTCACCGCCCTGGCCATAACCATCCACAACTTCCCCGAGGGCCTGGCCACCTTCCTGGGCACCCTGCAGGACACCTCCATAGGGGCGGCCATCGCGGTGGCCGTGGCCCTGCACAACATACCCGAGGGCATCAGCGTCTCCGTGCCCATCTTCTACGCCACAGGCAGCCGCCGGCGAGCGTTCGTCTACTCCCTCTTAAGCGGCCTGGCCGAGCCGGTGGGAGCGGGCGTGGCCTACCTGCTGCTTCGGCTGCTGCTGCCGGGGGATACCTTCCCCGGCGAGGTGATGGGTCTGATGTTCGGGGGGGTGGCGGGAATAATGGTCTACATCAGCGCAGACGAGCTTCTGCCCACCAGCCGCGCCTACGGCCGGGGCCACGACAGCATCACCGGCCTGGTGGCCGGCATGGCCGTGATGGCCCTGAGCCTGCTGCTGATGTCGTAGAAAGACCGGTCAGCCCAGCAGGGCCACCGCCCCGTAGGCATCCCGGGAGTAGCCGTCGGCCCCGATGCTCTCGGCGTACTCGGCGCTAACCACCGCGCCGCCCACTATCATCCGGCAGCGAAAGCGTTCCTCCTGCACCGGGCCGACCGATCTGCTTGAGAACTGCCCAGGGCCAGCGCATCCTCTTGTACGGTCTTGGCATCGCAGCCGGACGGCAGTGCGGAACAGCACTGCTGCTCCTTCACAAACCGGCCAGAGCCGCCCGGGCCATCAGGGGCTGCATCACCGAAGACTTGCATTCTGTCGCATGCATATGCTCGTTGACTCGTGGAGACGGCTGGAATAGTCTGCCTAAAGGGTACTTGGGCGTGATATCGGGATAAAGAAACCAAAATGGGAATCACGTAGTCGTGCTGAGCAGCAGAGTATTCAAAACCGCCGCCGCTTTGTTTCTGGTTGTGGTTCTCCTGTGGGCAGCGTGGTGGGTAGTTCCGTCTTTCTTCTCTATCACGCTTGAGCAGCGAAGCAGCCTGGGGAGCATGTTCGGCGGTATCAACGCCCTCTTCACCGGCCTGGCTCTGGCGGCGCTTGCCCTGGGCATAATCCTGCAGCGTGAGGAAATACGCAGCCATGAGAACCACAGCAAAGCTGTACTTCGGCAGAACACCTATGTCACGATGATCTCTTTCTACACTCGTAGACTTGAGATACTTGAAGGCCGATTGGAATCCGACCGCACGCCTGCTCTTGCCACAGAGGTCGAAGTTGCACAAGAGCAGCTTGACAGGTTGTTGACTGAGCTCCAGGACCAGTTCCCAATCGGAAACAGAGAGGACGCTGACGACGATGCAGAGGTGTAGAGTCTATATCACAGCACTGGGAGGGCATGCATTCCACTTGATCATGCGCATTACCCCTGCTTTGAACGTCGCGGTCCGTCGGGCTCCGGCACGGTCCTGCACAGTCCGGCACGGTCCTGCACAGTCCGGCACAGCCTGGCATGGCCCTACGCAGTCTGGCATTGTTCAACGAAAGTCGGCCAAGTACCCCTTAATCCCGGTCTTGAGAAGAACTGCTGCAGGATCGCGCCCCGCAAGAAGAACAGCCTGATCATGAACATTCTGAGCTACTACGGATTCGACCGCCCACCTTTTCTGGAGATCGGGGCTCTCGATTCAGCGGACAAGATCAGCATGTACTTCGCTGACAGGCGCAAAGAGCTGTCCGTCCTCGAAGGACTCAACGCCTGGGGAGGAAGCTTTGCCGCTGTTCTCACGGGTCAGGATGGAGTCGGCAAGACGACACTTCTTCGGCGATTCCTGGCCGACTGTCCCCTTCACTGCTTCATCAGGGGAGATGACATCAAGGATCTCCCACAGGTTGAGGATACCTGTGCAGAGTTCAGTGTCTACGGTGAGATACGCAGGACGCCGATTTCCCGCATGCATGAGATCGCCGGCAAATCCGACGACGTCATGGTGGTTGTACTTGACGGTCAGGACTTCCTCAAGTCCTTCAATGTCGACGATGTGGCCGCCATTGGCGAGTATGTGAACAGCACCATAAATTCAGCATCGACCTTTGTCTACTCGAGCCGGGATCCGATAGACGAGCTCAGAGAGGCCTTCATAGACCCGAGCTCGCGGCTGAGCCGCATCTTCGATGAGCACATCGTCCTTCAGCCATTCGGCTTGAGCGGCGTTGAGGATATCCGAGACCTGCTGGCCAAGCGGTTTCATGTGGATGACCACAACAGGCTGCCGCTCACAGATGGGGCCCTCGAACTGCTCGAGCAATTCGCTTCCGGCAACATGCGTGAGCTTCTGCGGCTGACCAGGCGGCTTCTGGAGATGGGATATCAGAGGGAGGAGAGCTGCCCGCTCACACGTGAGTTCTGCATTGAGCATCTGGTAGATATGGCCAAGAAGCAGATCGCCAGTCCTGTCGAGTGGAAGATGCTGGAGATGCTTCGCGAACACCCAATGGCAGTACCGGACTTCACGAAACTGGAGGGGTTCGGTTCCGAACGAACCAATCGCCGAGCACTGGAAAGGCTGGAGGAGCGCCGGTTCGTTGAGCGTGATCATTCGAGGCATGGTGTCAGGCAGGAATGGCGACTGACGGACAAGTCCTTGCTGCTGCTAAGCCAGAAACCCCACTGATAGGCAATCCAACTGCAATCTCCCTCCATACAGCAGACAGCTGAGGTCTCGCGAATTCGATAGCCGTCATTCCATTGGCATAGACCGCAAAGCCAGTAGGTTGCGAAAAGATATGCGGAGAGGGCGGGACTACTCCAGCAGGGCAACCGCCCCGTAGGCGACGCGATAGAATATTTATTTGTCTCTATTCATTAGAGAATACACTTGAGTCTTGCCGCTAGAAATGCTACTTGTCCCAGCTAATGTCTGTATAGCATGTTTTAAGGAGCCTATACATTAATCTAGATCCCCTGTGTGCTTAAATGTCTGTATTCTTAGTAATCTCTGCATTTACGCTACTTAACGCTACTTAGTTGATTCACTACTGGGAATTCCATATGAACTACCAATGGCCGTGTTTGTATTCTCAGGATTGTTGATTGTTGCTACTCTCGCCACACCAACAAACTCAAGGTATTCACTGGGATTTAAATATGCATCAATGGGACTTCTATCTGTATTTTCTCTAAGTACAATTCAGGAGCCGCACATGTATACATTACGCTTCCATTCATAGAAATATCTCTCCTTAAGAAACTAAACATCACCTGTCAAAACGGAAAGCTGATTTCTCTACATCTATACCTTATTTCGATTCTCTATGTTATTTATATTATTTTCTTTAAACCGCAAGGTATTACACCTTCATAGATGTTTCTATAGATGCGAGACTAAATCGATTGCGCCATATGCGTCGGCCGAGTAGCCGTCGGCCCCGATGCTCTCGGCGTACTCCTCGGTGACCACGGCCCCGCCCACGATCACCCGGCAGTCCAGGCCGGAATCCCGGACTAGGCCGACCACCTCCTCCATCCGGGGGGCGGTGGTGCTCATAAGGGCCGACAGGCCGATGGCGTCGGCCCCCAGCCGCCGGGCCTCCGAGACTATCCGCTCCGAGGCCACGTCGCAGCCCAGGTCGTGCACCTCCCAGCCGGCGTTGCCCAGGAAGAGCCCCACCAGGCTCTTGCCTATGTCGTGGATGTCGCCCTTCACCGACGCCAGCACCACCACTCCGCGCGGCGAGCCGCCGGCTGCGGCCAGCAGAGGCTGAAGCAGGTCCATGACAGCCCGGGAGGCCTCCGCCGCCGCCACCAGGTGCGGCAGGAAGAGCTTCCGGCGGCTGTAGAGCCTGCCCACCCGCTCCATGGCCGGTGCCAGGCAGCCGTCCACCAGTGACCTGGGCTCCATGCCCCCGGACAGCAGCGAGTCCGCCAGCCTCGCGGCCCCGGCGCGGTCGCCGCGGCGGATGCAGCCGGCCAGCTCATCGGCCGGGGTCTGCCGGGCGTCACCCTCCTCGGGCTCCACCGTATCCGCGTTGCGGTCGGCGTACTCCTCGGCCGACATGCCGCCGCAGAGCAGCCGCGCTCCCTCCATCACCGCCGATACCCGGGGGTCCAGCACGTCGGCTATTGCCAGGTCCAGCCCCTGCCGGGCAAGCATGGCCAGCCAGGCCGCGTTAACCCCGCCCCGGGCCGGCAGTCCGTGGGAGACGTTGGAGACCCCGGCGATGGTGAGCACCCCCAGGCCCTTCAGGGCGGCCAGGGTCTCCAGAGCAAGTTCCGGGTCGTTGCCGGCGGACACCGCCTGCACTATGGGGTCGACGATCACCCGCTCGGCGGGGAAGCCCTGCTCGGCCAGCAGCGAGAGGCCCCGGCGGGCCTTCTCCAGCCGCTGGGCCACAGTCTGCCCCAGGCCGTCCTCGTCCAGGGGCAGCAGCACGGCATAGCCCCCGTGGCGCAGCAGTATCCGCGCCTTGGCCTCGATATCCTCCCGGGTGGCGGTGAGGGAGTTCAGCAGGCCCACGCCCCCGTACTGCCGGAAGGCCTCCTCGACCAGCTCGGGGGTGGAGAGGTCCACCGACAGCGGCTGCCCCGACGAGAGCCGCGCGAACACCTCCCCCACCAGCCCGGCGGGGACCATCCGCTCCAGGCCCAGGTTGATGTCCAGCACCTCGGCGGCCTCCTGCTCCCTGGCCACCGACACCACCACGTCGGCGTCGCCGGCCCGGATGGCCCTCTTCAGCCCCTTGCGCCCGGTGGGGTTCACCCGCTCCCCCACCAGAACCGGCCCCGAGCCCAGGGCCACCACCCGGTCCACGGAGCTCAGCACCGCCAGCCCCTCGGTCTCCACCTCCGCCCGGGGCCTGCGGCCCACCAGCTCCACCATCTCGCGGATGTGGCCGGGCCCCGTCCCGCAGCAGCCGCCCACCACGGCGGCCCCGGCCCAGGCCAGGTCCTCGGCCCATCCGGCGAACTCCGCGGGGCCCATCCGGTACTCTCCGTTCACCGGCAGGCCGGCGTTGGGCTCCACCACCACGGGCTTCGACGCAAAGCGGCAGATCTCCTGGATCACCGGCAGCAGCGCCTCCGGGCCGGTGGAGCAGTTGGCCCCCATGGCGTCCGCCGGCAGCTGCCCCGCCAGGGCCGCCAGGGCCAGCGGCGGGGTGCCCGCAAGCGACCGCCCGCCCTCTCCGAAAGTCATCTGCGCGGAGATGAAGGCGCCTGGTACGCTGTCCCGAACCGCCAGCACCGCCGCCTTCAGCTCCCGGGGGTCGGAGAAGGTCTCCAGGAAGAACACCTCGACCCCCGCCGCGGCCAGGGCCCGGGCCTGGCGGCCGAACTGCCCGTAGGCCTCCCGCCAGCGCAGCTCCCCTGCGGGGTACATGATCCCGCCGGTGGGCCCCATGCTGGCGGCGACGATCACCCGGTCGCCCAACTCCGAAAGCGCCGCCTCCGCCAAGAGGGTGTTGGCCCGCTCCACCAGCCCCGGATCGCCCAGGGCGTGGGCCGTACCCCCGAAGGTGGCCGTAAGGCAGATGTCGGCTCCGGCGTCGGCGTACTCCCGGTGCATCCGTCGCACCTCGCCGGGGTGCTCCAGGGCCCACAGCTCGGTCTTCACACCCGCCGGCATCCCCAGCGCCTGCAGCCTGGTCCCGCAGGCCCCGTCCAGGAAGGCCACCCTCTTCTCAAGCAGCTCTCTCAGCGCCCTGGCAGCAACACCCATCGATCTCCCCCAGCATAGTTCGCAAGTACCGACCGTTTGAAGATACGAAAAAGGTCCGCGGGGCCATACCTGCGTTGCCACCGGAGCGGTTCCCGGGCGGGCCTTATTACGGTACTTGACGTTACGTACATCTACGTTATGCTATTCTACGTAAGAAAGGAGTCGCATGAATCCGTTCAGATACGGTCAGGTTGTCGGCGGAGAGGACTTCTGCCCCCGTCCCGAGCTGCTGCAGTCCCTGATGGACTTCATCGAAGCCGGCCAGAATGTCTGCTTGCGGGGGGAGAGACGCACCGGAAAGACCTCTCTGATACACGAGGCAACGGCGAGACTCCCCGGAGTGCGTCTGCTCTATATCGATCTCATGGAGACCAAGACGCCGGCAGACGTATGCCGCAGAATACTCACGGCCCTGGTGCGGGCCGAGCGGTCGGCCGGTTTTCATCAGAGGATTCTGCGGGCACTCTCCCATCTCAGACCCTCTCTGTCCCTGGACCCCGTAACGGGTCTTCCCTCGATATCCCTGGCAGAGGCCCGAGCCTTGGGTCCCGACTCCCTGGAGGGCATTCTGGATATGCTGGCGGACCTCGGAGGCCGCCGCCGGCTCCTGGTGGCCATGGACGAGTTTCAGGACATCCTGGACATCCGCAGCTCCCGGGAGACGATCGCACTCCTCAGAAGCAGAATCCAGTTTCAAACGGACATCTGCTACATCTTCGCCGGCAGCGTTCGAAGCCGAATAGAGGCGATCTTCACAGATCCCGAGAGCCCGTTCTTCAAGTCGGCGGCACTTCTGGAGGTCGGGCCCATCAAGCCGGACGAGTTCGTGCCTTTTCTCCGCCGGCGGTTTCTCGGGGGAGGCCGGCAGGTCGCAGACGGGGTGATGCAGCAGGTCATGGAGGAAGCGGGGGAGATACCCGGCGACATCCAGGAGCTATGCGCCTGCCTGTGGGACGTAACCTCTCCCGGTGACCCGGTTACGCCGGATCTTATCGAGCCCGCCCTCGAGGTAATCTTCGCCCGGGAGAGAAAGGCCTACGAGGCCACGCTGGTCCAGCTCACGGGCCAGCAGCTCCGCTGCCTTGTTGCCCTGGCCCGTACCGGAGGCAGGAACCCTCTCTCCGAGGACTTCATGTCTCTCGCGGGAATCGGCTCCCCATCATCTGTTCAGGCGGCTCTCAAGAGGCTGATTCAACTGAAGATCGTCTACAGGCAGAACAAGGTCTACAGACTCTCGAATCCCTTCCTGGGGTCCTGGCTCATATGGAAGGACTACTAGCAGCAGAGCGGCTACGCTCGCCAGCCCACCAGGCCGGTGGACGACTTCCGCGGCGTCATCATGTGCGACTCGGGGTCCACCGTGATGCAGTCGCATCCCGCCAGCGCCAGCAGGGGGCCCTGCACCTCCAGGCCGAAGTCCCCGTAGCCGGGGGCTATGCGGGCGGTGCCCCTGGCATCGGCCCGCTTGCGGGCCCTGCGGTGGACTATCCGCATCACCTGCTCGGTCATGGCCGAGGCGGCGGCGTCCAGCATCATGCCGTCCAGGTGGCGGCCCTTGGCCGTCAGCTTCGCGGCCTCCTGCTCGGGCCGAGGGCCGATGGTGGCCACCATGATGGTAAGCCTCTTCACCCCCTCCAGGTGGGCGGACAGCTTCTTGGAGCGGGTCTCGATCTCGGCGAACGTCACGTCCCGGCCGGAGACCGACACCTCGTCGATGTCCACGGACCACCATTGGGGCAGGGCGGTCTTCTCCAGCATGTGCAGGGCGGTCTCCACATTGTCGTAGAGACCCTCGTCGTCCACCGGGCAGTTGGCCCGGCGAAGCACGTGCCATCTCGTGGGGAGTACCTTGCGCAGCTCTATCTCACCGTGAAGGGCCTTCCGCTCCTCGCTCAAACACCCACCTCCGTAAGGGCGGGCAAGCTGCTTCCCAGGAAGCGATGAGAGCCGGCGCCCCTCACAATGTCACTGATCTGATGATGACGATTCATCGTGTAAAGATGCAATCCTGGAGCGCCTTCGTCCAGTAGGCCCCGCACCTGCCGAACGGCGTACTCGGTCCCCGCCCGCCGAAGCCCGGCGGGGTCGTCGCCCCAGCGGTCCAGCAGCCGCAGCACCTCCGCCGGTATGGACACTCCGCACAGGTACACGATGCGGCGTATCTGCGAGGAGCTCATCAGGGGCATCACACCGGGCACTATGGGCACGTCTATTCCCCGGGCCCGGGCCCTGTCCACGAAGTCGAGGTAGATCCTGTTGTCGAAGAACAGCTGCGTGATCAGGAAGTCCACCCCGCTGTCCACCTTCTCGCGGAGGTGGTCGAGGTCGTCGGATATTCGGCTGCACTCCACGTGCCCCTCCGGGTAGCAGGCCGCCGCTACACCGAAGTCGGCCCGGCTTCGGGCCTCCCGCACCAGCTCGGACGCGTAGCGGTAGTCCCGGAAGGCCGATTCCGAGGAGACCCCCTCCGGCACGTCCCCGCGCAGGGCCAGTATGTTCTCCACGCCGGCCTCCAGCACGTCGTCCAGCGTAAAGGAGATGTCGGTGCGGCTGTGGCAGGCGCAGGTCAGGTGCGCCAGCGACTCGATCCCCCAGCGGCGCCGCACCTCCGAGGCTATCTCCACGGTCCTCTGCCGGGTGCTGCCCCCTGCGCCGTAGGTGACGCTCACGAAGGAGGGCGACAGTCCCCGCAGCCTCTCCACCGTCCGGTACACGCCGGACAGAGAAGCACCCGCCTTCTTCGGAGGAAACACCTCCAGCGACAGCACCGGAGGCCCCTTGGCGTACAAATCCTTGATCTTCACGTAGGGCTCCCTTCACCTGCCGGCTTCCCGGAGCGGCGGACGCACCCCGCCCGCCGAAAGGAACGAGAGCCATGCCCGCAATGGATACAAAAAGACGGAAGCCGGTGGGACGAAGCCCGAATACGGGATGGCCCTCTAGGGGACCATGCCGAAGGAGCGGAATGACCGCCCCTTTGCGCTACCTCCCAATCCGAGTCCGCTGGCTTCCGTCATCAGAGATCCCTTCATCGGTCCAACTTGCAGGCAAGACACTACAACCGTCCCGCCGCCGCGGTCAAGGCCGGGCCGCGTTGCAGTTTTGAAGCGTCAGTCCGCCGCCTCGCCCATCTGTTGCTGGGAGTCCGGCAAGCCAAACAGTCATGGCTTGACATGTTGACTCTTTGAAGATTGACATCTCACCAGAACAATAGAATCTTACTGGTAAGAACGGTGCTCCGGTTGATTGGAATGGAAATGAACACTGTGGCAACCACGAGAATGTCTTCCAAAGGACAGGTCGTTATCCCCGAAGAAATCAGAAATGCCCTGGGTCTGAAAGCCGGAACGAAGTTCGTAGTTATGGGTGAGGGAGATGTTGTTGTTCTGAAGACAATTTCTCCACCTTCCTCAACCGAGTTCAATGAACTGATACTCAGGGCTCGAGAAGCTGCTCACAAATCCGGTATGACTCCTGAAGATATCCAGAATGCAATAAGTGAAGTGCGATCGGAATGATGCGTGTCGTAATTGACACGAATGTTATGATCTCCGCAATTTTCTTCAAGGGCAAACCCGACATTATCCTCGATGCCTGGCAAGACGGGAAACTTGAAATCGTCCTTTCTGTTGAAATATTCAATGAGTACTCAAGAGTACTGCATCGACTTGCCGATAAATACACCACCATCGATAAGTCTGCCATTCTATACCTGCTGGCTGCAGGCAGCAGGTTCATAGAGCCGAAAGGTATTTTTAGCTAGAAAAGGAAACTTGCACTGGGCTTTGGCAATGTAAGCAAAACGGATTATACTTACATAAGCAATCTCCAAGCAAAGGAATCTTGCATATGCCTATCGATCCTTCGGGACTCACTGAAAAATCTCCTGGGAAACTTGCTGAGATAGAACAGGGAGTGTTTGCGTTTGTTCCAGATAATCTTCCAAGAGAATTAACCCTTCCTTCTTACATTGTGAAAAGACTTGCTAAGGCAGAAAACAGCATTGGACAATTACTTGGTATTACCGGAAGAGAGTTCAATCCTTTCCTGATTGCTTCACCTATGCTGAATAGAGAAGCAATACTATCGTCAAAACTTGAGGGGACAATCACAACTCCCAGACAGCTAGTACTGTTTGAACTGGCTGGCGAAGAGGGAGATACAGAGCATATAGACACACAAGAAGTTGTGAATTATGCGAGGGCGATGAGGCATGGGTTGTCTTTGATGGATACTCTTCCGGTTTGCTTAAGGTTGATAAGAGAAACTCACAAAGTTCTTATGTCAGGTGTAAGGGGCAGTAAGGAGAAGCCAGGGGAATTCAGAACAAGTCAGAACTACATCCGAAGCAAAACCGGAAGGGGTATCAAGAATGCACGTTACATTCCTCCCCCTGTAAAAGAAATGCATTCGGCGCTTGATGATCTTGAGAGATACATAAATACTGAGGATGACCAATGTGAGGACCCTATGCTAGTCAGACTTGCCCTGATACATTACCAATTTGAGGCTATTCACCCATTTCGAGATGGCAATGGTCGGATTGGCAGGCTGATTCTACCCTTGATACTCTGCAATAAGGGTAAGTTAAGCGCCCCTATACTGTATATGAGTGCTTTCTTCGAAAGCAACAGGGATGAATATGTTGACCTTCTTTTAAATGTCAGTAGAACAGGTGATTGGTTTTCTTGGCTTGATTTCTTCTTAGAAGCGGTATTGGTTTCCGCAGAAGAATCTGTAAGAATCGCAGAGGCTTTGCTCAACATCAGGCAGAATTATCACAGGCAGGTGCAAAAAGGCCGTTCAACAGCTCTTCTCGTTCTTCTCATTGATGCGCTTTTTCAATTACCGGCAATTACTATCGGCAAAGCTGCAAGCTTGCTTGATGTCTCTCATCAAGCTGCTGCAAACAACATTAGGAAACTGGAGAAACTGGGAATTCTTACGGAATCATCAGGAAGATCAAGAAATATGGTATTTATAGCCGAGGATATATTAAGAATTGTGTATGAGCATCCTGATAAATAAATATAACTAACAACAATATACAGCAGAACTGCATCGGAGCAATCAGGAGTTGGAGCCTCGCAGTCTGCTGATTTTGAGCGATAGGCCAGTATGTGAGGATCCCGACGATGACAAGTTTATCGCTGCTGCAATTGGTGGAGCAGCAAAAACAATAATTTCAGGAGACAAGCATCTGCCTGATATCAATGGATATTCCGGAATTGAGATTCTTGGACCAAGTGAGTTTATCAATCAGTACCTGGGTGAACAATCGAGGACAGCAGACTGGTACTAGCCGAACACCTTCCCGAAGAACTCCACCGTCTCCTCCAGCCCCTGGCTGAAGCCCACCACCGGCTCGTAGCCCAGCAGCTCCCGCGCCCGGGATATGTCCGCCCTGCTGTGCCGGATGTCTCCGGGCCGGTCCGGCCCATGAACGGGCTCGATGTCCGGCCGGCCCACAAGCTCGGCCAGCTCGGCCGCCAGCCGGTTCACTGTGACGCTGTCGTTGCAGGCCACGTTGAACACCTTTCCGGCGGCCTCGGGGGCATCTGCGGCCAGCAGGTTGGCGTGTACCACGTTGGCCACGTAAGTGAAGTCCCGCGACTGCTCGCCGTCGCCGTTGATGGTGGGCGCGCGGCCCTCCATGCAGGCCCGCGCGAACAGCGGGATCACCGCGGAGTAAGGGCTGTCCGGGTCCTGCCATGGCCCGAACACGTTGAAGTACCGAAGCGCCACAGTCTCCAGGCCGTATATCCTGTGGAACACCTGCATGTACTTCTCGCCGGCCAGCTTGCTCACGGCGTAGGGGGAGAGGGGCATCACGTGCAGGTCCTCGGATTTCACCTGCTGCGGCGCGTCGCCGTATATCGAGGAGGAGGAGGCGAAGGTAACCCGCCGGACCTCCTCGTCCAGCGCGGCGTGCAGCACGTTCAGCGTACCCTGCACGTTCACCTCGTTGGTGGTGATGGGGTCGTCTATCGACCGCGGCACGCTGGGCAGCGCGCCCTGGTGGAGCACCACCTCCACGCCCCGCATGGCCTTCTGCACCAGGTGGTAGCTGCGCAGGTCGCCCTCCACTATCTCCACGTCGGAGCGAATGCCCTCCAGGTTGTGCCAGTGCCCGGTGGAGAAGTTGTCCAGTATCCGCACTGCATGCCCGCGCTCCAGGCACTCCCGCACTATGTTGCTTCCGATGAATCCGGCTCCGCCGGTGACCAGGTACATCTACGATTCTCCCTCGTTCCGATTGAGTATGCGCACCGCCGCCGCGGCGGCGCCCACGCCGTTGTCGATGTTCAATACCGTAACCCCGGGGCTGCAGCTGTTCAGCACCGAAAGCAGCGCCGTCACCCCGCCGAAGGCCGTGCCGTAGCCGGTGCTGGTGGGGACGGCGATCACCGGCCCGGGGAACAGCCCGCCCACCACGCTGGGCAGGGCGGCGTCCATCCCCGCGAACACCACCGCCACCGAAGCCTCCCGCAGCCTGTCCAGCACCCCCTGCAGGCGGTGCAGGCCCGACACGCCCACGTCGTAGAGCCTCTCCACCGAAACGCCCAGATGCGAAAGCAGCACCCCCGCCTCCTCGGCGGCGTGCAGGTCGCTGGTGCCGGCGCTCACCAGGGCCACGGTGCCGGAGAGCTCAACGCCCTCACTGCCGTCGCCCACGGTGAACACCCGAGCCTGCGCGTGGTACGAGCCGGAGGCGAACTCCTCCTCCAGCGCCCCGGCGCATTCGCCGTCCACCCGCGAGAAAACGGCCGCCCCGGTACGGGAAAGCAGCTCCCGGCCTATGGCCAGCACCTGCCCGGGCGTCTTGCCCTCGGCCAGCACTATCTCGGGGAACACCCCCAGCAGCCCCCGGGCGGTGTCCACCCGGGCGAAGCCGGTGTCCCGCACGCCGTGGTCGCGCAGCATGGTGATGGCGTCGGAGGGGGACAGCCCCTCCCTCTCCAGAAGCTCCAGCAGCCTCTTGAGGTCGGGCATCAGGCCCGGCCGGTCCTTTCAAGGAAGTGTACCGGGTCGCCGGGGTCGTCGAGGTCCACCGGCCGGCCGATGGCCCTGCAGCGGCGGACCATCTTCTTCACCACGTCCTCCAGGGTGTCGTGCACCTCGGCCTTGC
The DNA here is from genome assembly GCA_964553045.1 of uncultured bacterium. GTDB lineage: Bacteria > Fermentibacterota > Fermentibacteria > Fermentibacterales > JCC-6 > JAWLEP01. Next base: position 9,088 of record CAZKJG010000015.1, on the reverse strand, counting down.
CCTCGTAGAGGTCGTAGTTGCGGCGGTACTTCAGGGGGGTGAGATTGGGCATGAACACGTTGGCCCCCGCGGCCAGGCCCCGCTCCAGCCCGCTGGGGCTGATGGTCTGCAGGGCCGTGGTGGCGGCGATGTTGATGTTGGGCATGAGTATGCGCAGCAGTCCTATCATGCGCAGGGTCCAGCGGTAGCGCTGCTCCCGGGAGGGAATGAGCTTGCGCTTCTCCCAGAAGGGCGTGTCCTCGTGCTCGAGGTAGGGGCCCATGCCGCACATGTCCACGTCCATCCGCTGCATGAACTGCAGGTCGCCCGCCAGGTTCTCCACGTCCTGCCAGGGAACGCCGATAAGCACGCCGGTACCCACCTGCCAGCCGGTCTCCCGCAGGTCCTCCAGGCAGGTGAGCCTGGCGCTGTGGCGATGGATGGAGTTGCGGGGATGCAGCCTCATGTAGAGCTTCTGGTCGCTGGCCTCTATTCGCAGCAGGTAGCGGTCGCCCCCGGCCTCGCGCAGCCTCTTGAGCACCCCCTTGGGCAGCTCGCCCAGGGAGAGCACCATGCGCACCGAGTCGCCGTACTCCTCGCGCATCCACTCCAGGACGCGCACCACCTTGTCTATGTGGGCGCCCCCCAGCATCTCCCCCGACTGCAGCAGGAATGACCGAAGGCCGGAGTCATACCCCCTCCGCAGGGCGTCTGTTATCTCCTCGTAGGACATGGCGTACCGGGCAAGCCCGGTGTTGTCGCGCCGCAGGCCGCAGTAGAAGCAGTTCTTCTGGCAGGCGTTGGAGATCTCCACAATCCCCCGCAGGTAGACGGCGTTGCCCAGGGTGCGCTCCAGGACCGCGGCTCCTGCCCTGAACAGAGCGTTCTCCAGGGCGGGGTCTCCATCCAGGATCTCCACCAGATCCTCGCGGTCCAGAACCGCTTCCTTGCCCTGCTGAATAAGCGCCAGCTTCTCCTCGGGCAGCATCAGACTTCTCCCTTCGGAAGAAGAACACCTAACATCATCTATATATCCCGAAGCCGGGGAGGTACATACTCCCCCCCGTCGGGCTCGAAGGCCTCCCGGGCCAGGTTGTCGCTGGCGGTGCCCTCCCCCAGCAGGTCGGCCACTATGCCCTGCAGGTCGGCCTCCTGCCATCCCGCGTAGAACCTGGCAGAAACCCTCTTGTGCGTACCCAGCACAACTACCGCGGGCAACGCCGTTATGCCGAAGTTCTCCGCGACCCTGCCGGTGTCGTCCACCACCACGGGGAACTCCAGCCGCCAGCTGCGGACCGTGGCGTGCAGCGAGTCCAGGTCGGTGGTGTTGGTCCTGTACACCACAACTACACCCAGGGGCGCCTCGGGAAACGCCTCGTCCAGACGCCGCAGGGCGGAGAGGTCCCGCACCGCCGAGAGGCTCTCGAACCTGCAGAAGTGTACCACCATGATGTGGCCCCGGTACTCGTCGTAGAGGCTCAGCGGCCGGGAGTGGTTGAACCAGATGTGGTCCTCGCCGAAATCACCCACAGACTGGTACCGCTCGCTGGGAGACGGAGGTGAGCCCTGCAGGCTGAAGAGGAAGGCAAGTCCCGCGCCAGCTGCGACCACGGCCACGGCGAACAGAACCCTGGAGAGCCTCTGCTTCCTGTGCTCACGGGTCTTGGGCATATCACGGGAATACTGGTCCAAGCTAACTGTCGCCCTTCGCCAAATCCATGAACTCCTCGCGCGCCTTGCCCCGGGCCTCGGCCAGTACCGCCTTCACCGGCAGGCCGGCCTCTAAGGCCAGCTCACGGCAGCACTCGAACTCCGGTTCGGCGCTCACCACCCGGCCGCCGCGGAGGGCCAGCTTCACGTCCACGGCACCTCCGGCCACCTCCACCCGCCGCATCTCCCGCTCCAGCTCCACGCGGGGCACCTCCGCGATCCTGACCCCTATCGTGGTCGAGACGGCGAACAGAGCCTGCAGCACCTCTTCCCGACACTCCAGGGGGCATAGTACCGTAATCTCCAGTCCGGGCCTTCCCTTGCGGCCGGTGGTGGGGCTGGCGTAGCAGTCCACCGCCCCGGCCTCCATCGCAGCCTCCACCACAACGGGGAACAGCCTGGGGTCCATGTCGTCCACAACGGCCCGAATCTCCAGGCAGGACGTCTCACCATCGGCAGCCGAGTCGGCAGCCTCAACCAGAACCGCCCGCAGCAGGTTCGCCCTGCTCAGCTGCCGCGTGCCCGCTCCCACCCCGGAGTCCAGTATTCGGCCCGGCCCGCCCAGGCTATTCCAGTCATCCACCATGGCCCGCAGCAGGGCGGCCCCCGTGGGCGTGACCATCTCGCCCTGCTCGGAGGTGGGCACCACGGGCACCCCCTCCAGCAGCCTGGCGGTGGCCGGAGCCGGGACGGGAATAACGCCGTGGGCGCACTCCACCGTCCCCGACCCGATGTGCACCGCCGAGGAGTACACCCGGCCCACCTCCAGCAGATGCAGGCAGCAGAAGGAGCCGAATATGTCCAGTATGGCGTCCATGGCCCCCACCTCGTGGAAGTGGACCTCCTCCAATCCCATGCCGTGGGCCGCCGCCTCCGCCTCTGCCAGAAGGGTAAAGGCCCTCATACCCCCGGAGACAATATCCTCGGGAAGACCGGAGCCTTCGACTATCTCCCGTATATCCGAAAGATGCCTGTGCACGTGCTCGTGGGGGACCCGGACGTTGGCCCTGATGGCTCTCATCCCGCCCATCCTCACCTGCTCGGGCTCTATTCCCCAGCCCTCCAGGCTCAGCCGGGACAGCATACCCCGCAGCGAACCGATATCGGCGCCCAGATCCAGCAGCGCGCCCAGCATCATGTTCCCCGAAGCCCCGCTGTAGGGGTCGAACCTCAGGTACCTCAGAGCCGCACCCCGATTCCAGTTGGCGGTGAATAGTTGGCAGCAGGATAGTATAATAACCTCCGTGGAACTGCCGACACAGCCCACCAGGGGAAGGGGCCCCCATGCTGCAGAGGCTATTCAAGCTCGACGAGCACAACACAAACGCAAGAACGGAGTTTCTCGCCGGCATCACCACGTTCCTCACCATGGCCTACATCATCGTGGTCAACCCGGCCATCCTCTCCGCGGCTGGCATACCCAAAGACGCCTGCATGACGGCCACCATACTCAGCGCCTTCTTCGGCACCATGATCATGGGCCTCTACGCCAACAGGCCCTTTGCCATTGCCCCCTACATGGGCGAGAACGCCTTCATAGCCTTCACCGTGGTAAAGGTCCTGGGCTACAGCTGGCAGACGGCCCTGGGCGCGGTCTTCATAGGAGGCGTGCTTTTCACACTGCTAACCGTACTCAAGGTCCGCTCATGGCTGGCCAACGCCATTCCCCGGACCCTCAAGATCGCCTTCGCCGCCGGCATCGGCCTCTTCCTTGTGTTCATCGGCCTCAACGAGACCGGGATGGTGGCCCTGGGCACCGCCGGGGCCCCGGTGCATGTGGGCGACCTGGGCAGCACACCCGTCATCCTGGCAGCAACAGGCATCGTCCTCATCGGCACCCTCATGGCCCTCCGCATCAAGGGCGCCATGCTCATCGGCATCGCCGGCATCAGCGCCGCTGCCTTCATCACCAGGGCCGCCCCGCTTCCGGAGGGCATAGTCAGCAGCCCGCCCTCGCTTGCCCCCACCCTCCTGCAGCTGGACATAGCCGGCGCCCTCACCTGGGGCTTCTTCTCGGTGATACTCACCGTATTCGTAATGGACTTCGTAGACACCATGGGCACCCTCCTGGGCGTGGCCACCAAGGCCGACATGCTGGACGAGAACGGAGAGCTCCCTCAGATAGAGCGGCCCATGCTGGCCGACAGCCTGGCAACCGTCGCCGGAGCCCTGATGGGCACCAGCACCACCGGCGCCTTCATCGAGTCCGCCTCCGGCGTGGAGGAGGGCGGCAGAACCGGCCTCACCGCCGTCACCACCGGAATCCTCTTCCTGCTGGCGCTGTTCTTCGCCCCGCTGCTCACCGCCATTCCGCCGGCGGCGTACGGACCGGTGCTGATAGTGGTGGGCTTCACGATGCTGGGCCCCCTGAAGGCCCTGAACACCGAAGACCTCACCGAGATGCTGCCGGCAATGGCCACCATCGCCCTGATGAGCTTCACCTACAACCTGGGAGTGGGCATGACGGCCGGCTTCCTGCTCTACCCCCTCTTCAAGCTTCTCACAGGCAGGGCAAGGGAGGTCGGCACAGGCCTGTGGGTGCTGGGAGCGCTGTCGCTGCTGTTCTACATCTTCTACCCCTATGGCTCGTAGTGCCTGCGAAATCATGCCGGAAGGGCGGCTGACATGATCGTCAAGATCCTCCTTGCCGTGGTGGTCATCTACGCAGCCATCGTCGCCCTGGCGGCCCTCTTCCAGTCCCGTCTGGTCTACTTCCCCGAAGCCGCCATAGCGGCCACCCCGTCCGACATCGGCCTGGACTACGAGCGCATAGCCCTCACCGCATCAGACGGAGTAACCCTGGATGCCTGGTTCGTACCGGCCGGCGGTGATGGCCCGGTGGTACTCCTCTGCCACGGCAACGCGGGCAACATCTCCCACCGGCTGGAGACCATTCGAATACTCAACGACCTGGGCCTGGGCGTACTGATCTTCGACTACCGCGGATACGGCAGAAGCGAAGGCTCGCCCTCCGAGCAGGGCACCTACCGCGACGCAGCAGCAGCCTGGGACTACCTGACCGCAGAACGGAACATCCCGCCAAAAGGAATTGTCCTGTTCGGAAGATCCCTGGGAGGCCCTGTGGCGGCATACCTGGCCACACAGAACGATCCGGGGGCCCTCATCATCGAATCGGCCTTCACCTCCCTCCCCGATATCGGGGCCGCCGCCTATCCCCTCCTCCCCGTCAGGCTGATCTCACGCTACGACTACCCCACCGAGACCTACGCAGCCCAAGTAAGCTGCCCGGTTCTGGTGGTCCACAGCCCCTCAGACGAGATGATCCCCTTCGAGCACGGCAGCGCCATCTACGAGGCCGCGGCCGAACCGAAGCAGTTCCTCACCATCAGCGGATCACACAATGAGGGTTTCCTCGCATCGGAGGAGGAGTACTCAAGCGAATTGGATAGCTTCCTGGAAGAGCACATGCACTGATCGCCGCCCAGTCCGCAATCCGCACACATGAGTGCTTCAAGACTCTGGAAGACCGGCTAGATCAGGCCGTAGACCAGTCCCAGGCCCAATACGGCCACAACAGCGCAGATGACCTTCAGCGGCAGGCCCACCTTCATGAAGTCCCCGAACCTGTAGCCTCCGGGGCCGTAGATCATCAGGTTGGTCTGGTAGCCTATGGGCGTGATGAAGTTCGCGGCGGCCGCGTAGGCCACCGCCAGCACGAATGGCTTGGGGTCCGCCCCCAGAGACACCGCCGACGCCGCGGCAAAGGGAAACACAATTGCCGCCGCTGCTGCAGTGGTGATGAAGTCCGCCAGGAGGTTCGTCACCAGGTACACGGCCGCCAGCACGCCGATCACTCCCAGCGGCTCGAAGGCGGTAAGCGCCCACCGGGAGAACTCCGCCCCGAGACCGGTCTTCGATACAGCCTTGCCCAGGGCAAGGGCAAATGCCGCCACAGTGAGCAGGTTGAGGTCGAAGTTGCTCCGCAGCTCCGCCAGCGAAGCTACCCTGGTGATCATGAACACCGCCAGCAGCGCCAGCAGCGACTTGAACAGCGGCACCAGCCCCGCGGCGGCCAGCACTATGCACAGCAGGCTCGATCCCACAATGAACAGCGACTTGCCGAACTCGATGTTGTGCACCTCGCGCACCAGCGAGATCACGTACAGGTCGTCCGAGGCCTCCGCCCGCTTCCGGAAGTCCCGGCCGGCCACCAGCAGCAGCAGGTCACCGGGCAGCAGGGAGATGTCGCCTATCTTGCCCTTCAGCCTCTCCCCCTTGCGGTGCACGGCCAGTATGGCGGCGTCGTAGGTCCCCCGGAAATCGGTGTTCCTTACCTTCCGCCCCGCCAGCGAGGACTTGGGCGAGACAACCGCCTCCACAACGTTCAGCTTCTCGTACTTCGGCGGGTCGAAGTGCTCGTGGTGGGTCAGGCCCCGGGAGTTCTGCACCAGCTCGGCCACCGCTTCGGTGTTGCCCACAAGCAGCAGCTCATCGCCCTCCTCCAGCACCTGGTCTGGAGATACGGGCCCGATGGTCTCGCCGCCACGGATGATCTCCGCCAGGTACAGGCCCTTCAGGCTGCGCATGTTGGCCTCGGCAATGGAGCGGCCGACCAGGTCCGAGCCCCGGTTGATTACGGTTTCCACCAGGTACTCACGGGGCTTCTCGGCAACCGATGCCGCAGGGTCCTTGCGCTCCGGCAGCAGCCGGTATCCCCAGAACAGCATGTACACCATGCCGGCGGCCAGCATCATCAGCCCCACCGGGGTGAAGTCCAGCACCCCCAGGCTCTCCAGCCCCCCCGGCTTGCTGCCCACCACCAGGCTGTTGACGATCATGTTGGTGGAGGTTCCGATCAGAGTCGTCATGCCACCCAGAATTGCGGCCCATGACACCGGGATCAGCAGACGGGACACAGCCACATTGTGCCGCCTGCCCCACTCCCCGGTGAAGGGCACGATCATGGCCACAATGGGGGTGTTGTTCATGAAGGCCGACGTCCCTGCCACGAACGGCATGAGCTGCGCCAGGAACCGCCTGTAATGGGGAGACGGCCTAAGCCAACGGTCGAACAGCCACTCCAGCAACCCGGTCTTGCGGATGATCTGGCTGACCAGGATCAGCATCATCAGCACGGCTATGGCCTCGTTGCCGAAGCCGGACAGGGCCTCGGCAGGCTCCAATACACCCACGATGGTCAGGAATGCGGCCGCGGAGATGAACACAATGGCGGCTGAGAGCCTGCGCGAGTACAGAAGCAGTATCACCGCCGCCAGCGTAAGGGCAACGGTCAGCTGGTCAGGCTCCATGGCCCAACCTCAGATCAAGTCCAGGAAATGCCAACTCAGTCATGGCGGGTATATAGGAAAAGCGGCGCTAATCTCCCACCCGACGGAGCTCTGCCTCCACCATCTCCTGCACAAGAGCCTCGAATGTTATCTCCGGCTCCCAGCCCAGCTCACGCTTGGCCTTGGAGTAATCACCGCAGAGTGCATCGACTTCTGTGGGACGGAAGTACCGAGGATCGATCTCCACATAATCCTGGTAGTTGAGGTCAACGTAGCCGAAGGCATGCTCAAGGAACTCCCGCACGGAGTGTGTCTCTCCGGTGGCAACCACGTAGTCATCGCCCTTCGGCTGCTGCAGCATCAGGTACATGGCCCGGACGAAGTCCCGGGCATGTCCCCAGTCCCGCTTGGCGTCCAGGTTGCCCAAATACAGCTTGTCCTGCAGGCCCTTGGCTATCCTGGCCACGCCCAGGGCGATCTTGCGGGTGACGAAGTTCTCACCCCGCCGGGGCGACTCATGGTTGAAGAGGATGCCGCTGGAGGCGTGCAGATCGTATCCCTCGCGGTAGTTCACCACCATCCAGTGGGCATACAGCTTTGCCGCCGCATACGGGCTCCGGGGGCGAAACGGAGTCTCCTCATTCTGTGGCGGAGGCGATGCCCCGAACATCTCGCTGGTGGAAGCCTGGTAGAACTTGGACTGCCTGGCCAAGCCGACCTCTCGGATGGCGTCCAGCAACCGCGCCACTCCCAAGGCGTTCACATCCCCCGTGTACTCCGGCATGTCGAAGGAGATGCGTACATGGCTCTGCGCGGCCAGATTGTAGATCTCGTCGGGGCCGATCTTCTCCAGCAGCCGATTCAATGCGCTGGAGTCGGTCATGTCCCCGTAGTACAGGAACAGCCTTTCCCCGTAGATGTCATCGTCCTGGATAAGGTGCTCCAGTCTCCCCCGGTTGAAGCTGCTGGAGCGGCGCACAACGCCGTGCACCTCGTATCCGTTCTCTAAGAGAAATTCTGTCAGATAGGACCCGTCTTGGCCGGTGATTCCTGTGATGATCGCTCTTGGCATGGGCGTCCTTTCGTAATCAGGCGTTGAAGGCTAGGCACAGTACGTAAAGATAGCTGCACATGATATACTGTGGCCTAAGACATATCACCCAAGCAAAAAGGGAGACTCCATATATTGAAATGCTGTAGTATCGAAATATACCAAGCTTCGCTTCTGCGCAGCGGCTGCCCACTGTACCATCATAATGCATAAGTCTACCTAGAGGTCCTAACGCATGCTTTTTGTTAGGAACATGTCTATTTCAGCGGGCGCATATTGTACTGTATCTGCCACGCATGGAAAATATGACATAATCTTCGTTCATAATAGTCTGCTCGCCCAAAGCTCTGATTCACCCAACGTTCCAATATTGGCGCCATTACCTTATCTAGATAAGTGCGTCTATAGAATTGAATGGTGGTGGATTCCATAAGGAACTGCGCATCGCTATAGTGAGTTGGCACCTTTCTTATGGCGGGTTGATACTCTTGAGGGACAAAATAGTACATTGTATATAGGCCGAAGTAGCGAACATGTGTGGGGTCCGAAAAACTATATACGTTAGAAAAATGAGGGACTATAACTTCGACAGTTCCATCAGGTGCCAACACCCTATAGAGTTCTTCTACCAGCGATATGAGTTCTCTGACGTGCTCGAAAGCATGTCGGGAGTAGATCTTGGCAACAGAATTATCTGGCAGCAGATCCAATGGTTCGTTGAGATCTGCGAGAATGTCTATTTCCGCTCCCCCAACTACATCCAGTGAATAGAAACCTTCAATCGTGCTGTTCCCGCAGCCTAGATTGAGCTTCAATGGCCGATTAGATCTCATGTCTTGAAGAATGCGTGGGTTCAGTATTTGCATTCGTCTACATTCATCTAATGTCTGCCCCAAGACCCCAGGATTCCTAGTATACTCTCACTGCGCGAACATCCGATCGAATATACAAAGAGGAATGCGGCGGGGAAGCCAAGCCTCGCGCTTCCATTCGCAACTTACGTGATCAGCGGATTCGATGTGGTTTGCTTTGCGCCATTCGCAATAAGCGAAACCGCAGAAATATTTATTGACATCAAGGCACAGGCATGATATGATGT
>CAZKJG010000014.1:23303-90336 GCA_964553045.1 uncultured bacterium | reverse complement strand
CACGGCTCTGTAAGAGATGGTGTCCGGATAGGATCCAATGACCATAAACAGGATGTCGTATATCATCATAGCACCCCACACTCCACATAAAGACTAAACGGAAAGGGTTGCCTATGTCAATGCCGGGCATGTGATTGGAATGGGCGGTACGCCCGCCAGGAGTCGAACCCGGCGGGTTCCGGTCCGTGGCGCATTCCGGCTCTCAGGGTAGCGGCCGGGGCGCTGGTTTGCAATGTTATCGCTCTTCGGGGCCCTGTCGCGGCATGGGGCCTATCGCAGCAAACCGACGGGAGGAGCGATGAAGGTACTTGTGACCGGCGGGGCGGGCTTCATAGCCTCGCACGTTGTGGACCATCTTCTGCAGGCGGGCCACGAGGTGCACGTGGCCGACGACCTGTCCACCGGCTTCCGCGACAACCTGAACCCCTCCGCCGTGTTCCACGAGCTGGACATACGCAGCCCCGAGGCTTCCGAGCTGGTGGAAGGGGGCGGCTTCGACGTCCTCTGCCACCACGCCGCGCAGATGGACGTGAGGAGGTCGGTGCGGGAGCCCGTTTTCGACGCCGACGTGAACATCGTGGGCTCGATCCGACTGCTGGAGGCCTGCCGAAAGGGGGGCGTGAAGCGCGTGGTCTACGCCTCCACAGGCGGAGCCGTGTACGGAGAGCCGGACTCCCTGCCGGTCAGGGAGGACCATTCCATCCATCCCATATGCCACTACGGCGTCAGCAAGCACACGGTGGAGCACTACCTCTTCCTGTACAGGCATCTCTACGGCCTGGACTACGTGGTCCTGCGCTACCCCAACGTGTACGGCCCCCGGCAGAACCCCCGGGGCGAGGCCGGAGTGACGGCGATATTCACTCTTGCCTACCTGGAGGGCAGGAGGCCCTACATCAACGGCGACGGTGAGCAGACCAGGGACTACGTGCACGTCTCGGACGTGGCCCGGGCCAACCTGATGGCCATGGATCTCTCCCGGGCGGACATAGGCGGCATGGTTATGAACCTGGGCTGGGGCCGTGGGCGGTCGGTGAACGAGCTGGATGCCATCATACGCCGCCTGGCGGACACCGACCTCGAGCCCGAGCACGCTCCGCCGAAGCCAGAGGAGATACAGCGGATCTCGCTGGACTCCACGCTGGCCCGGAAGGTGCTGGGCTGGGAGCCGGAGGTGGAGTTCGAGGAGGGGCTGCGGGAGCTGGTGGAGTACCACAGGGAGCTGATGGAGTGACCCTGCCGCCGGTGTTCCTGGACCGCGACGGGGTGATCAACCGCAATCGCGACGACTACGTCCGCCAGGTCTCACACTGGGTCCCCTACCCCGGCGCATTCCGCAGCATGGCCCGTCTCACAGAGGCGGGCCTGCCCATTGTGGTGGTAACCAACCAGTCGGCCATCGGACGGGGCTACACCACCCCCGACGTGGTCGAGCAGGTGCACGCCCTGCTGGTGGAGAGGGCTGCTGAGGCCGGAGCCCGTGTGAGCGGCGTCTACTACTGCCCCCACAGGCCCGACGAGGGCTGCGGCTGCCGCAAGCCCGCCGTGGGCATGGTGGAGACCGCCAGGCGGGAGCTGGGCCTCCCCTCCGGCGGCTGGATGGTGGGCGACGCCGCCACGGACATGGAGATGGGCCGTGCCACCGGCCTGAGGACGCTGCTGGTGCTCACCGGAAGGGGCCGGGGCCAGCTGGATGGTATCCGGGAGACCGGGGGCCCCGAGCCCTGGGCCGTCTGCGACGACCTGGACGCCGCTGTGACCCGCATACTGGACGACCTGCGGGAGATGCCGGTCTAGGCCTCGTCCGGCGACTCCATCATGTAGGCCACAAGCAGGTCGCGGGCGGCCTCCATGCCGTCCAGGTGACCACGCTCCATAGCATGGGAGGCGTCTATTCCCGGGCCTATCAGGCCGTGCCGGACGTCCATCCCGGCGCGCAGAGCGGCGGCGGCGTCTGAGCCGTAGTGGGGAAAGGTGTCCACGCCGTATGGTATGGAATCCCTCTTTGCAAGGTTGATTAGCCGCTTAGTTAAGGCGTAGTTGAATGGGCCGGAGCTGTCGGCCGCGCATATGGTGACCTTCGTCTCGCTGCCGCCCAGGCCCTTTCCCAGGACCCCCATGTCTACGGCCAGGAACTCCTCGGCGTCCAGGGGAAGGCCGGCGGAGGCGCCGTGCCCCACCTCCTCGTGGACCGAGACCAGCAGGTGGATCTCCCGGGGCGGCCTGCCGCCGGACTCCATTACCCGTTCGGCGGCGGCCATCATCACTGTGACTCCCGCCTTGTCGTCGAGGTGGCGGGACTTCACGAAGCCGTCGTCGGTGAGGACCGACCTGGGATCGAGATGTATGTAGTTGCCGACCGATATGCCCAGCTTCCTGACGTCCTCAGCGGTCTCGACCTTCCGGTCGAGCCGCACGTACATGCTCTCCTGCTCGCGCTTCGCCGAGGCCTTGTCCTTCCCGTAGGCGTGCACCGAGGTGCTTTCGAAGAGGATTGTTCCCGGGTGCAGCTCCCCGTCGAAGGTCTCCACACGGCAGTACTCGCCCTCTATGCTGGACATGGTGAAGCCGCCCACCATCCTCAGGCGGAGGCGGCCGTCGTCCTCTACGGACCGGACCATGCAGCCCAGGGTGTCCACGTGGGCGCTTATCAGGACTGCCCCCCGGTTTCCCCCCCCTATGGTGCCGAGCAGGCCGCCCTTGTTTGTCAGACGGGTTCGCAGGCTCATGCGGTCCATTCTGTGCTTGACCATGTCCACGGCCTTCTCGGTGTGGCCGCTGACGCTTCTGGTCCGAAGGAGCTCCATGAGGAACTCCGCCATCGCATCCCTGTTCATGATCCGCTTCCTTTCCGGTCGCCCGGGGGTTTCCCCCAACCCGGCCGGGCGTATATTCCCGCCATGGCTAGAAGAGGCAGGCTCCGTACCGCGCTGAGTGTGATCCTGCCCTTCGTTCTGCCGGTGGCCGTTCTACTGGCGTGGATGATAGGGCAGTGCAGCGGCCAGCACAACGAATCACAGCAGATAGTGGCCTCGGTTGACTCCACCGGCACCGGGACCACCTACCTCTCCACCATAATGCCCGACGGGGTAGAAGCGGAATGGACATGCACGGCCGGGACATTCCGGGAGACCGAAGGCGGCACCGCCTGGGGCAGAAGCGTAACCTGGGAGCCGGACCCGGACCTCGAGGACTCGGTGACAATAGTCGTAACCACCCCGTCGGCCAGGGACTCCGTCCGCTTCCTGCCGGCCGTTCGGGAGATCACCCCGGCCATAACGATGTCCGCCTCATACCATCTTGCCACGATAGACAGGGCCAGGGGCCTGTCCCTCCCCGCCGGCACCTACCATGTGACTGCCTCTTCGGAGAATCTGCTGGGCTACGACGGGCTCACGGTGCTCCTGGTTCACCGCCCCGGGGTCCCCCGGGACGCCCGGGTGGTCTTCCCCGGGGACAGCCTGCGGCTGAGCTTCCCCCTGGGCGGCGAGGTTAGCGCGGTGGCCCTGGAGCAGACCGAGAGCGCTCTGGACAATGCGGGCAGCGTGATAATCACCTTCGAGAACCTGGGGGAATCAGCGGAGCCGCCTGTGGAGACCGCGCCAGCGACGGACCAGGACCAGCAGACCCAGGACGACGGCCCAGCCCACTAGAGCGGTCTTGCCCGTCACCTCTACGCCTTCGGCACTGATGCCTTCCACGGCCTTCGACCAGGTCCAGACAACCCACTCCAGCAGCCGGGCGAAGGGCCTTCCGGCCCACGGAATCAGAGCGGGCATGGACAGAACCATCACCGTCATCACCAGCGGAAGCGAGACCACCGTCAGGACCGGGCCCAGGGGACGCATATCCCCATACGCGGAGCTGACCAGCGGTGCCAGGGCCACGGTGACCACGATTCCCGCATAGAGGCCGTCGGCCGCCCAGGCCAGGGGCCTGGGACGGAAACCGAAGCTCCGACCTGCCAGGATCAGCGCCAGGACGGCTCCGAAGGACATCTGGGCCCCCGTGTCGTATACGGCTGACGGGTCCGCCGAAAGCACGACTGCAGCGGCGGCGCCCCAGAGCCACAGAAGCCCCGGAGTTCCTCCCGCCGCCTGCATCCACAGCACGGCGGCGCAGGCCATCACGGCCGCCCGCGCGGCCGACGGCCGCAGACCCGTCATCGCCGCGTAGGCCACCACCGCTGTACATGCCAGGAGGGCCGTCATCCAGCACCTGCCCAGCCCCCCGCGGAGGATCAGGAGAACGAGAGCCGCAACCATGCCCACGTGCATGCCGGAGACGGCAAGCAGATGGGTAATCCCCCCATCTCGAAAGCTGTTCCGCGCCGTCCGGGGCATGCGACCCCGAAACCCCAGCAGCAGCGTCTGCGCGGTGGCGGAGACCGGCCGCGGCGTCAGCCTCCGCTCCATCAGTGCCGCGAGGCTGCCCCTGATGCTTCTCACGAGGCCGTTTTTCGGTCGCGTGACTACCATCGCTGGATCAAGAAAGCGCCCGCTCCTCCAGCCGGAGACCGCCATGGAATCGCCCCGCATCACACCCCGGGCGCCGAAGCGACCCCGAACCCACAGCCTCCGCCCCCCCTCGATCCTCAGCATGGCCCCCGAGACGGTTACGGCACTGACCCTGCCTTTGTAGATTGGACCGGTGGGAAGTGGTGAGGCGGCCTCCGAGCCCGGGGCCGGCAGCGACCCTCCCAGGGCGGCGGCCCCCAGCAGCATGGGCAGCCATCGCAGCGGCCCCGCGCGGGCGGGCACCAGGAAGCCGCAGCCGGCGGCCACAACCGCGGCCGGAAGCCCTCCGGGCATTCCCAGAAGGGCTCCCGCCGCAAAGGCGAGAACCGCAAGCGGAAGCAGAACGGTTGGGCGGTACATGAGACTATCCTACGCTTCGTTCGCCCGCTCACCAAGTGGCGGACGACTGATGCCCCTCTTTGTGCTCGACAACCTGCGCAGCGCCTACAATGTGGGCTCGATATTCCGCATGGCCGACGCCATCGCCCCTGCGGGGATCGTACTGACTGGGATCTGCTGCCGCCCCCCCAACCGCAAGCTCGGCAGGACATCCCGGGGCACGCACGCCACAGTGCCCTGGCTGTACGTGCCCACCATGTCGGAGGCGGTGCGGTGGGTGCGGGGCACCGGGCGCCAGCTGGTGGCCGTGGAGAACGGCCCCGGCGCCAGCAGCCTCTTCGAGGCCGCCTTCGAGATCTCCGGTGCCTTCATGCTGGGCAACGAGGCGGAGGGTGTGGAGCCCTCCATAGCCAGCAGAGCAGACCTTCGGCTCCTCTTCCCCCAGTCCGGCGGAAGGGACTGCATGAACGTCTCGTGCACCGCGGCGGTCATCTGCTCGGAGATACAGAGACGGAGGCTGCTGGGGGGGCCTGTCTCTATGTGAGCTCGAAGTACCTGGCCCACTCCAGTACGCTGTAGCCGCAGCCGGTGAGGAGCTTCATGCCGGGGCCCTCGCTGAAGGGAACTATCTGGCGCGTCTTGTCGGCTCCGCGATTCCTGAGCATGTGCAGGCCCTCGTAGAGCATGCTCCTGGCCAGGCCGCTGCCGCGATGCTCGGGCAGGACTCCCAGGAAGTAGAAGCCGCCCTCGCTGGGGTCCACCCGGTCCAGCCGGGCCATGAACACGCCTGCGGGCTCGCGTTCTGCGCGGTAGACGCGGAAGAGGGCCGGGTCGTACCGGCGGGATGCACTCCAGACCTCCATGTATCGGGCGAAGTCTATGCTCTCCCATTCGCTGCCCTTGGCCGCCTTTGTGGCGACCCTGGCCAGCTCCGGCGCCCCCACCTCGCCGGCGCCTATGCTGTCCAGGTCCATCTCCGGTTCGGGAATGTCGGTGAGGTCGCGGAACATGCGGCTGGAATCCCGCAGGAAGCGGAATCCCATGTTCTCGTAGGTCTGCTGCAGGCGCTCACGGTCCCCGGTGTTCTGATCCGAGTAGACGGCCGCCACGACCCGGGAGGCGTTCTCCCCGGCAACGCTGGCGGCCCTGGCAATGAGGAACTCCTCGGCCTCGGGCGCCGGCGCGCGGTCCTCCAGTATGTGGGGCACCCCTATGAGGCGCTCCTCGCGGTCGGAGCTGTGGCCGGTGAATATGAAGCCTACCGCCCTGCCCTTGTGGTCGAAGGCCCCCAGGTAGGCACCGTCGAAGTAGTCGTCCAGGGCGAATCCCAGCAGCTGGCCGGACAGGAACTGCAGCAGGTCTCTTCTCTCCAGAAACCTGGCCGTGTATTCCGGCATGTTTCACCCCCTCCGGGTCACCTTATGTATCCGAGGTCCCGCAGTGTTCTGTCAACAGCAGCCTCGTAGTCCACCGGCGGCGGGTCACCCACCGGCGGCGTCGCCCAGTAGTCCATAACGTGCGACAGCAGAGCGCTGTCCGGCTCCAGCGGGACGAGCTCGGCGGGATCGGAGACCAGATCGTAGCCCGTGGCGCTGTCGGTGTCGGCGTTCCAAATGACCTTCTCTCCCGCGACCACGCAGGCGGCAAGGCTCCCTTCCGCCCACAGCGTGCCGCTGGAGGACACCGCCCGGTCCGCCGGCAGGGCAGCCAAAAGGTCGCTGCCTCCGCATACGCCGGGAACCTCGATCTCCAAGAGCCGCAGGACGGTTGGCAGCAGGTCTATGCCGGCCGCCGTCTCCTCCACCACCCTGCCCCCGGGAATGCCCGGCCCGGCGATGACCATGGGCACCGCCAGCAGTTCCTGGTAGAGCGTATGGCCGTGCTCCACGCCGCCATGGTCGGCGAACTCCTCGCCGTGGTCGGCGGTTACCACCACCACGGTGCTTTCGGCCAGGCCGCGCTCCCGCAGGTAGGCCAGGAGCCTTCCCAGATGGGCGTCGGTGAAGGCAAGCTCGCCGTCGTACAGGCCGATGAGGTTCTGCAGACCCGCGCTAGGAATGATGCTGTCACCCCTGTTTACGGCCATGAGCTGGGTGACCTCGCCCCATTCGGGCCCGTAGGGGCCCTCGTAGTCGGGATCGGTGAACAGGGTGTCGTACGGCGGCGGGGGGTTGTAGCTGATGTGCGGGTCGTAGAAGTGCAAGGCGGCCATGAAGGGCCTGCCTTCCGGAAGGCTGTCCAGCCAGGCCATGCACTCGTCCACGGTCTCGTCGGCCCTGCGCAGGCTGAGCCTGCTGGTGAAGCCCTGGCAGTCGAAGTGATCGAACCCGCGGTGGAAGCCGAAGTCAGCGTCCATGTAGACCACGTTGAAGAAGGCGCCGGTCACGTAGCCCCGGTCATTGAGGATGTGGGGCAGGTACGGAATGTCCGTATCGACTCCATGGAAGTCGTGCCCCCTCCTGCCGGCCCCGTGCTCCCTTACCGCCAGGCCGGTGAGAAGGGAGGTCATGGCCGGTAGGGTCCACGGACTCTGGGACTGGAAGGCGGCGAAGCGGGTACCGGAGGCTGCCAGACTGTCCAGCGTAGGAGTGGTGGGGCGGCCGTAGCCGTAGCACCCGGCGTGGTCGGCGCGGAAGGTGTCCACCAGCACCAGCAGAACGCTGGGTCCGGCGGGCTTCTCCCCCGCCTGCGAGGAATCGCCGCCGCACGAGGCAAGCAGCAGGACGGCCAGCGCCGCCACCGTGATCGTTTTCGTCATCGCGTTCGCACTGTAGTGGGTTCGGCGGATCAATGCTGGGCCTCCATCCAGTCCCTTCCCGTTCCCGTCTCCACTTCCAGGGGCACCTTCAGCTCGACCGCGCCCTCCATCTCCTCGACCATGATGGCGGCCGCGGCCTCCGCCAGGTCCGCCCTGACAGAAAGCAGCAGCTCGTCGTGAACCTGCAGAACAAGGCCCGCTTCGGGCAGTTCCTCGGCCAGGCGGCGGTGCACGGCTATCATCGCGAGCTTCATGATGTCCGCCGCGGAGCCCTGCACCGTGGTGTTCACCACCATGCGCTCCATGGCCCTGCGGTTGCTTCCTCCGGAATCGGCCAGGCCGGAGAAGCCGCGCCGGCGGCCCAGCATGGTTCTGGTCTCCCCGGCCGCCTCTGCGCCGGCCACTGTGTCCCGGAAGTAGCTCTCCACCTCGGGATAGGTATCGAAGTACCTGTTGATGATTCCCGCAGCCTCGCCCCTGCTCACTCCCAGCCGGGAGGCCAGGCCGAAGGGACTTATCCCGTAGACTATGGAGAAGTTTACCTCCTTGGCCCTGCGCCGCATCTCCGGCGCATCGTCCCCGAACACGGACCTGGCCGTGCGGCAGTGTATGTCCTCGCCCTTGCGGTAGGCCTCCCTGAGGGCGCCCTCCCCCGCCAGGTGGGCCAGCACTCGAAGCTCTATCTGGGAGTAGTCGGCGGAGACGAAGACCTCGCCATCGCCCGGAGGGGCGAAGCACCTGCGAATGCTGCGGCCCCTCTCGGTTCGAATGGGGATGTTCTGGAGGTTGGGGGAGCTGGAGCTGAGCCGCCCGGTGGCGGTGACCGCCTGGTTGAAGCTGGTGTGTATGAGGCCGGTAGAGGGGGACACGAAGTCGGGCAGCTTCCCGATGTAGGTGGAGAGCAGCTTGGAGAGCTCCCGGTGCTCTATGACCAGGTCGACGAAGCGGTGCCTTCCCTGCAGCGCCTTCAGCACCGTCATGCTGGAGGAGGGCCTTCCGGTGGATGTCTTTCGGACCGTCTCCAGGCCAAGGTCTTCGAAGAGCACCCCGGAGACCTGCTGTGGGCTGTTCAGGTTCACCTGCCGCTGCGCTATCTCAGCCGCCTCCGCTGCCAGCTCGGCCAGACGGGAGGAGTAGTCCTTCCGCAGCTCGCGCAGGCTATCGAGGTCCAGGGACACGCCCCTGCGCTCCATGTCGGCCAGCACGGTCACCAGGGGCAGCTCCACGTTTCGGTATATGGCCTCCAGCCCTGAGGTCTCCCGCAGCATGCCGGAGAGCTTCCCGTGCAGCCGCATGGCGGCGGTGACGTCGGCGCAGCAATAGGCCGCCACCTTCTCCCGGGGGACCTCCAGCAGCGTACCGGCGCCATCCAGCACCTGGTCGTAGGTATCCATGTCCTCGCCCAGGTACAGCCTGGAGAGCGCGTCCAGCGACCGCCGGCCTCCCCCCGGCCGCAGCAGGTAGTCGGCGAGGAAGGGATCGCCGGAGACCTCCCTCCAGTCCACGCCCATGCCGCGCAGCACGTGCATGTCGTACTTGGCGTTCTGGGCCACCATGGAGGGGCCCGAGGCGATCCTGCGCAGGGCATCCGCCACCGCCTCGGCCGGCAGGGCCCCCTCGCCGCACATGGGAATGTACCATGCGGACTCGAAGCCCCTGGCAAGCGCCAGCCCTACCGGCCTGGCCTCGATGGGGTCGGGGGAGTCCGTCTCCGTGTCGACGGCCAGCTCATCGCATTCGAAGAGCTCATCGACCAGGGCGTCCAGGGATTCGGGGGAGTTTACCACGTCCACCCGGCAGCCGGCGGTCTCGCCCCGGGGAAGTCGTTCGAGTATCGTCCGCATGCCCAGCCGCGAGAGCAGCCTTGTGGCCTCCTCCACCGAGGGGGCGCCGGGCCTGAGGTCCTCGAGGCGCACTCCGTCGGGAAGCTCGCTCTCGAGGGTCACCAGCCGTCGGCTGAGCATGACGCTTTCCCGCTGGCCTCTCAGCTTCCTGCGGGCTCCTCCGGGCTCCACCCTCTCCAGGTTGCGGTACAGGGCGTCCAGCGTACCCCACTCCGACAGCAGCTTGACCGCGGTCTTCGGGCCGATCCCCCTGGCCCCCGGAACGTTGTCGGAGCTGTCCCCGACAAGGGCCATGTAGTCGGGCACCTGCCCGACCTCGACCCCCAGGATACCGGGCACGTCCTCCGCCTTCACGCTCCTTGCCTCCCTGCCGGGACGGCCGGGCTGCACAACCGTTACGCCTTCGCCGAGAACCTGAAGAAGGTCCTTGTCGGATGAGACTATGGTTACCCGGTGACCGCCGTCGACCGCCTTCCTGGCCAGTCCCGCTATCAGGTCGTCGGCCTCCAGTCCCTCCCGCTCAACCCGGGGCAGTCCCAGGCTGTCGACCAGCCTGCGGGCCAGCTCGGACTGAGCAACGAGCTCCTCGGGGGTCTCCGGCCGATTCGCCTTGTAGGCCTCGAACATCTCCCTGCGGAAGGTGGGGCCGGGATGGTCGAATACGACTCCGACCAGATCCGGCTCCAGAGCGTCGGCGTGCCTGTATATCTCTGTGAGGAGGTGGTGCAGGCCACTGGTGACCGTTCCGTCGGCGGCCCTGAGGGGGCGCTTGATGAGAGCGTAGTGACCCCGGTAGAGCAGCCCCATGGAGTCTATGAGAAGAACCTTCACCTCAAACCCTTCCGCAGCCGTTCATGCGTCTACCAGCCCTCCTGCAGCAGTTCGCGCCAGGCGGCCACGAAGGATTCCTCGTCCTCGGCGGGCTCCCGGGCCCAGGAGGGAAACAGGCCCTTGCGGTCCAGCCCCACCGCGGGAACCCCCAGGGCGCAGGCGTCACTCCACACAACCGGACGGTCGGTCACGGCCGCTGAGGCCCCCGCAACTACGGCGGCCCTGACGCCCCTCCCGGCGCAGTTCAGCGGACCCTTCTCGGAGTCCATCAGAACCATCTTCAGCGGTATCTCCACACCGGAGGATCTGAGGATCTCGGCGGCGCCGGAAGTGGCCGCTATGTAGGGCATGGCGTGGCCGGACACGGGCGCCAGGAGTGCTTCCGCCCTGGCCATGTCGTTCCTGGGCACCTCCGGCCGCCATTCCCGCGGGAAGGGCAGATCGAGAAGCCGGCACATCTCCTCCAGGGCCGCGGGAAGCCGGTAGCCGTCGGTCATCTTCACCCGAAGGCCCACAACCGGGTCCTCCGCCAGCCCGGCCACCGGCCGGCGCAGGGACGCCATGGATACGGCGGTCTCCAGCGAGGTGTCCGCGTACGGGTAGAAGACCATCGAGGGACAGAACTCCCCTTTTCCCTCTTTCCCGTCCGGAAGGCCGTGGACATGCTCTCCCGGGACCACGGAGGCCATCAGCTCACGGTCGCGGTCATGACAGTAGCCGTGCAGCCTTTCGCTTCCGTAGCGCTCGCCCAGGGCACGGGCCATGTAGAGGGCGGCCCAGATCCTGTCCTCTCCTCCGGAGCAGAACACGGCCACCGATTCCGGGCTCTGCAGATGCTCGGGCAGATGGATGACGGGCCTCTCATCCAGCAGGGCGGAAAGGCGCCTTCTGAGCTTCATCCTTCGAAGCAGGCCGATCACTGCAGCTCCTCCAGCAGGCTCCTGGCCATGGAACGGGGCCCCACTCCCACAGTGCTGTCGGCGGCGAGCGAATCCAGTCCCGTCATGGCCTCGGCGTACCTGCCGGAACGCTGCAGGCACAGGCAGCGGAGCACGACGGGAAGACCGTCTGCCGGCATCGCGGAAACCAGGGAATCCGAGGCCTCGAGGGCCTGGCGGGTCAGGCCGGCGGAGAGCATGGCGTAGGTGAGATCCACAGCGGCGTAGTACCTCTCCATGTCGTTCTCCGCCAGCGCGTAGGCCGACCTCAGCTCCTCGACCGCCCGATGGGGTCTGAGAGCGTACAGGTGCGCCAGCCCGGCCGCCCTTCGCCCGATCCACCCCGGGCCCGAGAGCTCTTCCAGACGCCTGCGCGCCAGCTGCTCCAGTCCGCAGGCCCAGGCCAGCCTCGCCCGCCAGAGAGCCAGCTCGGATGGAGCCGCGCCGAGCTCCTCCATCTCGTCCATCAGCCGGGCGGAGCGGAAGGGATGCCCGGCGTACAGGGCCCCCTCGAGCAGGCGGCAGATTACCCTCATCTGGCCCTGCAGATCACCCTTCTCCTGGTAGGCGACTCCCGCCTCCCAGAGCCTTCCCTCCGCCTCCAGGCGCTCGGGGGATCCGGAGGACAGGGCCAGCCAGAGCGCCAGCAGAACGCCACAGGAGGTCATCTTCTGTACCTCCCCAGGAGCCGCCTGATCAGGCGCAGGTATCCCACGGTTCCCGCCAGCAGGGAAACAAGGGTCAGGACGCCGCCGATCCAGGACAGGGTGGAGTATATGCCCTTATCGGGAAATGCCGCCGCGCCGGCCACGACGATCACCAGCACGTAGGACAGGGTGACCACGAGCCTCTCGCCCGTGGGCATGGGAACCAGCGGGGTGGACAGGCTCCACGAGACCACGGTGATGGCCATTATCACCAGCAGGTGATAGCCTGCGATTATGCCGGCCACTGTGGCGTCCATGTACCCGGCGGAGGCCATGGCCAGGAGGGCGACCATGAGGAATATCTTGTCAGCTGTGAAGTCCAGTATCTTCCCTCCGTAGGTCTTGCAGCGCAGCCTCCTGGCGAGCCAGCCGTCGGCGTAGTCCGTGAACGCCGCCGCCAGCACCGTCCAGAAGGCGGGCCTGGGCATGGAACGGATGCTGACGAAATACACCAGCAGCGGGCTCGCCGCTATGCGCAGCCCCGAGAATATGGCGGGCACCGGCGGCACGCGGAGGCTCATCTCCCTGGTGCGCCTCAGAAGCTCCGTCAGGGTTCTCGTGGCCAGGTCCTGGGAAGCCTTCCAGCTCATCTCATCCCCTCCGGACGCCGACGCCTCAGGAAGACGTCCAGATCCCCCACGCTTATCCAGTCGGTGGGCCAGGGGTCGCCC
This sequence comes from uncultured bacterium, assembly GCA_964553045.1. Classification (GTDB taxonomy): domain Bacteria; phylum Fermentibacterota; class Fermentibacteria; order Fermentibacterales; family JCC-6; genus JAWLEP01. The sequence continues at coordinate 77,731 of CAZKJG010000014.1, read as the reverse complement.
TCCCTCTGGAGAAAGATCTCCCAGACCAGGTCCAGATCTCCGCCCCCGGCCAGCTCGTCGGGATGGAAGAGCCCGTCCGGCGCAGGAACCATCCATCCCAGCTCGATCAGAGCGGCTATTCGATAGCTGTAGCTGTGGGACTCCACGTCCTCCGGAGGCTGCAGCAAGCGGGAGGTGTGGCCGCCCAGCTCGTAGCGTCCGTACCAGGCGAGGCCCTTCGCCAGATCCATTCTGGTGGCCGGAACATCCCTTCCTGCCAGCAGCATGTAGAGCTCGGCCTCCCGTACCCTGCCCTCCTCCAGCAACCCGAGGACCGCGGCGATATAGGCCAGGTGATCTCCGGAGCGTATGCGCGTACGCAGGCCTGTGAGGTCCGTCACATAGACGTCGGGCAGGGGACCCCGGCCCAGGTCGAACAGGTTCTGCGCGGCGCGGAACCTATCCCTCTCGGATCCGCCCCCCTCCAACTCCAGGCCGGCCCTCAGCCGCCAGGCCCGCTCCCACCGGGGAGACGCGGCGGCACCCCGCGCGGGCAGCAGCAGCGCAAGCGTAGTCAGCAGCAGCAGGGAGATGGAGCGGGCAACGGGAATCGAACCCGCGACTTTCAGCTTGGGAAGCTGACACTCTGCCAACTGAGTTATGCCCGCTCCGAACGGTAGAATCAAATAGACCTCCCCGCTTTCTTCGTCAAGAGTCCCGGCCCCCCGTGGATGTCACACCGACAGGGTGTCGCCGCGGAATACCGGCCGCGCCTCTCCCTGCAGCCACCATCCGTGGTCGTCCCGTCCCACCTCCAGGTCGAGTCCGCTGCGCACCCGGACCGCCACCGGAAGGTCGATTCCCAGTACTCTTCCTGCTGCGTAGGCAGCCGCCACCGCCCCGGTGCCGCAGGCGAGGGTCTCCCCCTCGACTCCCCGCTCCCAGGTTCTCATGGCCAGCCCGTCCTCGGAGGCTCTCACCAGGTCGTAGTTGGCCCCTTCGATTCCCGTCTCCGAATGGCTCCTCACCAGAGGGGCCCTGGCGAAGGTGGCGTCTTCGAGGGATGCTGACAGCTCCACGGCATGGGGGACTCCCGTGTTCACCAGGCTAATCCGGACCGGGCCGCCCGGCAGCTCGATCTCCCGGTCCAGGAACACCTCCTGCGGTTGGGGCATCCAGATCCTGGCCTCCGCCGGGCCCAGGACCAGGGCCCGATGTAAGCCGGCATCACTGCGGAAGGTGAACGGTCCGTCGCCCGCCAGCCCCAGCATGGAGGCGAATACCGACATGCATCTTCCCCCGTTGCCGCACATCCCGGCCCTTCCACCGTCACTGTTGTAGTAAACCATACGGAACACGTGCTCGGGGTCCTTTCGCAGCTCGAGCAGACCGTCCGCTCCCACCGAGAGGCTGCGGGTGCAGACGCGCTGGATGAAATCGGCGGACAGCAGCCCGTCCAGGGAGCCGTCGCGGTTGTCAACGGTCAGGAAGTCATTTCCCGCCCCGCTCATCTTCACGAACCTCATCGGGACTCACCCTCCCTCTGCAGCCTTCTGCGCATTGCCCTTACCCGCGCCGTCTCCCCCAGGGCGTCGGCGGCCAGCTCCAGCTGGGCCCCGGCATCTTCGTTCATTCCCGCCTCCAGCAGAAGCTGCGCGAGGTCGAGCCTGGCCGGCGGGTCGGGCCCCCAGCCGTGGAGGTAGTGCGCGAAGTCCTCCCTCAGCCTTCGAATGTCCCAGCCGCCGCGCATGTGTGAGGCGACCAGCTCCTGCAGAACAGCAAGGCCGTCCGAGGCGGGCGCACCGGCCTCGGCGAGCAGGGCCAGCGCAGCGGAAAGGCGCTTCGGGTCCTCCGCGCTCCTGCCGGAGACGGCAAGCTCCCGGGCCGTGCCCCCGGGGTCGGTCATGGCCGCCACGCCCAGGCCGTATGAGCCTTCGAACAGCCGATAGTATACTGGGTCGAACAGCGGTCGTCCGGCGCTGTCCGGCCCGGCCGGCTCGCCCTCGCACGCGTACACCGCAAGGGCCCGTCCGCGGTACACGGGCCGCAGGGAATCCAGCCTGTCGGGAGCGTAGTGCATCAGCAGCGCCGAGCTTCCGTCCGGTATCTCCCTCAGACCGGCCAGGTAGACCAGGCCCTCCGCCGACCGGTCGAAGAGGAAGTCGGCCTGGTAGACGACGTAATCGGCCCTGGTGTCGGCCATCATGGTGAGCAGGCCGTCCTCGGGGCCGAACATGGCGCTGGCGAACCTCTGTATCCGACGGCGGTTGCGGGCACTCTCGAAGAAGGTGTGGGTTACGACGGGCCGATGGGCGTAGGCGGAGATCATCCCCGAGATGTGCCAGTAGCAGAGAAACGCCTCGTCCCTGCCGGTCTCCTCCCGTACCCACGCGAGAAGGTCTGAGAGCTCACCCTCGGTGAGCATCGAGCCCCCCCCGCCCACCCGGCCCACGCTGCGGGAGAGCATTCGGGCCGTGGAGTCGGCGGTAAGGGAGTGAGCTCCCAGGAGAAGCATTCCGGCAACTGCCAGCGTTCGGCGCGAGGCAAAGGTGCCGGCCATCATGAGACAGACGGCCATGGCTCCGAAGACGGCCAGCCGGTCGAAGAAGAGGTATCCGGCCAGCGACAGTACGGTGAAGGGGACCATAGAGCCCCCCTCGGCCCGCCGCAGCAGCCTGCGGAAGCCCGGAGCGGCAACCGCCGCGGGGACGGCGAAGAGCCACAGCACCTGGGCCGGCGACGGACTGGTGTATCCGGACACCCAGAAGAGCCTGGCGTCGGCCGACAGCAGCCCGGGGTCGGCGGGGTGTCCTCCGGGAAAGCGAAGCTTGGCCAGTATGACCGAGGTCACGTGGCCCGTGCTCTCCGGCCCCAGGAAACCCAAGACCAGGGCCAGCGCCCCTCCCGCCGCCGGTACCCACCAGCTCCTCCTCAGCAGTACCGAGGCGGCCGCGGCGGCCGCCATGGCGGTTGCCGGAGAGAGAATGGCGCCGTCTGCGCGCATGTGGCTGAGAGCGAGGCTGGCCACAACCTGCGCGCCGGCCAGGGGCAGCGCCAGGCCCCGGGGAACGTCTCCACGCATTGTCTGACGTACGACCAGCCACGCGAAGAGGAAGAGCGACAGGAAGGCCGTGACCTTCCAGGCCGCCAGGGCCAGCAGCAGGAGTACCGCGGCCGCCGCCCGCCATCGCCATCCCCCTCCGCGCAGGGAACGTTCGAGTGAGGCCCCCAGGAATGCCAGTATCGGAAGAGCCACCGTCTCACGGTAGAGGGACTCCCCCCGCGCCCGCAGCAGAGCCGGAAGCACGACGGCGTAGGCCGCAGCGCACAGCAGCGCCGCCCCGCGGCCGAAGCCCGCCGCCCTGACCCACATGAAGACGCCAGCCGCCGCCAGCAGCGGGAAGAACAGGGAGAAAGCCCCGATGAAGGCGTCGAAGTCCCCTCCGGCCAGCCTATGCCCCCAGCCCGCCAGGTACTCCTCGAATATGGAGTTCCTGCCCGTGCGGAAGCCCTCGGGGTGAAGGACCAGCGTATCCCTCTCCGGTATTCCCTTCCCCTCGGAGACCATCCTGGCGTAGCGGTAGGCCTGCGTGGTCTCGCCCTGCATGCGGGGCGGAGGGGGAAGGATCTCGCGCGCGAAGGCCAGCCTGAATAGGAGGCCACCCCCGATGACCAGGAGCAGAACTACTGCGGTGGAGGCCTGCCTGGTGAGCTCAGCCCTTCCGGACATGCCTTCTGGCCATCATGGACGATATGATCTTGAGGGTCTCGGCCGGGCCTTTGCCCCCCAGGGCAACCGATTCGACGGTGGGCCAGTTGTGCCGATTGAGGGAATCGTCCATGTCCGCGGCGTCCACAATGCCGGGAAGGTCTCGCTTGTTGAACTGAAGCACCATGGGGATCATCGAGAGGTCGAGGGAGTAGGTCTTCAGGTTTCGGGCCAGGTCTTCCATGTTGTCGAGGTTGGCATCGGCCCGCTCCCTCTGGCTGTCGGCCACGAAGACGATGCCGTCGGCTCCGTCCAGGATGACCTTGCGGCTGAGCGCGTAGTAGGCCTGGCCGGGCACCGAGTACAGGTGCAGCCTGATGCGGTCTCCGTCGATGTTGGCGAAGTTGACGGGAAGAAAGTCGAAGAAAACGGTCCTCTCGCCGCGGGTGCAGAGGGTCACCAGCCTTCCGCGGTTCTCCGGGGCTATGAAGTCCCTTATCCTGCGGAGGTTTGTGGTCTTCCCGGACAGACCGGGGCCGTAGTAGACGATCTTGTAGGTGACTTCGTTTCCGGAACGATGCATCCGCCCTCCCCGCTTCCGCTTTTGGGTACTCTAGAGGATATAATCACCCTCATCTTCTTTGCCAACAAGCCCCGCCAGAACCGCCGAGGCCTTTCTGCGGTCTATCTTCACCCTTCCCCGAACCAGATCGGGGGCTCCGAACAGGTACTCGTCCAACAGGTGGCTCATCACCGGTCGCAGCCTGCGGGCGCCGATGTCCTCGCCGGACTCGTTCATCCTCCAGGCTACAGAGGCCACCTCGGCCGAGGCCCCCGGCGTAAGCTCCAGCTGGACACCGTCGGCCGCAAGCAGTTCGCGGAACTGCTTCAGAAGGCAACCCTCCGGCTCGGTCAGTATCTTCAGCAGGTCCTCCTCCGACAGCGGGGCGAGGCTCACCCGAAGGGGGAACCTTCCCTGAAGCTCGGGAATGAGGTCCGATGGACTCGCCCCGTGGAACGCTCCGGCGGCTATGAACAGCATGTGGTCGGTCCGCAGGGGGCCGTACCTGGTCTGTACCGTGCACCCCTCCACGAGCGGCAGCAGGTCACGCTGGACCCCCATTCGGGACACGTCCGGCCCGCTTCCACCCTCGGTGCCGATGATCTTGTCTATCTCGTCGATGAAGATGATCCCCTCCTCGGCCGCCATGTTCAGGCCCCGGTCGGTGTGGTCGCCGCCCTCCAGGAGCCTGGAGATCTCCTCCTCGTATACTCTCTCCCGGGCCTCGGCCACCGTCATGACGGCCTTCCTGCGGCGCCCCCCCATGATCTTCTTCATCATGCCCCGCAGGCTCTCCCCCAGCGCGCCGTCCATGCCGGCGCCGGGGACCATGGGGAACACCTCCACCCCAGGCGGCTCCTGCGCCACCATGAGTTCAACGGCGACCTCGTCCAGCGCGCCCGACCGGTACAGGCGCGCAAGCCTCTCCCGGGGGGTGGAAGCGTACTCTTCCAGCTTCGAGACAGCGTCCAGTATCCTGCTCTCCGCGGCCCGGGCGGCGAGCTCGCCCTTGCCCCTGCGCGCCCTGCTGCCCGCCAGGTTCACCGCCTGCCGGACGAGGTGGCGCACCATGCTCTCCACGTCCCTGCCCACGTAGCCGGTCTCGGTGTACTTGGTGGCCTCCACCTTCACGAAGGGGGCGCCCACCAGGCTGGCCAACCTTCGGGCTATCTCGGTCTTGCCTATTCCCGTAGGCCCCATCATGATGAGGTTGCTGGGGTATATCTCCGACCGCATGGGCTCTTCCACCATGCGTCTTCTGAAGCGGTTGCGCAGGGCGATGGAAACCGTCCGCTTGGCCCTGTCCTGGCCCACGACGTGCCGGTCGAGCCATCCCACTATCTCCGCCGGCGAGTAGCTCTCGGCGGACTTGCCCTTGCTCACAGCTCCTCCACCTGGATGTCTCCGCCGGTGTAGATGCATATGTCGCGGGCTATCGAGATGCTCGTCCTGGCTATGGTGGAGAGCTTCATGTTGGTGTGTGCCTGCAGGGCCCTGGCGGCCGCCAGGGCGTAGGCGTGGCCGCTGCCCACGCAGACTATTCCGTCCTGGGCCTCCACCACGTCTCCCGCCCCTCCGATCATCAGGGCGTGGGAGCTGTCCACGGCTGCCACCAGCGCCTTCAGTTCCCTGAGGTACTTGTCCTTTCGCCAGTCCCGGGCCATCTCGACTGCGGCCCGGGGCAGGTTGCCGCGGCAGGATTCCAGCTTCTCCTCCAACTTCTCCAGGAGCGCGAATGCGTCGGCGCCGCTTCCGCTGAAGCCCGCCAGCACGCTGCCTCCGCCCAGGCGGCGCAGCTTGCGCGCGGTGGTCTTGACGACGGTATCTCCCAGTGTGACCTGTCCGTCGGCCGCCATGGCCGCCCTTCCCTCGCGGACCAGACCGATCACGGTGGTTGCCCTCACCATGTCAGATGGCGCCACCATCGGCCGGCTCCCGCCGGAGCCCCGGCCATACGGAGGGGTCCTCCAACAGCTCCAGCTTGAGGTCTTCGCGGACGTCGGCCATGTCCAGGGCCAGCCAGGCCAGGGCCGGGCTCCCCAGCTCGGCGCACCTGCGGGCCAGCTCCATGCCCGGCCGGTGCCGGGCCCACATGGTAAACCACTGGGCTAGCTCGGTAGAGCCCTCGCGACCCAGCTCCAGCATGCGCCGGGCGTAGCCCTGGGCCAGGTCGCGCTCCTGCGGGGGGAGCCTCCGGGCCATCATCCAGGTTCCCGCGGCTCCGCCCAGGATCCTGCCCTTGGCGAAGAAGTCGGTGGAAGCCTCGAGGAGGGAATCCAGGCTCTGGCTTCCGCCGCCCAGTATCAGGAACCAGCCCGTGGAGTACAGGTTGGCCCTGCCCGTACCGGAGACGTCCCGGATTATCTCCTCCAGCCTGCTCTCCATCAGGGCTGCGATCTCCGGTCTGGACGTGGTGTCCGCGTAGGCCTGCACCCTCCTGCGGGCGGAGATGGGATTGGCGAATGCCATGTCGGCTTCCACTCCCAGCCATACCTCGTGGGCCGTACCGTCGCTCAGCGAGTCAAGGGCCTCGCGCATCTGGGTCTCCATGGCGTAGGTCTGCCCCGCCTCCTGCCTGAGCAGCTCGGCCTGGCTCTCCAGCCTGGACAGCCCGTGCTCCCGGCCCATGGCCGCAACCTCATCCGCCCTCTGCATTAGGAAGCTCTCCGCGGCCCGCGGCCCCTCCAGTCCGTCCACTATCGACACCTCCACCAGGGACTTCGTGGGAAGTAGCTGCGCCCACTCCGAGGCGGTGGCGCTGAACAGGCTGTCCGCCAGGGCCAGAGCCTCCTGGGCTCCCCCGGGATCGCCCCGCGCGACTTCGGCGTAGCCCATGCCCGTTATCAGGGACACCGCGTAATTCCGTGTGAGCTGGCGGGCCTGGTCGCACTTGTGCACCGAGGGGTCGTCGAAACCCCTGATGGTGTAGACGTCCCGGAACAGCTCCCAGGTGCGCGGCACGTCCACCTCCTGGCCCACCGGCTGGCGGGTTATCCTGTAGACCAGCCCCTCCATCTCGAGGTAATCGTTCAGGTATGCCCGGTTGTCGCGGGATACCGTACCGGCCAGGTAGATCTCCCTGCCGTGCTGTCGTCGGCGGCTCAACATGTTCAGCAGCAGCAGGTCCTGCATTGGTATGGCGCCCTGGTTGCCCCGGCCGTCGCTGGGAACCACGGCGGCGAACCCTCCGTGCACGGCCGACCAGGGCCAGGCCTGGTCGAAGGTGGCCCTCATTATCGCGTGGTCGGTGGCGTTGGTGACCGGGTAGGAGTCGGTCATCCGCACGTGGAAGAAGGTGGGCCCCCAGACGAAGACGGGCCGCAGCGAGTCGACAAGGCCCTCGTGCCCGTAGCTGAGCAGCTCCGGGTTGCGCTCTGTCAGCTGGTGCACGTACCAGTTGGTGTTCATCAGGCTGAGGTTGCTCACCACAACGTCCCGGCGAACCCCTTCGACGTTCTGCGCGAACCATAGAGGAAAGGTGTCGTTGTCGCCGTTTGTTATCAGTACTGCGTCCTCCGGGCAGGACCGCAGGAGGTTGACGCCGTAGTCGCGGGCGATGTAGGTGTCGGAACGGTCGCAGGGATGGGCGTTCATGGCCAGTGCCACCGCCGGTATCAGCATCAGGGCCCATCCCCAGTTGCGCACCCTTCCGGCCAGGTCCCGCAGGGCGGAGAACAGTCCGATGGTGGCCAGTATGGAGAACAGGGTGAAGGAGGCCCCGAAGAAGTAGTCGCGCTCCCGCACCTCCCCGGAGGGAGTTCCCTCCGGGCCCGTCTTGAAGTTCAGGTACACCACGAAGAAGAAGCTGGCCATCAGGAAGGTGAACGCTATGAGCACGAACAGGTCGGGACGCTTTACGGCCAGCGCAACCAGCCCGTAGAAGACCCCGGCGGTGAGCAGTATTCTGAGGACTGTGGCCAGCGGCCGGCCCAGGGTGCCCAGGTGACGGTCCCATTCCTCGGGCCTTCCGGTCTGCCACGACAGGTACTCCATGTACAGCTTCAGCTGGTCGCCGAAGGGACCCTTCCGGTCCAGCATGGAGACCTGGCCGTACTGCTTTCGGGCCAGGGCGTCACGGAAGGCGGGCCATCTCTCGGGGTTGGTCTCGTTCACCGCGGGGTTGTGCACAGCCCGCAGGGGCATGTACAGATGCACGCTGAAGGCCAGAGCCATCAGCCCCAGCATCATCAGCACGTATCCCGGCCTTCTCCACTCACCGGCGTATCCCCTTATCGCGTAGAGGATGTACATGAGCATGATGGGGAAGACCACGATCAGGGCGCTCAGGTGGTTGGCGACCGAGAGCGCTATCAGGTAAGCCACCAGCAGGAGGAACCGGCCGGCGGGCAGCCCCGCCCGTCTTCGCTCCATCCAGATGTCGAAGACCCACAGCGACAGGAAGGCGAACAGGTGCGCCATGGCGTAGGTCTCGGTGGCGTTGTTGTTTCGCCAGATGGTGTAGCTCCAGGCGGCCATGAGTGACCCAACAACGGCCATCGGGCGGTAGAGCGAGGGCGGGAAGCCGATCCTGATGCCCCACCTCTGCAACAGCCGGGTGATCAGGGCCACGGAGCAGGTTCCCGCTATGAGGCACATGAGGTTAACCCGCACGGCCACAACGGGTATGAAGGAGAACAGGATGGTGCTGAAGCGCCCCAGCAGAACGAAGAGGGGCACGCCGGGGGGATGGGGTATTCCCATTATCCAGGAGCAGGTGATGTACTCCCCGCTGTCCCAGAAGCTCACGGTGGGCGCCAGCGTCAGGAGGTAGACGGCTCCCGCCGCCAGGGCCGTTAGGAGGACGAGGGTCCTGTCGACTCTCCTGGTGCGCCTGTCCAGATCCAGATTCAGCTTCCTCTTGGTCTGCTTCTGCTTCACTCTTTCCCCCTGGGATGAGCCTTTCTGTGAGTGTCCCGCAGCCTCCCGGCCGTCAGGTGCGTATAGACCTGGGTTGTGGAGAGGCTGGCGTGGCCGAGCATGTCCTGCACCGCCCTCAGGTCCGCCCCCCTGTCCAGAAGATGGGTGGCGAAGCTGTGCCTGAAGGTGTGAGGCGTGGCCCCGGCGGCCCTGGCCGCCCTGCCCACGCCACGTGCAACAATACGGCGGACGTCCCTGGGGTCAAGACGCCGCCCCCGAACGCTCACGAACACCGTTCCCGGATCGGGCCGTCCCTCCAGCAGCCTTCCCCTGTTCCCCACCCATTGCCGCAGTACGTCCAGCGACCCCGAGGGAACGGGCACCACGCGTTCCTTGCGTCCCTTGCCCAGTACCCTGAGATTACCTTCACGCAGGTTGGTGGCCTCCAGGGTGAGACCGGCACACTCGGAGGCCCGAAGCCCCGAACCGTACAGAACCTCCACCACCGCCCGGTTCCTCAGCCCGAGTATCCGGGAGGTGTCGTAAGTCTCCAGCACCTCCCGGACTTCCGCCACCGAGAGGAACCCGGGAAGCCTCCCGGAGCTCCTGGGAGAGCTGAGCCCCGCGGCCTGGTTGTCCTCCGCCCTTCCCGTCTCCTGCAGCCAGCGGCCGAAGCGGCGAAGGGCCGCCACCGAACGGGACAGGGTAGCGGATGCCAGCTCCCTGCCGGCCAGGTGCCGCAGGTAGCCCCGCAGCCGGTCCAGGCGGAAGCCGTCCTCCAGCCCTCCACCCAGCCACTCTGCCAACCACTGAAGCTCGCCGCGGTAGGCTCTCCTGGTGTGGTCGGAAGCGCCATCACCGTACTCCAGCTCCCGGTCGAACTCCGTCAGGAGTCCCTTATCTTCTTCCTGCAGTTCGGACAGTATATCCCCCTGGTTCTCTTCTCCAGTATGGGAAAGCCGCACCTGGGACACCGCTCGTTCAGCGGCGGGTTCCATATGGCGTAGTCGCAGTCCGGGTAGCGGTTGCACGAGTAGAACCTCTTCCCCTTGCGCGACCTCCGCTCCACCAGCTCGCCCTCGCAGCCCTGCCGGGGACAGGAGACACCCGTGGGAAGGGGCTCTGTGTGTCTGCAGTCCGGGGCGTTCTCACACCCCAGGAAGCGCCCGTATCGGCCCCGTCTCACCAGCAGCCTTCCTCCGCACTCCGGGCACCTCCGGTCGAGCTCGACCTCCTCCAGGTCTTCCTCCAGGGGCCTCGTGTAACGGCAGTCGGGAAAGGCGGTGCAGGCGTAGAACCGGCCGTACTTGCCCCATCGTATGGCCAGCGGCGCCCCGCATTTGGGGCACTCTTCGTCGGTCTCCTGGCGCAGGCTGCGCTTGACCCTGCCCAGGTTTTCCATGGCGGTCTTCAACGATGACCGCAGCGGTCGGCTCAACCTGTCCAGAACCTCGACGTAGCCCTTCCTGCCGCCGGCTATCTCGTCCAGCAGCTCCTCCATGCGGGCGGTGAAGCCGGTCTCGAAGATGTGGGGAAAGAGATCCACCAGCAGCCTGACCGTAATGGTACCCAGCTCGGTCGGGACCAGCCTGCCCTTCTCCCTGCCGACGTACTTCCGGCGCTTGAGCGTGGAGATGATGCTCACGTAGGTGGAGGGCCTGCCTATGCCCAGCTTCTTCATCTCGGCCACCAGCTTGGCCTCGGTGAACCTCGGAGGCGGCTTGGTGAATCGCTGCTCCTTCTCAAGCCCCTCCATCCTCACCGGGCCTTCCGCCAGCTCGGGAAGGGGCTTGTCCAGCCTTATCTGGCCCGGGTCCACGGCGGAGAACCCCGGGGTCTCCATCCGCTCGCCCCTGCAGGTGAACTCCAGCTCGCCTCCGGTCACGGTAACCGTTGTCCTGGCCAGCCTGGCCTCCGACATCTGGGTTGCCACGAATCGCTTCCATACAAGCGCGTACAGCTTCAGCCGGTCTCCGTCCAGCACCCCCTTCAGGCTCTCGGGCGTGCGGGACGGGTCGGTGGGACGGATCGCCTCATGGGCGTCCTGGGCCCCCTTGGAGCTGCGGTAGCGCCGTGGCTTCTCCGACAGGGTCTCCTCGCCGAAGCGCTTTCTGATCAGATCTCTGCATGCCTCCATGGCAGGAGGACTTATGCGTACCGAGTCCGTTCTCATGTAGGTGATCAGACCGGTGTGCTCGCCCTTCTCGATCTCCACGCCCTCGTAGAGCGACTGGGCCAGCCGCATAGTCCGCGAGGGTGAGAAGCGAAGGGCTCCCGCAGCCGACTGCTGTAGGGTACTCGTGATGAATGGCGGAGCCGGGCGCCTGCTTCGAATCTTCCGCTGTATCGAGCTGATGGTCCAGGCGTCCCGGGTCGATATCTCACTCTCCAGCCGTTCGGCCTCTTCGCGAGTCGAGGCCGAGCTCTTGACGGTGTCCGTGCGGCGTCCCTTTCTGCGGTGCAGAGTCGCCCGGAACCTCTGTCCGTCCTGCCCGAAATCCGCGTGGAGGAGCCAGTACTCCCGGGGCTCGAAGGCCTCTATTCGATCCTCCCGCTCCCGCACCAGCCGCAGGGCAACCGTCTGTACCCGTCCGGCGCTGAGCCCCTTGCCCACCGTCCTCCACAGGTAGGGACTCACCTTGTAGCCCACCAGCCTGTCCATCACCCGGCGGGCCTGCTGGGCTTTGACCAGCTTCATGTCCAGGGGCTGGGGGCTGCGCACGGCGGCGGTGACGGATTCCTTGGTTATTGCGTTGAAGCGCAGGCGTTTGAAAATCTTGCCCTTTCCCCCCAGCAGCTCGGAGAGGTGCCAGCAGATGGCCTCTCCCTCCCGGTCCGGATCGGCGGCCAGGTAGATCTTCCGATAGCCGCTGGCGGCGCTCTTGAGCTTCCGCACCTTCCGGCGCTGCTCGGGGAGAACCGTGTAACTGGGGGCGTACTCACCGTCGTCGGAGACGGCCAGCCGCTTGCGGGGAAGGTCCCTCACATGCCCGTTGGACGCCACCACCTTGTAGCCCCCGCCCAGGTAGCTTCTGAGGCTCCTGGCCTTGGCGGGGGATTCGATGATAACCAGCTTTTTGTCAGCCATCGGGCATGCACAACCTCACCATGGGTGGAATTCGATATGCGGACTCAAGCGGAACTCTCAGCGCGTGATGGAGGTGATCCAGGCGCGCACTTCGCCGTTCAGCAGCTCCCACTGCTGGGCGCTGGTGCAGCCCGTCAGCTCCTGGAACTCCATGGGACCCGTGGCCTGGGAGAGGTTCTCGAAATTCGAGTTCACGTAGGTCACAACCCTGGCGTCGTAGTACTGATTCTCCCGGTAGTAGAAGACCAGCTCATTCACGCCGGTGGAAGCAAGGTAGTGTCCCAGGCCCCGCAGGAGAGCGTAGCGTCTGGTATCCTCTTCGGGGTGCAGTATGCCAACCGCCAGAACGCTTATCCCGCTATCCGTCCGGAAAAGGGTGGCGGCGTCGACCTCTATGGCCGCGGCTGCCACGATGCGCCCCAGGTCCTCGCCAAGGCTCTCGAGGTCGTCCTTCAGGATCTCCAGGCCCACCACCCCGGATGTGGTCAGCAGGCTCACCGGCGCCGGGTCGGCCAGGGCGGATGCCGAGTCGAGCTCGGCCGCGGCGAGGTTCAAAGGTCCGGCGGCGTGAACCGGACCGGTCGATGTGGTGTCGGCTGCCGCCAGCGAATCGGCAGAAGCCGTGTCGGCCGCCGTTGAGGCGGTATCGACCGAGGACGTGTCTGCGGCGATCGCAACGGAGTCGCGTCGACCGCCGTCATCCGGCAGGGGCGACGAATCGGCGTCCCCGGCGAACATGCCCAGCGGGTCCACGAAGTAGGCCACCGCCAGAAGCACTACGACCACCAGGGCGGCCGCAAGTCCGGCCACCAAACCTTTGTTGTAGCCTCCGGGTCCGCTGGAGGCGGCCGGCGGGGCGGGCTGCCTGCGGGCAGCGGGGGCGGACGCCCGCTCGACGGCCTCCTTCTTTGGCTGCGGCGGCCTGTCCACGAACTTGCCGTCCTCCGCGCACTTCTCGCAGACGTGGGCAACCCTGTCGAAGCAGTCGCGGCAGGTGAGTTCGCCGCAGGACCTGCAGGGGGCCAACCTCTCGCCATCGGTGGGGGTGCGCCCGCAGATGTGGCAGCGCTCGATCTGCCGCATCTCCTCTGCGGCCGATGTCACCACCATGCCCTCGGACTCCTCTTCCCCCGGCTCTTCGGACTCGGAGGACGGGGCGGTATAGGCCGATCCGGACTCTATCTCGAGGTCGGGCTCATCATCGGGTTCGGGCTCGGCCCCGGTCCCGGGCCCTTCCTCCTCCGGCTCACCGCCGCCCGTGTCCTCTTCGGCGAAGCCTGCGTCGACAACCGCCCCGGCGGCGGTCTGAAGCCCGGACACGTCCTCCTCCACGCGGCTCTCGTCCTCTTCCTCCGGAGCCTCCTCTTCGGCCGCGGGCTCGGTGGCAGTCTCCGCCGCGGGCTCGGGGGCCTCGGCCTCCTCGGGCTCCTCGTCAACAAGGTCCATTCTGGGGAGGAGGTCGATATAGGGGTAGAGACGGTTCTGAATGACCCTGCCCTTGCCCATTGGAACGGCCTTCTGGATCATGTTGGGAGTCTTCGCTACCGCCTCGGCGGCCTTCTCCTCTGAGAAGCCAAGCTCCTTGATGAGAAGGCTCTTGACCCGCTCCTTCTCCTCGTTCCGCCCCAGGCGGACCAGGAGGATGTCTACAAGTCCCTCGTCACTCATCACGCCCTGCCCTGTATGCTTTCGAACTGCTTGTTCAGCCTTGCCAGCACCATCCTGCTCACTTTGCGCAGGGTCTCGAAGACCCCCATTCCCTCCGTTGCGACAGAGGCTATGCACGGGACCCGGGTCAGGCCCAGGCCCTCCCGAATCTCATCGACCGGAAGGATGTCGGGGAGGTCCCGCTTGTTGCACTGCAGCACTACGCTGACGCCTTTACGCTTCTGCAGGGTCAGATTCTCCTTGAGGTCCCTCAGACTGGCTATGTTGGCCTCCATTCTGTCCCTCTGGGAGTCGGCTACGAAGACTATGCCGTCCACGCCCTGGAGAATCAGCTTTCGGCTGTCGGTATACATGGCCTGCCCGGGAACGCTGTAGAGGTGCAGGCGCACGCGGAAGCCGTTGATCTCGCCGGTGTCGACCGGAAGGAAGTCGAAGAACAGCGTCCGCTCGTTGCCCGCCGCCAGGGATATGAGCTTGCCCCGGGAATCGGAAGAAACCCTGCTGTATATGTGCTTGACATTGGTGGTCTTCCCGGAAAGACCCGGACCGCAGTACACGAGCTTGCAGTCGATCTCCCTGGCGCTGTAGCTGACGGTGGCCATCTAGCGATCCTCTCCTTCGCCTCTCCCGTCCCCCGGGATGCGCTCCTCTTCCGCCGAATCCGTCCGGCCCTCCTCCGATGGGCCCTGAATCCTTTCGGAATCCTCGTCGTCATCCTCCAGGGACGCTTCCTTCATGCCGCGCTTGAACTGATTCAGGGCCTGCCCCAGGGACCTGGCTATCTCCGGGATCCTCTTCGCTCCGAAGAGCAGAAGCAGACCCAGGACTATTACTATCAGCTCCCATGTGCCCAGCCTACCCATGGCACGCCCTTTCCGTCGAACCGCTCAACGTCACCTAGCCGCCGTCAGAACCACCTGTAAAGATAGCCTACAAGAACCAGGCCGACGAAGCTCATGACGTTCAGTTTGATTCCGATCTCCTGCAGCCCGAATCTCAGTACCACAATATCAAATCTTACAGGTCCCAGGGAGAGGTCAAGGGACCTCGAGAAAAACGTCCGTAACGTGGCGGCGCTGTCCGGAAGCACGGCGCCCAGCGCCTCTCCCGCTATGGTGCCGGTCACCATTCCGGCCAGGGCCATGAAGACCCAGAATCCCGCCGGTTTGCTGTGAAGCATATCCCTCCCCGCTCAGGAGCGCAATATTAGCCCTCGGGTGCCCCGCGGGCAAGCCTGTCCAGAGCGGACTCCAGCCTGCCCCTGCGCAGAAGCCAGTTCGCTCCGGCGCCCACGGCGGCCCCCGAAAGGCATCCCCAGGCCAGGGCAGGCCCCGCCAGGCGGTCCAGTGGCAGCTCCGGCAGCAGGACGGCCGCGGCGCCGAGTTGACCCAGCATGCTGGCCTCCCCGCCGGCCAGGGACAGGCCCACCACCGAAAGGGCCGCCGGCCGCAGCCGGGACAGAAGACCCATGGCCGCCAGTGCGGCCAGCGCCCCGGAGGCCGACAGGGCGAATGAAGGAGTGGCCAGCACGCCGGTGGCCATGCCCACCCCCGCCACCCTGACCCCGGTGACCAGCGCCGCTTTGAATACCCCCAGCCGTACGAGGGCGATGACCACGGCCGCGTTGGCAAGGCCCAGCTTGAGGAACGGGACCGGCCTGGGCACAAGCCCCTCCAGCGTTCCCAGGGCAACGGCCAGCAGCGCCAGAAGGGCCGCTTCCGTTCCCGCTGCGGACCTCGCCTCCGTCCGGATCACAGCGACTCCTCCATGGCGCGCTCCACCATGGCGAAGGCCCTGGACGCCTCCAGCTCGCCGCCTGCCCTGTCCAGGGCTCCCCTGGAGAGCCTGTCGCGCAGGCCGTCGTCCATCATCCTCCCGACCGCCGAGGCCAGGGCCGCGGCGTCGCCGGGAGGTACCGTGAGCCCGGTGACCCCGGCGCGGTTGACCCACCTGACCCCGGTATCCAGCGATGTGCTTATCACGGGGGTGCCGCAGGCCATGGCCTCCAGCTGAACCATGCCGTACGCCTCGCTCCTGTGCGTCGAGGGGAGCACCAGGGCCCGGGCGCCCCGGTAGAGGCGGATGAGCCTGCTGTCGTCGACGGTTCCGGGGAAATCCACGCGCAGTCCCTCCTGCTCTGCCCGGCACCGGGCATGCGGGCCCAGCGGTCCGTCCCCGACCATGACCAGCCCGGGGCCCTCCAGACGGGACCAGGCGTCCAGCAGAACGTCGATACCCTTGTACTTCCTGAACCTGCCCACGAAGAGGAAGTAGTCGCCCTCCTCGCCCGGGCCCGGCGTGAACCTCTCGGTGTCAACGCCTATGGGAACCACTCGCACGTTGGGCAGCCCCGCCAGAAAGGGCGAGCTTCGGGCGTAGACGGGTGAGGTTGCCAGCACGAAGCCCGCGCGACGGAGGAAGCGGGAGAGAAGCGGGCCGTAGACCGGCAGGAGGACACTCTGCCGGACTATGTCGCTGTGGTAGGTGACCACGTACGGCCTGCCGTCACCCCAGACGCTCCACGAGAGCACGGCAGTGGGAAGTGGGAGGTGGAAGTGGAGGATATCCGCCCGGCTGCGACGGAGAGCAAGTCCCAGCCCCGGCGTTATGGGGTTGGAGAGCAGAGTGATCAGGCCCGGAACCGTCCGGACCTCCATTCCCTGCAGCTCGCAGCTCCGTCCACGCGGCCGGCCGGATGGCACCAGCACCTCCACGACGTGCCCCCGGCCGGACAGGTGGCCGCCCAGGTCGTGAACGTAACGCTCTATCCCCCCCTTGGTCCGGGGGTAGATACCCTTGTAGACCTCCAGAATTCTCAACGGAGTACCTCTCCGTAGACCTCCATCACCGCTTTCGCCATGCGTTCGTTCGTAAGGGTCTCCACCAGCGATTCCATGCCCGCCGGAGCCGGGGCCTCCAGGGCCCGGCCCACGGTCTCCGCCAGCGACGTCGGGTCGCCTCCGCTGTGAAAGGCGGCGTCGGCATAGACCTCTCTCAGCGCCACCGCGGGACCGACCACGCTGGACACCCCGGCCCTTGCAGCCTCCAGCGGCGGAAGGCCGAACCCCTCGTAGAGGGACGGGTAAACCAGTAGAGAGGCCCCGCAGTAGGCCCGCTCCAGGTCTTCGGCGCCCAGGGCTCCGGCCCACAACACGCCCTCCTGGACTTCGAGCCGGCGCCGCAGCCCCCTGCTGCCCCAGCCCCACCTTCCCGCCAACAGCAGCCTCAGGTCGGGCCTGTCCCTCCTGAGCAGTTCCATGGCGTCCAGAAGGGCCGGTATGTTCTTCCTCGGCTCCACAGTGCCCACGCAGAGGAGGTACTCGGGCTCGATCCGCAGCCTGTCAAGAAGCGGTGTCGGGTCGACCCGGGCGTTGTCGGCCGAGAGGTAGACCGTCCTTATCCCGTCCGGGTCCAGGCCGGCCAGCCTCTGGAGCTCGGAGGCGGTGAAACGGCTGTCGGCCATCACCAGCCGGGCCCGGCGGGCGATCCGGGTGAACAGCAGCCGGTAGTAGACCGACCGCAGGAGGGGAAACCACGAAGGCCTTGCCATGTAGGCCATGTCGTGAACGGTCACCACGCTGGGCACGCCCTTCGGCGCACGGCCTGCGAATGCCGGAAGATGCACCAGCGCCGCGCCCGCCGAGCGGGCGATACCGGGAGCCTCGGCATGGTCGAGAAACACCTTGGCCACACCCTCCGGCCAACCCTCGAATCGCAGCGCCTCCGCGGGGGAGACGGCCCCTCCCGGCGCCGCCACGAGCACATCCGCTCCCAGCTGCACAAGACCCCTCAGGAGCCGCCTGAGGTAGACACCGGTTCCGCCCCGGTGGGCCAGTGCGGAGCCGTAGATCACGCAGGTTTCCCTCGACGCGCGCTCGGCCAATCCGCCCCCTCCCGCAACCGCCGGTCAGCCCGGCTCCACCACCGAGTCGTCGGCTACGCTGAGGCGGACGGGCCGTCCGCTCACCTCCGCCCGCATACCCACGATCGATCCCTCCAGCCTGGCTCCGCTGACCCTGCAGCCCCTGTCCAGTATGGAGTTGGAAACCACGGAATCCTCGACGACGGCGTCCCGGGCTACCGTTACCGCCGGCCCCACGACCGATCTGCGTATCACCGCTCCGGCCTCCAGGTGAACGGGCTCCACTATCACCGCTCCGTCCTCGGTTGCCTTTCGGACTCCGCCGGAGCGTTCCAGAAGGTCGCGATTGGTCCGCAGAAGCGTCTCGGGCTTGCCGCAGTCGAACCAGCCGTCGATCTCGAAGGTCCCGAACTCCTCCCCCCGGTCCAGCATTATCTGCATGGCGTCCGTGAGCTGGAACTCACCTTTCGTCCGCTTTCCGCTGTCAAGCAGCTCGTGGATGGCGGACATCAGCCGCGGCGCGCTCTGGAAGAGGTAGAGGCCCACTATGGCCAAGTCGCTCACGTACTCCTGCGGCTTCTCCACAAGACGGACCACCTTGTCGTCCTGCATCACCACCACGCCGAAACGGCGGGGGTCCTCCACCTTCATGGCGCATATCATGTTCCGGTCGCTGCGGAGCAGACCCTCCAGGTCTGCCCGGAAGATGGTGTCTCCCAGCACCACGAACGCCTTCTCGTCTCCTATGTGGGGCTCCGCCAGCGCCACGGCCGACGCCAGTCCGTCCATTGTCTGCTGACGCGGACAGTATATCTCGGTACGTTCTCCGTAGCGCTCCCGGGCCCAGCGCTCTATCTCGTCACCCATGTAGCCCACGACCAGGGATATCTTCTTCAGGCCCGCCCCTACCAGATCGTCGAGTATGTGCGCCAGCATGGGTTTTCCGGCCACGCCCAACAGCGGCTTGGGACGGGACCAGGTATGGGGGCGCATTCTCGTTCCCTTGCCGGCAACCGGAACTATGGCGTGCATGTCACTACCTTTCGTTGCATCCAGGGATTCGGGCGGTTTTTCGGCGCGGCGCAGGAGGGAGGTCAGTCGCCTTCCTCGCCGTTCTCCACGGTGTCCAGAAGCACTTCCGGGTACCTGTCTATCACGAAGTCAAGCACGAGCCGCCTGACCTTGCGGGCGGACTCCAGCTTGAGCGCCCGGGCGGCGAGGTCCCGCGCTCCGTCCATGCTCACCACCCTTATCATCCTCTTGACGTCGGGAATAAGGGTAAGCGCCACGCTCAGCTCGTCAAGATCGAAGCCCAGCAGCAGGGGTACCCCGAGGGGGTCTCCGGCCATCTGCCCGCAGATCCCCACCCACTTCCCGGCGGCGTGGCAGGCCCTCACCACATGGTCTATCTGCCGGAGCACCGTGGGGTGGAGCGGGTCGAAGAGGTTGGCCACATAGGGGCTGCCCCTGTCGACGGCGAGGGTGTACTGGGTGAGGTCGTTGGTGCCCAGGGAGACGAAGTCCACGTAGGGCAGCAGGAGGTCGATGCCCAGGGCGGCCGCAGGCGTCTCCACCATTATGCCCAGCTCCATGGACCGGTCCACCCTATGCCCCTCGCTCTCCAGGCGGTCGGCGGTCTCGTCCAGCTGCCTCCTTATGCCCACCACCTGCTCCACATGGGTGATCATGGGTATCATCAGCCTGGCGTTTCCCAGCACGGATGCCCTGAGAACGGCCCGCAACTGGGGCTCGAAGAGCTCCGGGCGGTCCTGGCAGACACGTATGGCCCGCCAGCCCAGGAAGGGATTACGCTCGCTGACCTCCAGCTCGCTGAGGAACTTGTCGCCGCCCAGGTCGAAGGTGCGTATTATCACCGGCTCCGGCCTGAGCGTCTCCAGGACGTGCTGGTAGGCGCTGAACTGCGTCTCCTCGTCGTCGCTCTCCGGAGCCAGCAGCTTGAGGAACTCGGTGCGGAACAGGCCCACGCCGCATCCGCCGTACCTGCGCACCTGGTCCGCCTCCTGGGAGAACTCTATGTTGGCCGAGAGCTCGACCTTGTGGCCGTCCTCGGTGACCGCCGGCTCACAGGCGTTGCGGGCGATGTTCTCCTCGGTGTCGCGGTACCTGGTTTGAAGCTCGCGGTAGTAGTGGAGCTGGTCCTCATCGGGGTCGAGGATCACCGTTCCGTGTATTCCGTCCACTATCACGGTCTGGCCTGGCTGTATGTACTCCGCCGCCTCCCGCAGGCCCACCACCGCCGGCATTCCTATGCTCCTGGCCAGGATCGCGGTGTGGGAGGTGCGGCCTCCCTTGTCGGTCGCGAAGGCCAGCACCTTCTCCCTGTCGAGACCGGCGGTGTCGGAGGGATCGAGGTCGCGGCCTATGAGAACCACCGGGTGGTCTATCTTCAGCAGCGCCTCACGCTCCGAACCGAGCAGCTGCGCCATCACCCGCCGTCCCACGTCCCGGACGTCGGCCGCCCTCTCCCTCATGTAGGGGTCTTCCATCTGGCTGAAGCGGTCCAGAACCTCGTAGAGGACCTGGCTGACCGCGTACTCGGCGTTCACCAGGTCGTTGATTATCCTGTCCTGCACGTCGCGCCTTATGGTGGGGTCGTCCAGCAGCATCATGTGGACCTCCACCAGCTGCCTGCCCTCGATGAGGTCGCCCACGTTCTGCGAGAGCCGGCGCAGCTCCTCCCGGGTGGCCTCCAGGGCGGCGTCGAACCTCCTTATCTCCCTCTCCACCTCGCCGGGTCCGCTGAGGTCCCTCCTGCTTATGCGCAGCTCCTCGACGCTCAGCAGAAAGGCCGGGCCGATGCCTATTCCGGGCGAGCCGGGCGTTCCTTCGAATCTTCGAGCCAGTCTAGTCCTCCCCGAATCCGTCTTCCACTATGGCCGCCAGTGCCTCCACCGCCTCGGTCTCATCCGGGCCCTCGGCCTCGATGATGAGCTCTGCGCCCTTTCCGGCGGCCAGCGTCATCACCCCCATGATGCTCTTGGCGTTCACCCTGTCACCGCCAAAGGCGATGTGAATTTCGCTGGAGTACTCCGCGGCGGCCTTGACCAGCAGCGCGGCCGGCCGTGCGTGTATGCCCAGCCTGTTGGACACCAACACCTTCTTCTCGGTCAAGCATACCTCCGTTCCGAACGATCGGGGCTAATGGCCGCCGCGCATCCTGTCTATGAGCTCCCGGTTCAGCAGCCTGGCCGGCGTGCTGCTCCCCTTCCGCAGCAGATGCTCCATGGCCGCCACCTCCAGCAGGAGCGTTATGTTCCTTCCCGGCAGCACGGGAATCACGAAGAGTGGAATCCGGACCCCCAGGATGTTCGTGGTCCTCTCCTCCAGCCCCGTCCGGTCGTAGTCAAGGTCCTCCGACCAGTCCTTCAGGCGGACCTCCATGTCCACCTGCTGCTTGGATTTCACCGCTTTCACTCCGTAGAGTGCGGACACGTCCACCATGCCCAGGCCGCGGATCTCCATGTGATAGCCCATCAGGGAGTCTCCGGTGCCCAGGAGGCGATCGCCCGCCCTCCTTATGCGTATGCTGTCGTCGGCCACCAGGCGGTGGCCCCTCTCCACCAGACCCAGCACGGCCTCGCTCTTTCCTATGGCGCTGCGGCCGGTACAGAGCAGACCTATTCCGAAGACATCCACCAGTGTGCCGTGCAAGCACTTGCGGGGAGCAAAGGTCTCCCCCAGCCAGTCGCTCAGGTCGTGGATGAGGGGCGTAGTGTCCCGAGGAGAGCTGAAAAGGGCGGTTCCACTGTCCCGGACCCGCGAAAGCAGCTCGTCGGGGGGCGTCAGCCCCTTGGTTACTATACAGCAGTAGACGGGAAACCCGAACACGTTGTCCAGCGCCTCACCGCGCTGCTCGGGCCCGAGGCGGCTGAGGTAGGTTATCTCGGTCTCCCCGAAGATCTGGATTCGCTCGTGGAGGAACTTGTGCGTGTAGCCCGTAAGGCAGAGGCCCGGCCTGCTCACGTCCTCGGAGAGGACCAGGCTGTCCATTCCCTCGTCCACCACGGGGGAGAGCCGGAGCCTCTCGCCCATGTGTCTGTAGACCTCCCCGACGGTAAGCCTGTCGGGGTCCGGATAGCCGTCCCTCACCGGAATGCCACGTAACTCATAGGACCATCCAGCCCCTAGGTTCTCGCCGCGGCGGCCTCCGTGAGCTCCACTACCTGGCTTGTGTCGGTGGAGGTCCTGTAGGCCGCGCTGATGCTCTCGGTCTCGGTGTTGTAGAAGACCAGGTGCTCGGAGTTGTTGACCTCCAGCTCGGTCATGGCCTCGTTGGTGGTCATCCTCGGCAGGGTGAAGTCGTCACGGACCAGAAGGGCCCGGTCCAGCTCGGAGACCTCGGCGGGAATGTAGTAGCTGCCCGACGCCGGCAACTCCGACGACCTGCCCATTCCGTTCCTCCTGTGCGGATGTCCGTGAATCTTGTCCTTGAACTTGCGCAGCTGGCGCTCCAGATTGTAGGCGCTCTCGTCGAATGCGGCGTACATGTCATGGGACTTGGAGCGGGAATCCAGCTTGAGCCTGTCGCCCCTGAGCTGAACGTGCACGTGGTTGACTCCGGCGGTTACCTCCAGGATGACGTGAACCCGGTCGATGCCGTCGTAGTACTTCTCCAGGGAGGAGAGCTTCTTCTCCACGTGCGACTTGAGCGCCTCCGTAAGGTCGAAGTGCCTTCCGTCCAGCTCGATGTTCATGCGAACACTCCCTTCCGATGAGTTCGATGCCGCCGGGCCGGTCCGGCCCGATGGGAACGCGCGCTTGGTCGCCGCGCGAAGCGCCGCGTCTGCTTCGGCGAAATGGCGACGCGGATGCCCATGAAAAAAAGCCTGCCCCAAGTCGCCGTTCGGACTCGAAGCAGGTCGAAAACCTCGGTGCCTCTTTCACAGTTCAGATATACTCCCCCGGATTCGAGACTGTCAACTTCCCGGGCCTTCGATTGAGAGAATACCCGCAAACCTCGTCCGCGTTCCAGCCAGGCCCCGGGTAATTGACCTGACAGCGGCGCCTCATATGTTCAGCACCTGACGCGCGGGGCCATCGCCTGCGCGCACCCATATCCATCGTCGCGGTGCGAAGACCTGGGGAGAGGGCGGCAATTGCAGAGCGAACGCTACGAGCCCGAGAGGCAGGCAGACTACACCGAGCTCCGTGATCTGGGATACAGGTCGGGGCTGGAGACCCACCAGCAGCTGGACACCGCGAGCAAGCTGTTCTGCCGGTGCCCCTGCCTGATCAGAAACGACGACCCTGACAGCGAGCTGCTGCGCCACATGCGACCTACGCTCAGCGAGTTCGGAGACTACGACGGAACCGCCCTGATGGAGTTCAAGACGAAGAAGCAGGTGCACTACCTGCTCTACAACGACTCGGTCTGTACTTACGAGATGGACGATACCCCCCCCTTCAAGGCCAACCCGGAGGCACTGGAGATCTCCCTTCGAATAGCTATGATGCTGAACATGTCCATCGTGGACGAGGTCCACATAACCCGCAAGCAGTACCTGGACGGCAGCATACCCACCGGGTTCCAGAGAACGGCCATAATCGGGGTCAACGGCCACATCCCGTTCCTGGACAGGGAGCTCCGCTTCATACAGATGAGCCTGGAGGAGGACGCCTGCCGGGAGGTCCGGGATTACGGACACCACATTATCTTCCGTACCGATCGCCTCTCCATGCCCCTGGTCGAGCCGGTGACCGCCCCGGAGCTCTACACTCCGTGGGAAACCGCCGCGGGGGCCGTCCGCATAGGCGAGGTTCTGCGGTCTTCGAGACGCATCCGCAGGGGCATTGGAACGGTGAGGCAGGACGTCAACGTCTCCATACGGGGGGGCACCCGTGTGGAGATCAAGGGCGTGCCCCAGATCGGCATGATTGAGGACCTGTGCCGGGTGGAGGGCTACCGCCAGAAGGCCCTGCTGGACCTGCGCTACGCCCTGCGTCACTCCGACCTTACAGCCGAGGGGTTCACCGCCGACCACCTGGTGCTGTCCGGCAGGGAGCTGGAGCTGGCCTCCGATGCCCCGGGCCTGGAGACGGGACCCGACCTCACCGTGGCCGCCCAGCGGCTTCCCGGATTCGCCCGATACCTGGACTGGCAGACCCAGGAGGGGCAGACCTTCCTGGACGAGATTCGGGGCAGGGTGCGGGTGATAGCCTGCCTGGAGACCGACCCCTGGGTGGTGAAGGCCCCCGACTCCCTGCGGGAGGCCATGGAGGTGCCCGAAGAGGATGGTCTGGTGCTCTTCTCCGGGCCCGCCGGGGACGTGGAGACCGCGGCGAAGGAGATCGCCATCCGCATCTCCGAGGCCTTCGAGGGCGTGCCGTCCGAGACCCGGCAGGCCCTGGCCGGCGGGGCCAACACCTTCGAGCGCATCCTTCCCGGTCCGGACCGGATGTACCCCGACACCGACCTGCCCCCCGAGCCCATCGACCTGGAGATGCTGGACCGGGTCCGGGCCGATCTCCCCCCATCACCCTGGGACCGCAGGGAGACCTACTCGGCCCTGGGGGTGAGCGACCAGCTCGCATACAGGCTTCTCAACTGGGAGCGGGCGGACATGTTCGACGAGATCTGCGGCAGCACGGAGTTCCGGCCCTCCGAGCTGGCCTACCTCCTCACCGACCGGCTCCGTGGGTCCCGCCGGGCGGGCCTCGACTGGCTGGAGCTGGGCGAGGACCGGATAGTGGAGGCCGTCCGCTTCTGCAGCGAGAGCGGAGTCACCCTCTCGGCGGCGGCCGCCCTGCTGGACGCCCTGGCGGAGATTCCCGACATGTCCCTGGAGGAGGGCCTGGAACGGGTAAGGCCCCCGGGTCTGGGCTGAAGCTCACCGTTTGCCTCACTTCCCCAGCGCCTCTCTCACGCTGAGGGCCAGCCTCTCCATGGAGAACGGCTTTTGCACGAAGTGAACGCCGTCCTCCAGCATGCCCTGGTGCATGATCACGTTGGCCGTGTAGCCGGACATGTAGAGGACCCTCAGACCCTCGCAGCTCTCCCGCAGCCGTGCGGCGAGTTCCCTGCCGTTCATGCCCGGCAGCACCACGTCGGTCACCAGCAGGTCGATATTGCCGGACACCTCCTCGGTCATCCTGAGGGCCTCCTCGGGATCCGGAGCGGTCAGCACAGCGTAGCCCATGCTCTCCAGAATGCTCTCGGCCACCTTGAGGATCGCCGGCTCGTCCTCTACGACGAGGATTCTCTCGCCCTTCGACTCCATGCTCCCCCGGGGCCGTCGGGCCTTCTTCTCCGCGGGAACCTTCCCGCCGACATGGCGCGCGAGGTAGACCTTGAAGGTGGAGCCCGCACCGGGCTCGCTGTAGACGTTAACGAAGCCGCCGTTCTGCTTGACGATCCCGTAGACCGTGGCCAGACCCAGCCCCGTGCCCTTCTCATCGCCCTTGGTGGTGAAGAAGGGCTCGAATATGGAGGCCAGCACATCGGCGTCCATGCCGCTTCCGTCATCGCTGACCGCCAGCATCACGTAGTCGCCCGGGTCGAACTTCGGGTTTCGCCGGCAGTAGTCCTCGTCGAATGACACGTTCGCCGTCTCTATGGTTACCTTGCCGTTGTCCTCGATGGCGTCCCGGGCGTTTACGCAGAGGTTGGCCAGAACCTGGTCCACCTGCGAGGGATCCATCCTTACCGGCCACAGGTCCTCGCCGGGAAGCCAGAGCAGGTCTATGTCCTCTCCTATCAGCCGTCGAAGCATGTTCAGGGTATCGTCAACGGACTCATTCAGGTCCAGCACCTCCGGCCGGCTGCTCTGCCTGCGCGCGAAGGCCAGCAGCTGGCCGGTGAGCCCGGCCGCGTGCTCGGCGGCGCTGCGGATCTCCCGAAGGTGCTCGCCCGGCCCCCCCTCCAGTTCGCACTTGTCCAGCGCCATCTCGGTGTTGCCGATGATGGACTGCAGCATGTTGTTGAAGTCGTGGGCCACCCCTCCGGCCAGCCTGCCAACCGACTCCAGTTTCTGCGCCTGAAGGAGCTGCTGCTGCAGCCGGGTCCGCTCCCTCTCCATGCGGCGACGCTCGGTGACGTCCCTGGTGGTGCCCTGCAGCATCACCGGCCGCCACTCATCGTCGAAGATGACCCGGCCGTGTATCTCCACCACTACCGGGATTCCGTCCCGGCGCATCAGCTCGGCTTCGAATATGACGCCCTCGTGCTCCGGGCCCTTGCGGACCTCCTCCTCCACTGTACTCCGCATCAGCCGCAGGTTCTCGTCGTCGCAGTGGTCGGCCAGAGAGCTCCCGATCCACTCTTCGGGGGAGAATCCCGTCATCCTCTCGATGGCGGGATTGACGTAGGTGAAGACGAGATCGGGGGTCATGGTCCAGATCACGTCCAGGGTGTTCTCCGCCAGGAGGCGGTACCGCCTCTCGCTCTCCCGCAGCTCAACCGTCCGCTCCCTGACCTTTCTGCGTAGGGTCCTGGTCCAGGCGAAGGCCCCGATCAGAACCAGCACGAGGGGCACCAGCACCCAGGCCACGGTCCTGAGGGCGGCGGCCAGGCCCGGCGGCCTCTCCTCGTAGACCCCCATCCACCGGTTGTAGATCTCCCGGTACTCGCCGGACTCCTTCACCAGCTTCAGCCCCTCCGACAGGTGCGCCAGCAGCGCCTGCCGCCCGTGGGGGACGGCGTAGCAGTACTCGGCCGACAGGAGCGGGTCCTCGGCAACTGCGAGGTTGTCCCACCGGTTGCGGTCGATCCAGAAAATGGCGGGGACCCTGGCCACGATGGCGCAGTCGGCCCGTCCGGCGGCCACCTCCCGCAGCGCGTCCTCCTGGGTCGGCACCGTGCTCACCTGTCCCTCGAAACCCTTGCCCAGGAGGAAGTCGTGGGCGATGCCGCCCTCCATCGCCACCAGGCTGAGGCCGGTGAGGGCGGAGGCCGCCTCCGGCGGCTCACGTCCCTTCGGAGCCACGGCCACGTGGTGGACCACGGTGTGCGGCTGCGTGAAGTCCAGCTCCAGGTCCCTCTCGGGGGAGTAGAACATTCCATGCACCGCGTCTATCTCCCCGTTTCGAAGCCCGGAGCGTATGGCCGACCAGTCGTCCAGCCGAATCTCCACCTGCAGCCCGGTCGCCCCGGCGACGGCGCGGGTAAGCTCCACGTTGTAACCGGAGGGGTTGCCGTCATCGTCGATGAACTCGTAGGGCGGGTAGTTCCGGTCGCCGCCGACCACTACTGTGCCGCCGGCAGGCAGCTCAAGTGAGCCGAACCATTTGGCGTGCAGCCGGTCGTAGGTGCCGTCGGCCATGACGATGGACAGTCCCTCGTTGAGGAGCGCCAGGGTCTCGCTGTCGCCCTCGCGGACGGCAAAGCAGAAGTCCTGCCGAAAGCCCTCCAGGGGCCTGTCCAGCACCCGCAGGTTCTGCAGGCCAGTCTTCCGGATCAGCCGCAGGGCCACCAGCCGCTGGGCGACCACCGCGTCGCACCGCCCCTCCGAGAGGTCCTGCAGCGCCTCCTCGAAGGTGCCGGTGGTGACAATGTCGATGCCGCGGTCCTCCCTGCGCAGGAACTCCTCGGCGTTGTCGCCCTCCATCACCTCCACGCGGAGGCCGCGGAGGTCATCAAGACCCTCTATGCCCGAGGTCTCCCCTTCGACCACGATCGCCCCGTAGAGCGACATGTAGGGAAAGGTGAAGTCGAACAGCCCCTCGCGCTCGGGGGTACGCCCCACCAGGGGGAGGGCGTCGACCTCGCCCCCCTCCAGCATGATCCGAACCTCCGACCAGATGCCGGTCCGGAAGGTGACCTCCCTGCCCATGGCGCCGGCCGCCTCTTCGAGCAGCTCCACGGAGAATCCGGTGGCCCGGCCGGCCTCGTCTGTGAAGCAGAAGGGGGGATAGTCGACCTCGGAGGCGGAGCGGATGACCCGCGGGCCGTCTCCGGGCGAAGCGCCACCTGTGCTCTGCAGCGCAGCGAGCAGGATCAGGAAGGTGAGCACACTAGCCCCTCCAATCGCCCAGACATGGCGGCCCGGTCGGCTGCAAGCCGATTGTACATGATAATATCATATTCTCTTGGTATAGTATTGCAACCCTACTGCCGAAGGTCCACTAATCTATCTCCAGGTCCTTAAGACGGGACAGCAGGGTGCGGTAGCTGACCTTCAGCATGTCCGCCGCCTCCTTGCGGCTGCCGCCGCACCTGCGCAGCGCCAGGACTATCAGCTCGCGCTCCCTGCGCCTGGCCGCCCGGGACGAGGCCTCCAGCAGGCCCTCCTCCGAGGCGGAGTCCAGCTCCCCCCCTATCTCCAGCAGCTCCGGGCCGATGGGCCCCTCGGGAGCGGCCATGGCCGCCGCCCTGAGGACTATGTTCCGCAGCTCCCGGACGTTTCCCGGCCAGCTGCAGGCCTTCAGGGCCTCCATGGCGTCCCTGCCGATCTCGAGGCCGACGTAGCCGGCGGATTCCAGGAAGTGGCCGGCCAGCTCGGGGATGTCCTCCCGCCGCTCCCTGAGTGGCGGAATGCTGATGGGGAACTGGTTCAGGCGGTAGTAGAGGTCCCTGCGGAAGCGGCCCTCCTCCATCTCCAGCTGGAGGTCGCGGTTGCTGGCGGCCACCACCCTGGCGTTGGACCTGTGCGTCTCCGGGCTTCCCACCCTTGTGTACTCCCGCTCCTGCAGGACTCGAAGGAGCTTGCCCTGCAGCCTGGGGGAGAGGTCTGCCACCTCGTCGAGGAAGATGGTGCCGCCCTCGGCCCTCTCGAAGAAACCCTCCCTGGCGCTGTCCGCGCCGGTGTAGGCCCCCTTCTCTGCGCCGAACAGCTCGCTCTCCATGAGCTCTGCGGGAATGGCGGCGCAGTTGACGGGCACGAAGGGACCCGCCTCGCCCCTTCTGGCGCCGTGGACGTACCTGGCCAGCAGCTCCTTGCCGGTACCGCTTTCCCCCAGCAGGAGCACGGCCATGCCGGTGGCCGCCGCCTTCCCGGCCCGGTCCATCACCCTCTCCATGGCGGGCGAGCTGCCCACGATCAGCATCTCGGGCCGGCCCGCGAAGCGACGGACCCTGTCGAGAAGGTCATCCAGGTCGAAGGGCTTCTCCACGAAGTCCGAAGCTCCCTCCTTCATGGCCTGGACGGCCAGGCCGATGTTGCCGTAGGCCGTCATCACCAGTACGGGTGTGCCGCAGCAGAGCCGCCGGGCCCGGCGGAGTACCTCCATGCCGCTGTCCTCCCCCGGCAGCCGCACGTCGGTGAGCAGCAGGTCGAAGCGGCCGCCTTCCATGGCCCGGTAGGCTTCGGCGGCGCTGGGCACGGCGATGACCTGCCAGCCCTCCTCCTCCAGCGCCGTGGTCAGCATCGACCTCATGGCCCGCTTGTCCTCAACCAGGAGCACGTTTCCCAACTGCTATCCCCCCTCGGACAGCGGTATGCGAATCCGGAACACGGCTCCGCCGCCCTCCCTGTCAAAGGCGTCTATCTCGCCGCCCATCACCCCCACTATACGTCTGGTGATGGTCAGCCCAAGGCCCATGTTGCCTCGGTCCTCGCCACCCTTGGTGGTGAAGAAGGGGCTGAAGAGCCTCTCATGGGCCTCCGGAAGCCCCGGTCCCCTGTCGGCCACCTCCAGCACCAGTCTGCTTCCATCGAGCAGGACCTCTACTTCCGTTCCCCCTTCGCCACCCGCCTCCCGGGCGTTCTTGAGCAGGTTCCTCAGGCACCTCCTGACCAGCTCGGGGTGCGACTCCACCAGGGCGGCCGACCCGTCCGGAGTCCGGTCACGGAAGAGGGCGCCGGCCTCCCGGCACTCCATTCCGACCAGCTCGATCAGCCGCTGTAGCCCCATGGGCTCCAGCTCCGCCCCGGAGGGACCGGCTATGGACCGGAAGGCCTCGACCATGCGCCTGGCGGCCGAGACCTCCATGCGCGCCTCCTGGAGCACGTGGCTCTCCCTGTCGCCCAGGGGTTTTCTGGCCAGGAGGTCGAGGAAGCCGCCTATCGCGCACAGGCTGTTGCCCATCTCGTGGGACACGCCCGCCGAGACCGCCCCCAGGTCGGCCATGGCCTTCTCCTCGGCGATCCTCCGCTCCATGTCCGCCGCCTGGGTGACGTCTGTGATGAGGTACGCCACCTCCCCGTCGCTGGTGGTGGAAGCCGCTACACTGAGAATTCGGCGGTCGGAACGCTCACCGTACTCCAGCTGAAAGCCCCCGTTCATCTGCGTGCCGGGCGGGTGACGCTCCACGATCTCCCTGCCCAGGGGAAGCGACACGTCCTCGAACGGATCTCCGTCTCGGGCCTCTCGCGCCACAACCATGCCCCGGGCATGGGGATTGCACATGCCCAGCCTTCCGGCGGAGTCCAGGGTGAGCACGGCGGAGCCCATTGCCTGGAGTATGGCCCGGGAGCGGCTCTCCACGATCTCCGCCCTTCGCTCGGCCTCCCTCCTGAGCCTGGAAAGCGTCCTCTCCCTGTCGCCCAGCCTCTCCACCAGCCTGCGGTAGGAGTCGCTGGCGGCCCTGGCGCTCCTTCCGTCTCCGGGACTGAAGCTCTCGGCCTCGTCCAGTATCGACCGCAGCGGCTCCAGCACCCGCGTCCGCAGGTGACCGGGCGCCAGAAGGGCCAGAACCGTGAGACCCCCGGCCAGAACGCCCATGCCCAGGGGGAGCCAGGGACCGGGAACGGTTCCGTAATCCGGCCTCACCGCGACGGACATCCCCCCCGAGCTCAGGGGAACCGTAAACCAGTCGTCTCCCTCCAGCGTCAAGTCGCCGCTCGGGCCGTCTCCGGCCGATTCCAGTACCCGCCCACTCGAGTCGAGCAGCGCCAGCGACCGAAGGCCGCCCATGGACGGGATGACGTCCACGGCTTCCTCGAAGGCGGCCCTGGTAGGGCTGTCATCGATCACCTGCGCCAGCATGACGGCGGTGAACTGAGCCCTGGCCCCCACCTCTCCCCGCAGCCGGTTCCAGTTGAGCATGGTCACCGCGAAGGAGACGAACGCCGCCAGCGCGGCGGCTCCGATCGCCAGGCCGGTCAGCATCTCTATGCCCAGGGCGAAGCGTCGTCCCTTGCGGCGGGCCATCATCCAACTCCCTTCACTGCCCTGCGGTAGCGCCGGTAGCCTTCCAGAAACGGCCGGTTCGCGGTCAGCCTGGCCGCCATCAGATGCAATGGAAGCCACAGCCGGAAGCGGAGCCGCCAGCCGGCGGGGAGCGGCGACAGGGCCGCCAGGAGAAACCTGTTGCGCTCCCGCAGGGCGCTGGAGGCCGGTGAGGATCCCATTGTGGCGGCGTGCTGGTGATGTACGGCCGCCCCCGGCAGTCTGGCCACCCTCATGCCCTGTCTCCGGGCCCTCAGACCCAGGTCCACGTCCTCCCAGTATATGGGGGCGAAGCGGGGGTCGAGGCCACCCAGGCTCTTCCACGCGTCGCGGGTGAAGAGGCTGCAGGCGCCGGACGGGTAGGGCACGCCCCGTCCCTGCAGGTCCACCAGGGGCAGGCCCCGCCTCAGCCGTATCGAGCACCCTCCTTCGTCCGAGCCGTCCGGCCGCAGGATTCGGGGAACGACCGCGCAGACGTCCGGGGGAGCGCGGCCGCCGGCCTCCGCCATTGCCCGCAGGGCGCCGGGCGCCGGCTCAACGTCGTTGTTCAGAAGCAGAAGCAGCCGCCCGCGGGCCTCGCGCATGCCCAGGTTGACCGCGTAGCAGAAGCCGTTGGGTCCGGAGCGCACGAACGCGCGCACCCGGCTGTCGCCGGCCTCCCTCAGAGCCGCGGCCGTATCGTCACTGGATCCGTCGTCCACCACCACGACCTCGCCCATATCGCCCAGTTCCGCCAGCACCTCGGGGAGGAAGCGCCGAAGCAGCCGGGCGCCGTTTCGGGATGGAATGACTACCGAGAGCAACCGTATTCCTCCACCAGCACCCTGTCGAGGTACAGCCCCCCGGGCGAATCCGGGGAGCGCTCGATGCCGACGTACACCGAATCCCCCGTGGCGGGAAGGACGGCCGTCACCACGGTATCCCTCAGGTTGCCCGGCTGCCGGGCAACCCGAAGCTCGCGCCTCCTCCTGACCCCTCGTACCCAGTCCGGCGCCTCCTGGAAGCCGCTTCGAAGCAGCAGACGGCGGGTATCGCCTCCGCAGGCCACCACCACCGGTACCCCCTCTTCTGCCATGGCCCTCGCCGTGAGTGTAACCCGCACCGTATCGGCCCCGGGGGGCACGGGGAGCATCAGCAGATCCCGCCGATGGCCCATCCTCAGCATCCTCTGCTGTCCGCCGAACCAGAAGTACCGCAGGAAGGGATCCGGGGAGGACGGGTACAGGCTGCATCCCCGGCGCATCTCGGGCCCGAGGTCCTCGGCCTCCCGACCCTCCGCCGCAACCCCACCGGCCGCCGCCACCAGCCCCGCCGATATCAGCAGCGCGGCCGGAAGCCTCCGGGGGGCCGACGCCGCCGCCCACACCAGCGCAGCGGTCGCCATCGCCGCGGCGGCCAGATGGAGGGCCGCGGGACGGATGATGGAGGGAAGAGCGCCGGCCGCCGCCTCCGCCCCCACCAGGGCGGACAGCAGGGCGTCGGTCCCGTCGGCCAGGTTGAACCGCAGCTCGGGGGCCGCAACGTAGGCCCCCGCAGCTCCCAGCGAGAGGAACACGAGCAGCCGCCTGCCTCCACCCGCCCGCAGAATCTGCCAT
This sequence comes from uncultured bacterium, assembly GCA_964553045.1. GTDB lineage: Bacteria > Fermentibacterota > Fermentibacteria > Fermentibacterales > JCC-6 > JAWLEP01. The sequence continues at coordinate 45,346 of CAZKJG010000014.1, read as the reverse complement.
GCCGAAGCCGCGAGAAGGGGCACAACGGGCAGCATCATCCTGCCTGCGGGCGTGGGCATCGAGTGCCATGTCCGGGGAAGCCACACGAAGAGAACGACCACGTAAAGCGCCGAGGGCAGCCCCAGCCACAGGGCCGCACGCCTCCTGCGGCGCCACAGAGCCGCCAGCCCGGCCAGCCCGGCCACAACCCAAGGAGCCCGGGGGATCAGGCCCACTTCGGCGTCCACAAGGGCGGCCAGGGGAGCCCCCGCGATGTGGGCAGCCGCCGCCCCGGTCCTGTGCAGCAGGGCAAGGAGGGCGCCGAAGTTGCCGTAACGGATCCAGAACAGGCTGCCCCCCAGAAGGACCCGGTCCGCCGCCAGAGCCCCCACCGCCCCGGCCGCCGCTGCCAGAAGTAGCCACTTCCTTCTCCGGGGCCTGGAGTACGTGAGCAGGGCGGCGAACAGACCCAGCGAAAGCGGTGCGAAGCGCAGCTTCAGAAGGGGCATGAGCAGGATGGCAATAGCCAGGGCCCAGCCCCCGGCCCTGCCTCCCCTCAGCCCTCCCCATACCCCCAGGCAGAGAAGTCCCGCCGCGACCCATCCGGGGTACAGGGTCCCCAGAATCCCCAGGCCGGGCATGAGGGCACATGCCAGGAAGGCGGCCCCGCAGGGCCTGGCGCATCCCGACCGCCTGAGGACCTCGGCCAGAAGCAGGGCGGCGATTGCCGCCAGCGCCAGCGAGGCGGCCCGCATCCCAGCCGCGCCCCAGGGAAGCCCGGGAGCCACCAGCAGCGCCATCAGTGGCTGATGATGGCTCACCGAGCCGCTCAGGCTGCCCAGCTGCCGGGAGACCCCCGCCACGGGATCGGCGAAGTGGAGGTTGTCGGTCTCGTCCAGATCACCGTCCTCGATAATGCTCTCGCTGAGGGCGGCGTAGTGGGGCTCGTCGCCGGTGAAGGGCACCGAGGCCAGCAGCACGGGGCCCAGGGCCAGCAGGGAGAGGACAAGGCGGACCCTTCCCCCCGAGGCCCCCTCCGCGGCCACGGCCAGCGCCCCCGCGGCGGCGCAGGCGCCGGCCAGCAGCAGAACGGCCCTGTGAAGCGACCATAGGGGCGCCAGAACGGCGAAGGCGCACAGAAAGACCATGGCTGTGCGGGGAAATCGTCTCTCCCACAGCGGTATGCCGGCAAGAGCCCAGGTCAGCGGCAGCAGCCTGCCTCCGGCTCCCGGCAGCGGCATGCCCAGCACCCTCCAGGCCAGGAATACCCCCGCACCCGCGCACAGGGACAGAAGCAGCCCCCTGTGCCCGGCCGCCAGCCTCCTCGCAGCCGCGATCACGGCCCCTCTCCCGTCCAGGCCCCGTAAAGCCTCACAACCGGATGGGTGCCTGGAGCGTGCGACCTCTCCATGGTCACAATCACCCATCCTTCCGTCTGCTCCACGCTCAGCGTGTCCCTTCCCGGATGGACCGGCAGAGCCATTCGATCGGTCACCACGAGTCCCACGGGCCCAGCGTCCCTGACTCCCCCGGAGCCCAGGTCCAGATGCACCACGCCGGGCCCCGCGCATCGCAGCAGCAGCTCGGCCTCGCCGGCGTAGACGCTGGCCGGTTCTTCCCAGGAAGTGCCCCCGTCGCGGTAGACCTCCTGAAGTACCCTGGGGCCGGGGGCCGATGGTCGCGGAAGATCGCCCAGAAGGGGCACGGCGGCCATTCCGGCGAGGATGAGCGCCCTCCTGGCCCCCGGCCGGGGCAGAACCGCCGTCAGCACCAGAAGCGACAGGTACGGCTCCAAACCCTTCGATCCACCCTCCAGGAAGACCGCAAGACCGCCGGCGAGCGCCACCGCTCTACCGGCCAGGCCGGCTTTGGAGCAGAACACCAGGCCGGCCGACAGGGCTACGGCCGCCGTGGCGGCGGGCCCCCGCAGGCCGGCCTGGGGAAGTAACAGGGCGGCTACGGCAGCCAGGCACCAGTGGTCACGGTGGCGGGGCAGGGCGGCCGCCGCCGCCAGACCCCAGCCGAGCCACAGGTGCCATTCGGCCCCCTGCAGGGCGAGCAGCGCAGCACCCGCCGCGGCGGCCGCGAGGGCCGCGAGCGGGACCCTAGAGAAGCTCGGCGTCCTCAAGCAGCAGCTCACCCCCTCCCGGCCTTCCGTCCAGGGCTATGTGAACCCTCCGCCGCCCCCTGGGCACGTGCAGAGTCAGCTCGGTCCTTCCGTGGGGCAGGGAGAAGCGCCCCAGCACATCGCCTTCCGAACCGTACACACCCGAAAGGTAAGGGGCTGATGAGAGCAGTGCCACCCGTACGGCGCACCCCGCGGCATCCGGAAGCACCATGCCCGCCCACTGCCCCGGAATCATCGTGCCCCGCCCCCTCCGCTCCCATCCCGGCCCCGCCAGTACCCCTCCATCGTCCGTCAGGCATCCCCTCCACCGACCCCGCGGAAGAGGCAGATCGCAGGGAGTGGACTGCAGCAGCGATCTCTGCTCGGCCCCCGGTTCGACAGGGTCGATCTCGGGGGCGAGGCCCCGGGCCAGCGCCCTCGAGCGCCAGAGGGGCGAATGCCCGCCGAAGATCATCGCAAGCTGTATGCGGGCCTCCCTTCGCAGCCAGCGGATCGGAAGCCGGCCCCGGCCCAGGTATCTGCGGGCCATCAGTACCGAGGACGTTACCTCCCATGACCGGGCCCGCCTCCGCCGGCTGGTGGCGCCCGAACGGTGGCTGCCCGCCACATTCGGCAGCAGGTGGAAGCGCATGCCCCGGGAAACCGCTCTCATGCACAGGTCGACGTCTTCGTAGTACATGAAGAAGGCCGGGTCGAACCCGCCGCAGGCCGCCAGCGCCTCGGTCCGCCACAGCGAGAGGGCGGCGGTAACCCCGGGTACGCGCAGGCTGCGGGTCTGCGGAGGCTCGGCGAGGTAGTGCATGTACCGGAGGTCGTAGCCCTCACCGTAGTCCGTCATCGACGTGCCGGCGCCGGCCACCGCCCGCGGCCACTCCCAGAACGACAGCAGTGGCTGGCAGGCGGCCGCCTCTCCGCGCTCCCTGAGAAATCCCAGCATGTCGGAGAGGGCGTTCAGGCCGGTCCGTGCGTCGGGGTTCAGCAGAAGGACGAAGGGGGTATCCACCTCCCGCAGCGCCAAATTGTTGGCGGCGCCGAAACCGCTGTTGGTCTCCGCCCGGATGATTCGTGCCCAGGGAACCTCCCTCTCCGCCGCCTCCGCGGTTCCGTCCCCGGAGCAGCTGTCCACCAGGACTGCATCGCACAGCGGCCTCAGCTCCCCCAGGGTCTCGGCCAGCTCCGGCAGCAGCTTCCTGCAGCGGTACAGCACCGTCACGACAGTGACCGGCCTCATGGCGCGGCGCACTCCGCCAGACGGGCGTAGAACCTGTCGGTCACCGCCCGCCAGGTGTAACGGGACAGCACCATCTTCCTCCCCCGTTCGCCCATGCCCCTGCGAAGACCGGGCGACCGCAGCAGAACCTCGAGCCTGTGGGCCAGGGTCTGGCGGTCCCCGAAGGGCACCGTGAACCCACGGCTGCCGTCCCTCACCAGGTCCGGCATGGCGCCGCTGTAGCATCCCACCACCGGCTTGCCCAGGGCCCAGGCCTCCAGCAGGACTATACCGAAGCAGTCCAGCCTGGAGGGCAGGGCGAGCACGTCGCAGGAGGCCAGCCAGGCCAGCCGGTCCTCCCTCCTCACGTATCCGGTTACCACCAGCTTTCCCGTCGGGATTCCGCCGCCATTCCGCCTCAGGGTCTCCTCCATGTCCGGCATCACCGGCCCGGCCAGCACCAGGGTGTGGTCCGACCCGCGCCGCCACAGCTCACGGCAGGCCGCCAGAAGGTCCATGCTGCCCTTGTCGCGGCAGTGGGCCGTCAGGCCGAGAACCACGCTGCCGGAGAGTCCCAGGTCAGCGGCCGCCGACCGGGCGCCCCGCAGCTCATCGGGGTCTATGCCGCTTCCCAGTATCAGCGTTCTCTCCCCGGGGACTCCCATCTCCCGGTACAGATCGGCCTCGAAGCGGCTCTGGGCCACCACGAAGCTGCTGTCGCGCAGAATCCGCGAGGCGGACCCTTCGAAGTACCTGACCGCCCCGACCCTGCGGTGGGGCTCGCCGACGTTGGCGTGGGGAACGGCTGCCAGCCCGATGCCCTGCCGCCGGGCGTGCCGCCAGCCCATGTAGAGAAGCGTCGGAAGGGCATTGGCGTGAACGAAGTCCCAGCCGTGGGGGCCCCGCAGGTAGCGGGCCATGGAGGGCAGGATGGGGTTGGGGTAGAAGAACCTGTCCGGGCCTCCCGGAAGCAGCCGCCTGAGAAGCCCTCGAAGCAGGTTCTGCAGAGGCGGATGCGCCACCGGAAACCGGATGATCTCCACCCCCCGGTGGACTACCCTGCCGGGGTCCAGGTGAGCACCGCGGCGGGAAACCATCCATGACATGTCCCAGGCATCGGTGGTGAGTACGGTGCTGCTGTGACCCCACCTGGACGCGGCCAGGGCGTGCTCCAGCACGTACCTCTCCGCTCCCCCGTGGTAGGGCCATGAACGGTGGACGAGGTGTGCCAGCCTCAACTTGCGGTCACCTCCCCGTAGAAGGCGAGCGCATCGCGGCCGGCGTCCGCCCAGGTCCGCCGCGGGGCTCGGCGGGCCACCCCCTCCAGGGCAGCGGCCCGCTCGGGGTCCTGCAGCGACAGCATGGCCTCCGTCCAGGCCCCGCGGTCTTCGGGGTCCAGCAGCAGGCCTCCGTCGCCCAGCGTCTCCGGGAGGGCCGCCGCGCGGCTGCAGACCACGGCCGTTCCGCAGGCCAGAGCCTCCAGTACGGGGAGTCCCAGGCCCTCGCAGCGGCTGGGGAGCAGAAGGCACCTGGCTCCCCGGTAGAGGTTGAGAAGAATCCCGTCGTCCACGCCCTCCAGCGCGGCCACTCCCTCCCCGGAGGGAATTCCGACATCGCCCCACTTCTCCGCCCCCACCATGACCAGGGGCAGGTCCAGGCCCCCGTCCCTGGCAGCGCTGTATGCTTCGAGCAGGAAGGGTATGTTCTTTCTGGGAACGAAGCTGCCCACGTGCAGCAGGTATCCGCCCGAACGCAGCCCCAGCCCCGTCAGAACCTCCCTGTCCGGCATCCCCGGGGCGAACATGGCGTCCGCCGCACCCGCGGCCACCCCCACGTCCCCGCGGGACAGTCCCAGGTACTCCTCCGCCCTGCGGGCGGCCCAGTCCGATATGGCCAGCAGCCGGCTGCCCCGCCTCGCCAGCTCGAGCTCCGCGGCGCAGTATCTCAGGGTGCTATCGGCATGCCATTCGGGATGCTCCCATGCCGATGTGTCGAAGAGCGTCAGTACCGAGGCCGCGGACCGGGGATGGCAGGGCTGCGTCCCTCCATGGTGGTAGACGTCTACCGGTCCCAGAAGCCTCTGCAGCCTTCGCGGCCGGGACGCCATCTCCCAGCCCAGGCGAATGGGCAGCCTGCGGGCCAGGGGTATCCTCAGGTACGGAGGATCGGCCAGAACGGCGTGGGCCTTCGCGGGCAGGCTCCGTCCGGGATGGGAGGCCGGCACGTCCACCAGGCTGAGACGGTCGCCGCTCTCGGCGGCGGCCTTCTCCAGGCCCCGGGCAAGCCCCCGCACGTACCTGGCCACGCCTCCTCGGCTGTGGGCCAGGACTCCCAGGTCCAGGGCGATCCTCATGGCGCGCCCCCCATCCGGTAGACGGAAACCGAGTCCTCCGCAAGGTCCTCCATCAGCCAGTGGCTCACAACAACCGCCCCGGCCCCGGCGGCCTCCCCCAGCTCCCGGGGCGACCGTGCTCGGGCCGCCAGCGAATCCAGCCGGCCGGCGTAATCCTCGGCCCAGTCCGGCGGTCGGGCCAGGAATGTGGCGTATCGGGGATTGCCGTCGACGGTCTGCAGGTAGAGGTACCTTCGGGCATGCCGGCTCATCGGGATCTCCAGCACCGGGCCGGCGCCCTGCAGCCCTCGGTACTCTTCGGGGTATCCCCCCTCCACCGCTGGCAGGCCGGGGGGAAAGAGCTCCAGCGCCGCCAGGGTGGCCAGTCCGGCCCTCTTCCAGCCCCGCAGCCGCATGACCCCCCTGCCCGCCACCACGCATACCAGAACGCCTCCCAGCAGGGCAAAGCGGGAGGCCGCCCGCGCCCCCTCCATGCCGGGAAGCAGCTGCAGGAGCCTGTAGGGAAGCGGAATCGGGGTCAGCCGGCCGAAGACCTTGAGCTGCGGACCCAGCGCCAGCAGGAAGAGCAGACCCGAAGCCGCCGCCAGCCTCCATCTCCGTCTCCTGAAGCACTCGGCCAGGGCTGCTGCAAGAAGGACGACGCCGGGCGTGACCACCCCCTCGAAGGCGTTGGGCATCCATGGGGCCCGGGCGGGCATGCCCGCCGCACTGCCCATGACGCCGAACGGGGAGGGCAGCACGAATGCCTGGGGCTCGGCCGACCAGTATACGGCCTCCCTCCAGGGCATCCCGGGGCTTCCCGGGTCGCCGGGCCCCGTGAGCAGGAAGGCCAGCGCCAGCAGCCCCCCGGCCGCCGCCGGCCCGGCAGCCGCCGCCAGTCCCCTCATGCCGGTGCACCGGCCGGCCACCAGGGGCAGCAGCGCCACCCCCGCCATCAGCGTCGCGTAGTGGTAGGGCGACTCCAGGAGGGCCAGGGCGGCGAAGAGCGCCAGAAGGCCGGACACGGACGCAGCAGGCCTTCGGCGGCGGGCGGCCTCAACCGCCATTGCCATGGCCAGGGCGGTCCATCCGATGGAAGCGATCTGGTAGTGCTGAAGCAGGTGGGCCGTTCTGGCAGGAAGCCAGACCGCGGCCAGCCCCGCCGCCAGCGCCGCCGGCCTTTCCGAACCCAGCTTTCGGGCCAGCAGGTAGACGCCTCCCAGCGTCAGCAGCGAGTTCAGCAGCAGACCCAGATTGTAGGCAGCCACCGGCCGGCCCGAGGAAATCGGCGCCAGCATCAGGCAGTCCACCCAGCCCACGTTGTCGAAGGCCAGGGAGGCTCCCCTGGGGTGGTAGACAAGGGGACAGAACCTGGGGTCCCGGCCGCCGCCCAGGGCTTCGGCCATCCACCAGTGATGCCAGACGCCCAGGTAGGCGTCGGAGTCGCCGCTCACCACCGGATCCGGCATTACCATTCCCACGGGGTCGCCGGGGTGGCCGAACATGTGCGCAAGCAGCGGCAGACAGGCAACGACCGCCACCGCAGCCAGGATCAGCGCCGCCCGCGGTCTATCCATCTCCGCCCCCCAGCCAGGTCACGGCCGAGAGCCTCGGCCGTCCGCGGAAGAGCAGGCTGGCCCCCGGGACCCGCAGCACAGCGCGCGACTGCGGTATCGGTACTCCGTTGACCTCGCCGCCGCCCGCGGCGGTAACCCAGGCCCCCCGGGCCCACGCAGGCCCCTTCAGCTCGACGTTATCCGGAAGCGCCCACTCCACAGCGTCACCTTCGGTCAGCGGCTCCGCGCCCGGAGGAGGGGGGCTCCAGGCCGCCGCCATGGACGGTCTGGGCGGCAGCGTCCTCGGTTCCTCGGGGTAGAGGGCGACAGCCCTTCGCCAGTCCTCCCTGGCCCGGGCGGGAGAACCTTCGCCCTCCGCCCACGCTCTGCCCGCCTCGGCCATTCGGCCGGCCCCCGCCGGTTCCGCCAGGAGCCTGCGAAGCGCCCGGGCCAGGGCATGGTCCAGACCCTCCACCGGAAGCCGCAGCACGCACTCGGAGGGAATGCAGGCGAAACCGCCCGACTCGCTCACCACGCAGGGCACTCCGGCCCGCATAACCTCCAGCAGACTGCCCGAGGTCTCGCCACAGGAGGGATGGCGAACGTCCAGCCCCACGTCGAAGGTTCTTATCCAGCCCTGGTACTCCGGTTCCTCCAGCCTTCCGGTGGCCACTGCCCATTCGGGGAGGTCGTCGGGCCATCCGCCGCCGGCCAGTACGAGTACCGCCTGCGAATGGGTGCGGCGAAGCTCCTCCATGGCTTCGAGCACCCGCTCCAGGCCGCGGCCCCGATGGAAGCTGCCCGCCATTCCGATAACCGGCCGTCCCGGGGGTGACGGCTCAACCGGGTCGGGCACCGGGCTCAGCGGATGTCCTATGCGCAGCACCGGCCTCAGTCCGGCCCGGGCCCGCAGCTCGGCCGCGGCGCTGCAGTTGAGGCACAGCAGCATGCGGGAGGCGTGCACGGCCCGCCCGATCAGGGGGTAGCGCTTCAGAAGCGCGTCGTAGGCGGCCTCGTCGGAGGTACGCCTGCCCAACAGTCTCTCCACCTCCCCGGCGGCAGGACCGTACTCGAAGCGGAGGGTTCGGAGGTAGTCGTCCCAGAGTCCCCTCTCCAGTGAGCAGTGCCGGATCATGTGGTGAAGGACGGTCTCGTGCATAACGGCCGCGCCGCCCAGCCTGCGCAGCATCTCCAGCACGTCGAAGCAGTGGGGCGAGTTGCCCAGGCAGAAGAACCTGATGCTGGGTAGCGAGGACGTGTCCAGCTCCTCCAGGGCCACAGCTTCCGTTCCCTCCGGCAGGATTCCGGGGTCGCCCCCCCTCGGGTAGGCTACCGTCCACCTCACCACGGCGGAGGTGTACTCGAGGATTCGAACGGCGTATGTGGCCAGGCCGGTAGGCATTGGCGGTATGGGTGTTACCAGGAGGGCCCGGGGACGTGCGGGGCTACCGGGGGGTGCCATTGCTCTTCAGCATCTTCCGCCGGGAGGAGAGCCTGCGGCGGAGCGCCAGCAGCTGGCCGAACATCTCCGCAATGGGCCCCAGCCTAACCCAGGCGATCAGGCCCCTGCGGACGGTCTCAAAGGACACCGTTCCCGCCCTTCTGGGACGGTGGCTCACCGGGAACTGGCGGATCCTGTAACCCCAGGCCCTGGCCAGCAGGAGTATCTCCAGGTCGATCACTCCGCAGGTTGAGCGGGGCCTCACCCGGCCGAAAATGGACCTCCGGTACAGCTTGAAGGATGAGTCGACGTCCTTCCAGCCCCCGAAGAACATGGTCGTCACTAGCGTGTTGTAGGCCAGGGAATAGCCCAGCCTCATCAGGGGGTCGTTCCTGCGCCGCCGGTAGCCGGCCAGGACGTCAGCCGTATGCCTGGCCTCCCACAGAACCCGAAGCTCCTCGAGGTCGAACTGGCCGTCGAAGTCGGAGTAGAAGACCCACTCGAACCTCGAGGCCGAGATGCCGCTCTGCAGTGCGGCCCCGAAACCCAGGTTGCCGGGGTGACGGAGCAGCCGTATGCGGCTGTCGGCCCGGCTTCGCTCCTCCACCAGCTCGGCGGTGCGGTCGGTGGAGCCGTCGTCGACTACGATTACCTCCCAGGCGTCTGCCAGCATGTCGGCCACCCGGCGGGCCTCGTCCAGCATGTAGTCGACGTTCTGCTCCTCGCAGAAGGCGGGGAAGAACATGGAGAGCGTGTCCGTCTCGGAAGAGCCTATCCCTGCACCTCCATCCACAGTGTCGGGCCGGACCGGAGTTGCAGAAGATATCAGCAGCGGACTGGCTTCACCAGTCGCCGGGGGTCAGCCTATGTAGGTGGGCGCGCCCCTGGGCGACTTCCCCTTTACCACTTCGTGGTAGTAGTCGTACGTCATCGGCGGGTCTTCGCCGAGGCGCTCGGCCTCCACCACCTCGCCCAGGAAGAGGCTGTGGGTGCCGCAGTCGATCTCCCGGCGTATGCGGCATTCCATGTAGGCCACGGTGTAGTCTGTGGGAATCGGGGCACCGGTGACGCCCAGGCGGTATTCGATCTCCTCGAACTTCTCGAAGTCACGGCCGCAGCGGAACCCGAAGCGCCCAATGTAGACCAGGGGAGCTTCCCGGGAGAGAACGGCTACCGTGAAAGCCCCGCTGTGCCTGAGGCAGTGGTGGGTGAAGTTCTCCCTGTTGACGCTTACGGCCAGCTGCGGCGGCTCCGCCGTAACCTGGAAGACCGTGTTGCATATCTGTCCGTTGAACTTCCTGCCGCTGCTGGAGGAGACTACGTAGACGCCGTAGCTTATGGCCTGCAGCGCGCCTCTGTCCATGGCTTCCGCCCTTCGGAATGACATGGGGCGGCCGGCCGCCCCGATCGCTTTGCGCGCTACGGGCTATTCGCCCAGCTTCCTGTGGCAGAACCACCAGTCGAAGCACTCGAACCTGTCCTGCTTCTTGCGCCCCTCGGCCTCCTTCTGCGTACTGGCCGGGGGTACGATGATGTCCCCGCCCACCAGCTCGTTGCTGGGCCAGTTGGCCGGCATGGCCACGCCGTTCTTGTCCGCGATCTGAAGGGCCTTAACTATGCGTACGATCTCGTCCATGTTGCGGCCCAGCTCCTGCGGGTAGTAGAGAACGGTGCGCACGTACCCCTTGGGATCCACCACGAAGACCGCCCGAACGGTGTTGCTGCCCTTTCCGGGGTGTACCATTCCCAGCTTGCCGGCGGCGTCGCCGTGGTCGGCTATTATGGGAAAGGTGATCTCGGTGTCCAGGTTCTCCCCGATCCACTCCACCCACTTTATGTGGGAGAATACCTGGTCGATGCTCAGTCCTATCAGCTGGCAGCCCAGTGACTTGAACTCGCCCATCCTCTTCTGGAACGCGACGAACTCGGTGGTGCATACCGGCGTAAAGTCCGCCGGGTGGCTGAACAGGACCAGCCACTTGCCGGAGGCGTCGTCGGGAAGCTTCATCTTCCCATGTGTGGTGGTGACCTCCATCTCCGGAAACCGGTCTCCTATCAACGGGAATCTGCTCTCCATCGCTTCTCCTTTCCAGAGTCAGTCGCCGGAGTCATCCTCCGGACACTTCCTGCACCGTCCGAGGAGCTGGACGCAGTACCCGGTTATCCTCACGCCGCCGACCTCCTCCGGGTGCCGAAGGTCTACCGCTACGTCCTCGCGGTCAACGTCCACCACCCTTCCGCACCTCACGCATCTCAGATGGAAGTGCCGGGAGGTGTCGGCGTCGAAGCGCATCTCCCGGCCGGGGATCTCGATGCGGGACACCTCGCCACGGGAGCAGAGCTTCTCCAGGTTCCTGTATACAGTACCCAGGCTGATCCTGGGCAGCCGGTTCCGTACCCTTGAGAAGACCTGGGTGGCCGTGGGATGGTCGCCGCTGTCCTTCAGGACCCTGAGGATCTCTCGCCGCTGCGTTGTGTTTCTCATGCTGGCAGCTCCAACCCTTGGTGCTAATAAGAACTATTACTGTTATTCTAGCCTTCCGCGCCGTTCTGTCAAGCCCCCCAAGGCATCCCGCGGGTCCGTCGCTGAGCACCTCGGGGCCATCGCAGACAATCCTCGGGGCATGTGCCTCGAGCCCTCAGCAAACGGCGTTCCGGAACGGGGCTGCGAACGCGGGGGCGGTATCCGGATCTGGCTCCACCACGTCGGCGCGGCCGAACAGCAGGAAGTGAATCGCGGCTCTACTCCCCCCGACTGCCGTCGGCGCTCTGCACCCCGAAATCCAGCCTGGACCGGGAACGTGCGGAAGCCCCCTCCTCGGCCTGTCCCGGCGATTCCAGGGAAGCGATTGGGCCGCCGCAGGAAAGCGCCCCGGGCGTGGGCAGGTGCGGAGAGCGGCAGGTTTTCGGGACGGCTACGGCCCACCGCCCTGGCCCATTATCCGTCTCACCAGGCCCACCAGCTCACCGGGCGTGTAGGGCTTCTGAATGAAACCGGCCAGACCCTTGCCGGAGAACCGGGACGTGGCGTCTGATTCGCTGTATCCGCTGGTGAGGATCACCTGCACGTCGGGGTCTATTCGGCGCAGCCGGGTGAATGTCTCCGAGCCGTCAATGTGGGGCATGGTCATATCCAGGAGGACAAGGCCTATGCGCCCCGCCTCCCTTTCGTAGAGCTCCTCGGCCTCCAGGCCGTCGCAGGCGGTCAGCACCTTGTAGCCCGCCTTCTCCAGTATCAGCCGGGCCACCGTTCGTACGGTCTCCTCGTCGTCGATCACCATGACGGTGCCTCCGGAGGACGGAGGCGCCCCTTCCGCGGCCTCCGCGGGCTCTGAGACCCCGTCGGATTCGGTGTGAGCCGGCAGCAGGACCTTGAAGCTGCTTCCCTTTCCGGGCTCGCTGTATACCTTGACCGTTCCCCCGTGACCCCTGGCGATGCCCAGCACCGAAGCGAGTCCCAGCCCGCGTCCGGCGAACTTGGTGGAGAAGAACGGGTCGAATATTCGGGCCCTGGTCTCCTCGTCCATCCCATCGCCGGTGTCCGAGACCTCCACGTAGGTGTAATAGCCCTCCTCCACCTCCTCGCCCACGTATGTCTCGCGGAGGTAGCGGCCGTCCACGTTCAGAAGACCCGTACGGATGGTCACCAGACCACTGCGGTCCCCTATGGCTTCGGAGGCGTTCATTATCAGGTTCATCAGGACCTGCCGCAGCTGGGCTGCATCGGCCATCACCGGCGGTATGCCATCCTCCAGCTCGGTCCTCAGAACCACTTTTCCCGAAACCGCCGACTGCAGCAGGTCCACCATCTCGCCGACCGCGTTGTTCAGATGCAGGATCTCCTTGACGAAGCTTCCCTTGCCGGAGTAGGCCAGCAGCTGATTGGTGAGCTCGGCGGCCCGCAGGGCCGCCTTCTCCAGCCTCTCTATGGTCTCCCGGGCCCTGTGGTCGGGTTCCAGCTCCTTCAGTGCCAGTCCTGCGTTCCCCAGCACCCCCATGAGAAGGTTGTTGAAATCGTGGGCCACCCCGCCGGCCAGCACTCCCAGGCTTTCCAGCCGTTGTGAGTGCTGAAGCCTCCTCTCCAGCTGCCTCTTCCTCTCCTCGGCCCTCCTGCGCTCCGTCAGGTCGCGGACGAAGACCAGCACGCCCCTTCCCTCCTCCAGGTCCAGGGCGGTGGAGTTCAGCTCGCTCGAGACGGTGGAGCCGTCCGCCCTCAGGAGGTCTACCTCGTAGATGGACTGCACATCCTCTCCGCCCAGCCTGCGACGGTAGCGGTCCTCCACCATCTCCTCCGACGAGGGGGCGACGAAGTCCCGGTAGGGGCGGCCCACCACGTTCTCGGGGCCCAGACCCAGCATGCTGCAGACCTGCTGGTTGGCGAGCCGGATGATGCCGTCGACCACAACCACTATTCCGTCCTTGGCCTTCTCGACCAGGGTTCTGTGCAGCCGCTCGCTGCGCAGCAGGCTATCCTCGGACCTCCGTTTCTCGATGGCCATCGAGGAGGCCGAGGCCAGCAGCTTGAGATCCCGCACGTCCTCGCGGTCCAGCTCCACCTCGGAGCCGTAGCTCTGCACCACCAGGACACCGAAGATGGTCCCCTTCGCCCGGAGAGGAACCCCAATCCACCATGAGGCGAGCTCGCCGAACAGCTCCATATCGCCGCGCTCGATCAGCTCCAGCATCTGCTCACGGTCTGCGAAGACCGTCTCCCCCCGCCTTATGACCACCTCGGTCATCCCCTGGCCGAAGGGGCGGCTCTCGGGCATTCCCTCCCGGACGTCCATGAAGTACGGGAACGAGAGGTTGCCGCTCTCGCGGTCGTGTATGGCTATGTAGAAGTTGTCCACATAGAACAGGCGGGTGATGACGTGGTGTATGGCTCCATACAGGTCGTCTACCGTATCGGCCTCCATGCCGGACTCCATTATCTCCAGCACGGCGTCCCGGACCTGCAGTGTCCTCTCCAGGCGGTCAGTCATCGGCCTCCTCCGCGGGCCGGGTGAGATACCGGTAGTAGCTGGAGGCCAGGTGCAGAGCGCCCACAGGATTGTGGCAGAGCAGCCGGTCCTTCGCCACCAGCACGGTGACCGGAGCCTCGCTGTAGCGGAAGAAGATGGAATCGTGGCCGACGCAGAGACCGACCACGACGTTCAGGCCTGTAGCGTAGGAGTTGAGCACCATGGCCTGGGCGACCGGACTGCACATGGCCTCGAAGGATCCGGGGTTGATCTTCTGCTCGTCCGAGAGGTCGAGGGACTCCTTCGGGGTGGCGCCGGCCTTGCAGCCCACCGATGCCACATCGAATCCCCGGGCCTCCAGTATGCCCTGACAGGATTCCGCCTCCCGCCGAAGACCCGTGCAGAAGGCCAGCCCCAGCAGCTCCACCTCCAGCTTCCGGGCCAGCTCGCAGACCTCCAGCACACGCGGTTTCACCGGGATCGGAGGCCCCGGCCCGAACCTGTTGCGATAGCCCTCGGCCTCCTGGATGGACGCCGCCCGGGCCAGCCGAAGCAGCCCCCGGTCCTCGCGGTAGGCGGACCTGCTCCTGCCGATCTCATCGGCGGAGACTACCATGGGGCAGTTATGCGGCGCCGGGTCGGCCCCCCCCTGGCATGGGGGGTCGCGCAGATCACACGTGGCACACGCGGGAAGAGGTCGGTCCAAAGTTGGCCTTCCGTGATTGAATGCACCCTCGGATGTTAATGCTCGGGCTTTATGGACACCGGGTCAAGACCCCCTATCCTCCCCCGTTATGTCCCGAAGCCTGTAGAGCACGTCCAGGGCCTCCCTCGGAGTCATTCCGTCCGGGTCCAGCTTCCGTATCTCGTCCACGGCCTGAGTCCGGGTCTTCGAAGGAACCTCATCCTCCAGGGGAAGCTCGAGCTGATCCAGGTCGCCGCCGTGGCGCAGGTGCCTGCCGGCCTCCAGGTCCCCCAGAACGTCCCGCGCCCTTCGGACCACCCGGGCGGGCACTCCCGCCATGGAGGCCACATGTATGCCGTAGGACCTGTCTGTCCCGCCCTCCTGCACGCGGTACATGAAGACCACGCCGTCGCCGGACTCCCGGACTGCGACGTTTACGTTGGCGGCGGCCGCAAGCCTCTCCGCCAGAGCCACCAGCTCATGGTAGTGGGTTGCGAAGAGCACCAGGGGCCGGTGCCTGCGGTGGTCGTGCAGGTACTCGACCATTGCCCAGGCCAGGGAGAGCCCGTCGAACGTGCTGGTGCCCCTGCCCACCTCGTCCAGAATGGCCAGGCTTCGGGTGGTGCATGTATTCAGAAGCGCAGCGGCCTCGGACATCTCCACCAGGAAGGTGGACTGGCCGCGGGTTATTCGGTCCGAGGAGCCTATCCTGGTGAATATCCTGTCCACCGGAGAGAAGGCCATCCGCGCTGCCGGCACGAAGGAGCCCGCCTGGGCCATAACCACCAGAAGCGCCGCCTGACGCAGGTAGGTGGACTTGCCCGCCATGTTCGGCCCGGTCACCAGTAGTATTCTGCGGGTCGACTCCAGCCGCAGGTCGTTGGGAACGCACTGCCCCCGGGGAAGCACCCGATCAAGCACCGGATGCCGTCCCTCGCGTATGAGCAGGGAGGGGTCGCCCTCGAGCTCCGGCCGCACGTACCCCCGCTGCGAGGCCATGGCGGCCAGGGAGGCCAGAACGTCCAGGCGCGCCAGGGCCCTGCCGGTCTCCCTTATGCGGGACACCTCCCCGGCCACCCTCTCGCGCAGCTCGCAGTAGAGGTGCTCCTCCAGCGAGGCCATCTCCTCCTCGGCCCGAAGCACCCTGGCCTCCATCTCCTTCAGCTCCGGGGTCACGTACCGTTCCCCTCCCACCAGCGTCTGCTTGCGCGTGTAGCTCTCGGGCACCTTTTCCAGATGGCTTCTGGAGACCTCTATGTAGTAGCCGAAAACCTTGTTGAATCCTATGGAGAGGTTGGGTATTCCCGTCCGCTCCCGCTCGGTGTCCCTCAGATCATGGATCCACTTCCTTCCTCCGGAACGGATCTCGCGCAGGCCGTCCAGCTCCCGCGACACGCCCCCCCGGATGACTCCGCCGTCGGCGAGCCTGGCCGGGGGATCGTCCGACAGCACCTCCCCGATGGCTTTCGCCACGTCCTCCAGCCGGTCCATGGCCCGCAGCTCGGAAAGCACTCCGCCCTCCTTCCCCGGCAGCCCCTCCAGGAGCTCGGGCAGAAGCGCCGCGGTGCGTCGAATGGCGTCCAGGTCCCGGGGCCCCGACCTCCTCGTTCCCAGCTTGCCGCTCTGCCTGGGCAGGTCGGCGCAGTCGGCCAGCATGCGCCGCATCCGCTCCAGCCGGTCGGATCCCATCAGCCACTCCACCGCGGAATGCCTTCCCGACACCACCCCGGGATCCCTGGGAGGGGAGAGGAGCCAGCTTCGCCATTCCCTGGCCCCCGCCGGGGTTGTCGTCATGTCGGTGGCATCCGCCAATACCGATTCCTCCTCCCCCTCCGGGGCCCTGGCGATGGCCAGGGACACCGCGCTTCGGCGGTCGATTATCATGCTGTCGGAGGGGTCATAGACACCCTCGAAGGTCAGGTGGGAGATCACCGAGCGCTTGGTGTCGGCTATGTAGGCCAGCAGCCCGCCTACGGCCCGAAGCAGCGCCGAGCCCCTCTCCAGGCCCACACCCTCGAGGGTGGCCAGACCCAGCATCTCGGCCAGGTTCTTCTCGGCCAGGTCGGGGTCGAACTTCCAGGCCTCGAGGTCGGTAACCGCGATGCCCTCGGGAGCTTTCATGCCCGAGCCTTCGGGCACCAGCAGCTCTGTGGGCTCCCTGCGGGCGGCCTCCAGCATCAGCTCGCCGGCGGCGACGGACGTGGCCTCCAGAGCCCCGGTGGAGAGGTCGCAGACCGCCAGTGCCGCCTCGCCTTCGCCCGCCCAGGCCGAGGCCAGGGGCAGGGTCCGGCGCTCTTCCAGGGCCGAGCCGGACACCAGAGTGCCCGGGGTGATCACCTCCACCACCTCGCGTTTCACCAGGCCCCGGGCCTTCCCGGGGTCCTCGACCTGCTCGCATATGGCCACCCGCCTGCCGGCCCTGACAAGCCGGGCCAGGTAGCCGTCCAGCGCGTGGTGGGGAAAGCCCGCCAGCGGAATCCCCTCCCCGTCATCGCCGGACTTCTCCCTCGCGGTCAGGGTTATGCCCAGCAGGGAGGACAGCTCCCGGGCGTCATCGTAGAAGGACTCGTAAAAGTCGCCCATTCTGAACAGCAGCAGGTCTCCTGGGTGCTGCCGCTTCATCTCCAGGTACTGCTTCATCATAGGGGTGGGCATGGCTCAATCCCCCCCCTTCCGGCGGCATTCGGACCCGGGTCCATCATGCGAACGGCCGTCTCCGTGATATCCGAGGGAATCAGTGCCCTTCTGCATTCCCAGTCGCCGCGCGGGCAGCCCCGGCCCCCGTGTCTGTGGCATGGACGGCATTCGAGGTCGCCGGAGAACAACGCGCCCTGCATGTCCTCCGGCCAGAAGCCCAGCCTGGGATGGGTGGAGGTGAATACCACGACCACGGGAGTCCCCAGGGCGGCGGCCAGGTGCGCGGGCCCGGAGTCGGGCGAAACCAGCACGTCCAGGGTCTCGATTCTCTCCATCAGCCGATCCAGATCACCCTCCCCCGCCACGCTGCGTACGCCGCTGCGCAGTGTCCTGGCAACTACCTCCTCTGAGGCTTCGCGGTCGGTGCGGTCGCCCAGCACCACGACCTCCATCCCCAGAAGGTCCACCAGCTGTCTGGCCACCTCGGCCAGCACTCCGGCGGGAATGGACTTGGAGCGCCACCTTCCTCCGGCCACCAGACCGGCCACACCGGAGGACTCGGCCGCGGAGATTCGGCGCTCGAGGTGGGGCATGGCCGAGCCCCCGCCTCCGGCGACCCGGAGGAAGCTGGTCGCCCTGTAGGGCATGCTCTCCCCACAGCCCCCGAGCACCCGCCGGCGGAGCTTTCGGTCCAGCCGGAAGCGGGCGGCCTTTCCCGGCCAGACGGCCAGCCGTGACGTCAGGTTGCCCTGCAGGTCGACTATTCGCTCGGGGTTCGCCGACCGAACCATTCCCCGCAGCCGCACAAAGCCGTCCTTCGGAGCCAGGACCAGGGATCGCACCTTTTCGCCCATCCTGTCCACCACCGGCGCGTACTCCTTGCGCACGGCGAACAGGACCTCTCCGGAGCCGGCAAGGTACCGGGCCGCGGGTTCGGCCAGCACGACGTCACCGAGGGAATGAAGCCTCATCAGGAGGGAAGCCAAGCCTCAGTCCTCCGCAAACTGCATCTCGTAGAGCCTGCTGTAGCGGCCCTTTCGGGCCAGGAGCTTCTCGTGGGTGCCCCGCTCCATTATCCTGCCGTCCTCCACGTAGTAGACCATGGAGGCCTTGCGTATAGTACTGAGACGGTGGGCGATGACCAGTGCCGTCCTCTGGCGCATCAGACCGTCGATGGCCTTCTGCACCTGCCGCTCGGCGTGGGTGTCCAGCGCGGAAGTGGCCTCGTCGAATATCAGTATCTCCGGGTCCTTGAGCACGGCCCGGGCTATGGCCAGCCGCTGGCGCTGGCCGCCGGACAGCGTCACCCCCCTTTCCCCGATGGGCGTATCTAATCCTGCGGGGAGGTCTTCGATGAACTTCAGGGCGTTGGCTATGGCGGCCGCCTCCCTTACCCTTTCCATGTCGATATCGGTCATGCCGTAGGCTATGTTGCTGTACACGGTGTCATTGAACAGGACCGTCTCCTGGGTGACTATTCCCATCATGGTGCGCAGCGAGGAGAGCCGGACGTCCTGCAGGTCGATGCCGTCGATGGTGATCCGACCCTCCACAGGATCGTAGAAGCGGGGCAGCAGGTCTGCGAGAGTGCTCTTGCCGCCGCCACTGGGGCCCACGAGGGCCACCACCTCGCCCCTGGATATCGAGAGGTTGATGTTGGTGAGCACGCGCTCCCCCCGAACGTACTCGAAGCAGACGTTCTCGTAAACGATCTCATCTCGAAATCGTTCCAGCTCAACCGCTTCCGAAGCTTCGACGATTACGGGCCGTTCGTCCAGCACCTTGAATATCCGCTCCGCGGAGGCCATTCCGGTCTGAATCTTGGCGTTGGCCTTGCTCAGCTTCTTGATGGGGTCCATCATCGACAGGGCCGCACCCAGGAACACGAAGAAGCGGCCGGCGGTCATGCCGTCCCCGGATATGACCGCCCTTCCTCCGAACCACAGTATCACCGAGCTGGCCAGGGCTCCGAGCACCTCGGTCATGGGCCCGGAGAGGGCCCGAAGCCTGCGCAGCGAGATCTCGAAGCTCCTGTGCCGCGAGAGCATCCTGCGAAACCTCCCGGCCTCGAAGTCCTCCATGGAGAAGCCCTTAACTATCCTTATGCCCTGTATCATCTCGTGGAGTATGGATGCGAAGTCGGCCATGCGCTCCTGCGAGCGGTGGCTCCTTCGCCTGAGCATCCGGCCTATCACCAGTATCAGCACCATTGCCGGCGGCAGCACGACCAGGGTTACCAGGGCCAGCTTCCAGGAAGCCCAGACCGCCAGCCCCACGAAGACCACCAGAAGCGTGGCCTGCTTGGTGAGGTTGATCAGAGCCTGGGTCAGCGCGTTGCGCAGGCGGTCCACATCCGCGGTAACCCTGCTGAGGAGCTCCCCCGAGCGGCTGCGGGAGTAGTAGTCCAGGTCAAGGCTGAGCAGCCGGTCGAATATGGACATGCGAAGATCGTAGAGTACGCCCTGCTCGACTTTGGCCAGGAAGAAGGTCTGCATGAAACTCGAGGAGTTCTTGATGAGGATCAGCAGCACCAGGACCGCTATCACGGCCGCCAGAGCCTGTTGGGGCTTGGAGGCCTTCAGGGACTGCCGGAGAGCGCTGCCTGTCTCGCCCAGAGCATCCGCGGCTCCTGCGAGGTCGAGCGAGCCCAGTTCGGATCCCACCCGCTGCAGCCTCGTTCCGACGTCCTCCCGCAGCATGGGAACCAGCTCCCGGTTTTCGCTCTCCCCCCCGGAGACCTTTAGCACGTCATCGAATACGGGCAGTATCATGCCCAGCGACGCACCGCTGGACAGGGCAAAGACGATGGCCGCCAGCAGGGCGAGCAGCGTCCAAGCCCAGTACGGTTTCACGTAGGACAGAAGCCTCAGGAAGGTGCTCTTTCTCATAGTCGCTATATTTGCCCATGCGGGGCTGGTGGTCAACCACGCCAGCCTGGAACGGCTCCGTGGAACAAACTTGGGTGCTTCAGGTATATTCCGTTAGAATGCAGACGTCCCGAAGCTCGGGGACGGAGACAGGCGAACTCACAGGCGGCTCGGAGGTGACTCTTGGCGGTACAGCTGGTAAGGGGAAAGCGCAAGCACAAGGATCCCCGCACCGACTCGCAGCTGATGGTGGACCTCTGCAAGGGCGACGAGGAAGCGTTCTCCGAGGTTATCAGACGATTTCAGGGGCCGGTCTACTCACTGCTCATACGCATGCTGGGCAACGAGGACGAGGCCGAGGAGCTGCTGCAGATAACATTCTGCCGACTCCACAGATACCGCGAGAACTACGACCCGGACAGGCCGCTGGTCACCTGGATATTCACCATTGCCAGCAATCTGGCCAAGAAGAGATGGAGAAGGCGGTCACGCTGGATCACCGTACCTCTGGACAACGTAAACCTCACCAGCCCGGGGAAGACGGCCCCCCACTACGACGCCGGACGTGTGGAGCTGCGGGCCAGCCTCGAGGAGGCCATAGGCGACCTCCCCGAGCACTACCGCGAGCCTTTCGTACTGCGGGAGCAGCACGACATGAGCTACCAGCAGATCTCGGAGATCCTCGGCATCAGGATCGGCACGGTGAAGTCCCGCATCAACAGGGCCAGGCACAAGCTGCGCGAGATGCTGCGCGCCGACTGGGAGAAGTGGCGATGAACTGCCGCAGCGCATCCAGGCTTATCGACAAGGTGGTGGACGGAGTGGCCACCGAGCACGAGCGCAACCTGCTCCGCTTCCACGTCAACGGATGCCCGCACTGCAGACGTCGCCTCGAGCTCACCCGTGACATCTCCAGGGTCATGAAGACCATCTCCTCTCCCCACCCCCCGGCAGATCTGGAGAGCAGCGTAAGGCGAATGCTGGAGACCGGTGCCGACATCGGGTCAGATCCCGCTGCCGCCGGCGGGGGCCTCAGACAGAGATTACTGCTGGGTCTGCCCTTCGCCGCCGCGGCTGCAGCCGTGTTCCTGGCGGTCTCGACCCTCATACCCGCCGATTCCCCGGCACCGGCGGCCCGGTCCGCCGCAGTGGCGGTGTCCGGAGCGGAGCATCGCAAGCTTCCCGGGGACCTCTCTACCGCTCCATCGAAGGTGTCCTCCGAGGAGGTCTCTCTTGCGCCGCTCGCGCCCTACAGGCGAAGCGCCAACATCGTCAGCTTCTAGGAGCCTGCCATGTGGCAGCTCCTGATCCTCCTGCTTCTGGGATCGGTGCCCGATGACGCCGTGGTTACGATTCGGGTGCAGACCACCGGAGGCGCCGTCCAGCTGGCCACGGCCACCGCGATCTCACCCCGTCACGTGATTACGCTGTTGCCCTTCGCTACCGCAGGGGTTCCGTACATAGAAGAGGAGTCCGGCGTACTCATGACCGAGACGGTCCTGCCCGACCTGGGCCTGGCGATACTCTCCCACGAGGAGGACGTATTCAGCTCCTACGTCCTTCCCAGCGAGGACCTGCCCTCCGACGGCGACCGTCTGGTCCTGGTGGGCCAGGGCAGAGCGGGGCGCGTGCGCACCGAGGGCCGGATGCTGAAGCGCCAGAGCGATGGCACCTTCCTGCTCTCCACCGATCGGCTGGAGGGCATGATGGGAGCGGCGGCCTTCACCGAGGGCGGGGATTTCATAGGAATCGTAACCGGCCTCTCTACCGTAGCCCACGCCTCGAATTTCAGCGCCACCGTCAGGGAGCGGCTTGTGGTTCTGCCCTCGCAGATCTGGCAGCTGTGGGCGAAGCTGTCCATCTTCGGTCAGGAGTACGAGGGGCCCTCCTTCGGGGTAACCGCCATCGCTTACGCTTCCAGCGGCTCCACACCGTCGGGCGTGCATCTGCTCGGGGTGGAGCACGACAGCCCCGCATGGAACTGCGGCCTCCGTCCCGGCGATCTCATCGTGTACGCCGACGACATGCACATCTACCACCCTATGACACTTCGCGGCCTGCTCATAACCGCCGAGGATACCCTGGCCCTCTCCGTGCGACGGGCCGGATGCCCCGTACGCACCGTCCAGGTCCCCCCCCAGTAGCCGACCAGCCCCTGGTTGAGCCTCTCCTGCGGATGGGGCGGTGCAGTCTGCGACAGCAAACTGCCTCGCCAAAGGGCTCCAGCGCATTGCACTGGAGTGTCAG
>CAZKJG010000014.1:0-23203 GCA_964553045.1 uncultured bacterium | reverse complement strand
GCAGTTTGCGACAGCAAACTGCCTCGCCAAAGGGCTCCAGCGCATTGCACTGGAGTGTCAGCCGGGAGTGCAGCAGTACGGTGCAGTTTGCGACAGCAAACTGCCTCGCCAAAGGGCTCCAGCGCATTGCACTGGAGCCCTTTGGCCGTGGTACCGGGGGCGGGACTCGAACCCGCACAGGCGAAAACGCCCACTAGGTCCTTAGCCTAGCGTGTCTGCCAATTCCACCACCCCGGCGACGTGGCTAGAGTATCGCCAGAAGGAACGAGGTGACCATGAAGAGAACGGCGAAGACCGTGGTCAGCTTGGAGAGCAGCGTGGCCGCCCCCCGGTTTCCGAAGGAAGCCGTGAGTGCACCTCCGCCTCCGAAGGCTCCGGAAAGGCCGTCGCCCTTCGACTTCTGCATGAGTACTATGGCCACCAGCAGAATGCAAATTATCACGTGAAGGAACGTAAGAACAGCTATCATGTAATCACTTACCTCCCTATTGGAAGCAGGTATATACAACGGCCCGGGTAATCAGGCAAGCCCCTCCGGCAGCACTACCTGAGCGCCTCCAGAACCGCTTTCAGAGGCAGTCTGGCGCCGGGGCACTCCGTCTTGTTGCCGGGCATCTGTCTGTGCAGCAGCACGGCCTCGCGGTCCAGGTCGTAGCGGCCCAGCATGTCCGACAGCAGCTCCCCCAGGGACCGCATCTGCCGACATCCGGGATCGCGGCTGTGGAAATCACCCACCATGCAGATGCCCAGGGAGTCGCTGTTGTTCCCTCTGGAATGCGCCCCCACGGCCCATTCCGGGCGTCCCTCCTCCACCAGCCCCTCGGCCGAATCGGTGCCGTTGCCTATCACGTAGTGGTAACCTATATCGTCCCAGCCGAACACCCCGCGGTGCAGGACTCGAATCAGCCGCGCCGAGCCGGTTTCAGTGGCGGAATGGTGCACCACCAGCCGGTGGACGCTGTCCATCTCGGCGTAGACAGACTCATCCGGCCTCCGGGCCAGTGCCGCGCACTCCACTTCGTCGAGGCCCGGTGGCAGGTGCACTCCCACGTCCCTCAGCCAGTCCATTACTCCTTCGTCGGAGATGCTCATTGCCCGTCCGTGCCAGGCCGAAGGCCGAGAGAATCCTCAGCCGGCGGCCGAGGTGATGAAAACTCCGGAGCTGACCGATGTCAGGCCCAGCCTGGGACCTCCTCCGTTGAGGTCGCCCTGAAGGCTCCCCCTCCCGGTGGTGACGTTCTCGGGTGACGGCCCGGTCAGGCTGACCTCTCCGGTGCCGGATCGAGCGGCGAGGTGGAGCTCTAGTCCGGCCGCCATACGGATCCTTACATCCCCGCCCAGAGATGTGATGGAGGCGCCTCCGGAGGGGATCTTTCCTATGTCCAGGACCACATCTCCTCCGGCCCTGACAAAGGAGACCGCGGGACTGCCGTCCACCTCCAGGGAGCCGTTTATCAGCCTGGCCTTGAGCTCTCCGGTCAGCCCGGACGCTCTGAGGTCGCCGTTTCCCACGGATACGTCCAGCCCGCAGGGCAGGGACTCCGCGGAGAAGCTCCCGTTGAGAAGCTCTACCGTCAGATCAACCGTATCCCTGGCGGGAAGCCCGATGACGTAGTCGGCGGAAGCCCTTATTCCCGTGTCCTCGTATTCGGTGTCCAGTATCATGTACGGGTCGCTCGGTCTGAGATAGGTCGCCAGCCTCTTGCTCCCGGGCAGGGATACGTGCCCGGCTACCCTGACCTCCACTTCGAGACGTCCCGACCTCGAGGGAACCGCCCGAACGCATCCGTTGGTGGCCCTGAGGAGTATCCTCGCTTCTTCGGGCACGTTGAACTCCGATACGAAGGACTCCGGCACCTTCGAACCCACCTGAACCTGCTGCAAAAGATCTCCCTGCATCCCGATCCCCCGCCTTTGTCCGATGTTGTCTCAGCCCAGACCGGCCACCTGAATCCTCACCCGGCGACGCCTGGGCCCGTTGTCGTGATCTATAACAACAACCTGCTGCCAGGTGCCAGTGAGGGGGGCGCCGTCCTCCACCGGAAGGGTTACACCGGGCCCCATCAGGCTGGCCCTCATATGAGAGAAGCCGTTGTCGTCGCCCCAGGTCTCGGAATGACGCGACCGGCGGTCGGAGGGCACGATTTCCTCCAGCAGCTCCCGCATGTCCTGAACCAGCGCCGGCTCGAACTCGATGGTGGTCACCGAGGCGGTGGAACCGACGGCGGTGACGCTGACGTGACCCTGCCGCACGCCGCTTTCGCCCACCACCCTTCGGACCTCACCGGAGAGGTCCACGATGTCCGAGAAGCCCTCGGTATCCATCTCCACTGTCTCTCCACGGACCCGGAACTGCCGATCATCCATTCCAAGCTACCTCCACCGAGTCTTGGTTGTATCCGATCATCCCATGCGGCTTTAGCCCGTCAGTAGATCCATTACATCAGGTGGCCGGCCCACCAGGTACCGGGCCCCCTCCCACTCCAGCGTCTTCCTGTCGCGAAAGCCCCACAAAGCTCCCACTGGAACCATCCCGGCTGCCGCCGCGGTCCGCATATCGACCTCGGAATCACCCAGGTAGAGTACCCGTCCTGGGTCGGCTCCCATGATCGCAGCCGCCCGGAGCGACCCCGAGGGATCAGGCTTGAGAGGATACCCGCCGCCGGCGCCGATTACCGCCGCGAAGCTCCAGCTGTCAAGTAATCCCTTGACGCATCCCTCTGCGGCATCCTGGGGCTTGTTGGTCACGATGGCCATGGGAAGGCCGGAATCCGAGATGGCATCCAGCATGGCCGGTATCCCTTCGTAGGGCCTGGTCTTCGGGTTGCCCCATGCGGCGTACCTCCGCCGGACCTGCCGGGCCAGCCAATGCAGGTCCACCTGCCCACCCGCATCCGGCAGAAGCCTCTCCAGGAGCGCATCGACTCCGCTTCCCACGCCACGCCGGTAATCCTCCAGACCGAAGGGGCCCAGACGGTGGTCCGCAAGAACGGAGTTCACCACGTCACGGATGTCCTCCAGGGTGTTCAGAAGCGTTCCGTCCATGTCCAGCAGCACTCCGTCGGGGAAACCGTCATCCGATGTGACGTCCATAATCAGCCGGAGAGCTCGGCCAGCACCTCCTCGAGGTCCGGAAGCTGCTTGATCTCGTAGATCTTCCGCATGATGACGCGCCCCTCCCCGTCGAGGGCTATGTTGCCCCGGCCGGAGAAACCCAGCTTCTGCACGAAGATGTCTGCCGAGCGCGCCACCTTGCCGTGAGGCCAGAAGTCCGACAGGATCCGCAGCCTCTCCAGTCCCATGTCGTCCGACCAGGCCTTCTTGGAGGGCACCGCGTCGACGCTGAGGCCCAGGGGGACAACGCCCATGCTGTCGAAACGGTCCATGGCCTCCTCCAGGGCCTTCATCTGCTTCGTGCAAATGCCGGTCCAGGCCAGGGGATGGAAGGAGAGAAGAACCCGCTTACCCCTGAGGTCCGAAAGCCTGACCCTCTCGCCCTCCTGGTCGGAGAGCTCGAAGTTTTCCAGCACGTCGCCCATCTCTGCAGCCATCTTTCCTCCTCTATCCCCGGAAGCTCTCCACGAGCTCCCTCAATTCTTCCATGTCCTTCTCGCGCCTGTACAGCGGCCGGGAGTCGTCCTCCCAGGCCGGCTGCTGCTCCTCGAACGTCTTCCTTCCGGAGTTGCGGTAGATCACGCCCAGGGGCATCTCCTCCGTCTCCATGGCCCTGGCGAAGGCCGCCTGCCTGTCCGTGGGGTCGTAGCCATCCTCCAGCCTGTATGTGTGCTCGCTGAACCACTTGTAGTCGTTCACCCGGTTGAAGGATACGCAGGGCTGGAAGATGTCCACCAGGGCGTAGCCCCGGTGCCGCGCGGCCTCCGTTATCATCCCCCTGAGATGGTCGTGGTCGCCGGCGAAGGACCTGGCCACGAAGGAGGCGTCCAGGGCCACCGCCACCGCGATGGGGTTGAAGGGATCGAGTATCACCCCCTCGGTCTGTACAGGAGTGTGGAAGCCCCTCATGCTGGTGGGCGAGGCCTGCCCCTTGGTGAGGCCGTAGACCATGTTGTTGTGCACAAGGTTGACGATATCGGGGTTGCGCCTGAGGCAGTGGATGAAGTGGTTGCCGCCCTCGCCGTACATGTCCCCGTCGCCGCCTTCGGCTATTACCGTGAGGCCGCGGTTTGAAGCCTTGATGGCCGTGGCCACCGGCAGCGAACGCCCGTGCAGGCCGTTGAAACAGTTGCAGCGCAGGTAGTGGGGCATCTTGGGTGCCTGTCCTATGCCGGAGGCGATAACGAGCTTCTGCGGTGGCACCTCCAGGTCCTCTAGCGCCGCCAGCAGCGCCTTGCGTATGGCGAAGTTGCCGCACCCGGGGCACCAGGCGATGTCCAGCCCCTGCATCCCGTGGATGTAGCTCATCCCTCTCCCCCTTCCAGCACCTTCCGCAGCCTCTCGGCCAGCGTGTCCGCCCTGAATGGAAGACCGTCGTACCTCAGAACCTCGTGGTCCGGGGTTATGCCGGCCATGTCGCCGAGAAGGCGGCCCATCTGGCCTGTGGCATTGCCCTCCACAGTCACCACGGCTTCCGCCGTTTCCAGCAGCTCGCCCGCCCTTTCGTGCAGGGGGTAGAGCTGGGGCAGGTGCATCACCGAAACATCCTTCCTCCCCAGCCTCTGCACCGCCTCCAGGCAGGGGTTCCTGGAGGACCCCCAGCACACCACCCGTATGCCGCCGTCGCCGGTCAGCTCCGGCTCCAGCGCGTCCGCGGCCAGGCCGTCGAGCTTGCCCAGCCTCTTGTCCACCATTCTCACTCTGAGCTCGAGGTCCTCGGTTATGTGTCCGGCCTCGTCGTGCTCGTCGCTGTCCAGGCATACCAGGCCGGGGCCCGAACCGGGCACGGCCATGGGAGATGGCGGCCCCTGCTCCAGGCTGTACCTGCGGTAGTCCTTCCCGGCGTCCACCAGGAACCTCTCAGGGCTGACCCCCTCCAGGTCCAGATCGGATACAGGGTGGTAGGAGTCCATTATGCACTGGTCCGTCACCACGAATACCGGCACCTGATGCTTCTCGGCCAGCCAGAAGGCCCGGGCGGTAAGGCGAAAGGCCTCTTCGAGGCAGCCGGGGGCGAGCACGGCCACCGGGAATTCCCCATGGCCGGCTCCCAGAACCAGATCGAGGTCCTCCTGGCCGGTCCGGGTGGGAAGGCCGGTAGCCGGCCCGGGCCTCTGGGCCACGTGCAGAACCAGTGGGGTCTCCACCATTCCCGCCAGGCTGATGCCCTCGGACATCAGGGCCAGACCTCCGCCGGAGGTGGTTATCATGGAGCGTGCGCCGGTGTACCAGGCGCCCAAGCCCATGTTCACAGCGGATATCTCGTCCTCGGCCTGCTCCACCACCAGTCCGAATCGGCGGGCCTGTTCTGCCAGAAAGGCCAGTACTCCGGTCGAGGGCGACATGGGATAGGAGCATATGAAGCGCAGGCCACCGGCTATGGCTCCCAGCCCCACAGCCTGGGCGCCGTTGAGCATTAGCTTCGGCCCCGGGGCTTCGGCGGGCTCGGGAAGGGAGAAATCCAGATCCAGTTCACATCCAGCTTCATAGCCGCTTCTGAAGGCGGCCATGTTCCCGTCGCGGTCTTCCTCCTCCATGCTGCCGAAGCGGCTCTCCACCGTCTTCAGACAGGTCTTCAGATCCATACCGGCGGCTCCAGCCACCACTCCGGCGGCCACCGTGTTCGAGTAGACCTCCTTTCCGGCCTCTTCGGCAAGGTGCGCTATCGGCACCGGAAACGCCCTTCCGGGAAAGCCCTCCATCTCACCCTCCACGGCTTCCGGGGAGGCGACTGCCGCGGTGCCGGCTCCGGCGCGGCCGGCCATGTGACGGACGGCTTCCGGCCCCAGGGCAACCAGCAGGTCCACCCTGTCGATCGGGCATTCCACCGGCCGGTCCGATATCCTGAGGTCGGTTGAGTTGCTGCCGCCCCTTATGCGGGACATGTACTCCTTCGTGGAGTACACGTACCTTCCTGCTGCCCTGACAATAGCGGCCAGCAGGCTCTCCACCGTCTTGATTCCCTGTCCGGCCCCGCCGCATATGACCACGTTCCGGTCGGCGCCTTCCGCTTCCGGTCCCTTTCGGCCCATCTTTCCCCCGTCTCTGTCTCGTCGTCCAAACGGTGTGCAACCGACGTGCAACTATCGTGCAACTGCCGGCACATGAAGGCAAGTGCTGCCGGGGGGCGCGGGTTCCGCGCCCCCGGTCGTACTTCCTCGGATCAGGAGAGTATCTTCCGAAGCGTCTCCTCCAGCTCGGAGCTGGAGTAGGGCTTGTGCAAAAAGCCGCAGTAGCAGGGATTACGGGCACAGTCGGCAGCCGAGTCCCTTGAGAAACCACTGGACAGTATTACCCGCATGCCCGGGTGGTCCCTGGATATCCTCTCCAGAACCTCCTGTCCCCCCATTCCGGGCATGGTCAGATCCAGCACCACGCAGGACACGCCCGAACCGCCGGCGGCCAGCAGCTCCAGGGCCTCTCTTCCGCCGGAGCTGGTGAGGGTGCGGTAACCGAGCCTCTCTATCATCTCCCTCGCCGTCTCCCGTACCGTTGCCTCGTCGTCAACGACCAGCACCGCTCCGCCCTCCAGAGAATGAACAGGCTCCGGGGCGGGCTCCATCAGGACCGGCTCGGCAGCGGAGGCCGGCGGGAAGCAGAGACGGAATGCGGTTCCTCCCGGACGGTCTACATCGATGTCCACATAGCCTCCGTGGGCCCTTACTATGCCGGCGACCGCCGGCATCCAGAGTCCGGTGCCCGCCGGGTCCCCGTCAAGGAATGGCTCCAGCAGCCTCCTGGCCTGCGGTCTCTCCATGTCGAGGCCTCCGCAGAAGAGCTCTACGTATACGCACATCCGGCCGGTTTCCGCCGTATTCGGGGCTTCCCTCCCGGCATGACAGAGGCCGGTGGACACGCGGAGTCTTCCCGGAGACGCCTTTCTTCTGACGGCCTCCTCCACCAGGTTTTCCAGGGCCTGCCTGAGCTGAGACCGGTCCAGCTCAACGGGCGGCAGCCCTTCGCCGGGCTCCAGGGCTATGCCGTGAGCGGGAAAGGAATCGGATTCCACTATCTCCCTGAGCGCGGAGGTGAGATCCACCCGGGAGGTGACGAACTTGCCCTTGCCGGAGAAGGCCAGCATCTGTCTGCACAGCTCCGCCGCCGTCTGCGAGCTCTTCAGCACGATGGCCAGGTTCTCCGCCGCCGGTGAATCCGGCATCTTCATGGAGGCCAGCTCGGCATTTCCCATGATCCCCAGAAGCAGGTTGTTGAAGTCGTGGGCCACCGTCCCGGCAAGGTGGCTGAGGCTTTCCAGCCTGCGGGAGCGCTCACGGTACTCGCGAAGCTGCCTCCTCTTCTCCTCGGCCTCTTTCTCGGCGGTTACGTCCACGGCGAATACGACAACGCCGTAGACGTCACCTTCGGCGTCACGGTAGGGCAGGAGGTTCATGGCGAAGCAGCTCTCGCGGGCATCCCTGAACACATGCCGCTCAAGGTCCAGCAGGGGCTCCCCGGAGGAGATGACCCGCCGGAACTCCCGGTCGCTGTCCAGGCCCATTCTGCCGAAGAGGGGGCCGTACTCCTCCCCCACCAGCTCCCTGGGCGAGGTACCCAGGAGGTCGGACGCGTACCTGTTCAGCCTGGCTATTCGGCCGTCTTCGCCCCGGAATACGATAACTGCCGGAACGTAGTCGAGCAGCAGCTGAAGCTGCTCCTTCTTGGAGGCCAGCATGTCGGAGAGCTCCTTGAGCCTTTCGTTCTTCCGCCTTAGGGCGCGGGTCTCCCGGGCCTCGTGCTCGGTCTCCAGCAGCGCTCGGGCCTGGGCCAGCTTCCGACGCTCCCTGTCGGCGTAGTGCCTTCTGGAAACCTCCAGAGCATCCCTGGCAGCTTTCAGCGCTTCTTCGAGATCCCCCGCCTTCTCCAGTACCGACGAGAGCATGCTGAGGGTATCGGACCGCAGGTCGGGAATATCCATGCCGCTCTGGAATCCGAGGCTGGCCCTCAGGCAGCGAAGCGCCCTTGCAGGCCGATCCAGCGCGGCCCATGTCTCTGCCAGATTGAGAAGCGATGAGGCCATGCCCTTCACGTGGGATACTTGCCTGCGGATTCTCAGTGCCTCCTGGTGGCGCTTCAGCGATTCACGGGTGCGGCCCATCCTGAGAAGCAGGTTTCCGGTGTTGTTCAGAACATTTGCCAGCCGGCTGTCGCCTCCCACCCTCCTCCTGGTCTCCAGGGCCCTTCCGTAATACTCCAGAGCCTCGTCGAAACGGTCGCTGTCCTTGAGGGTCATACCTATGTTGCTGAGCGTATCCGCCTCTCCCCAGCCGTCCTCCAGCCGCACTCGTATCTCCAGGGCCTTCCGAAAGCTCTCCAGTGCCCTGTCATGGTCGCCCAGATGATGGTGGGCCAGACCGAGGCTGTTCAGCGATGCGGATTCGCGGTCGGCGTCGTCGGCCCTCCTGGCAAGACGGAGGGCCCTTCTGTGGTGCTCTATGGCCAGTGCGTAGTCCTCCTGGGACCTGCAGACGATGCCCAGCCAGTTGGTGGCATCGATTATGATGCGGGCCTTGCCGGCGGCCTCGGCGACTTCCAGGGCCTTGTGGATGACCTGGTACGCCCGGGCCATTCGGCCCATGCCATGCAGACTGGCCCCCAGACCCAGCAGGGAGCGGGCTTCGGTCTCGCCGTCCCCCGCCTCCCGGCAGCAGGCCACCGCGCGTTCGTACTCCTCCGCCGACCGTCCGTAGTCCCCAGCCTTCCAGAAGGCAGTGGCCGCTCTCTGCAGGAGTCCACACCTGGCCGGCGGACCGGCCTCTCCGGCCGAAGCAAGGAGAGCGTGGGCGGCCTCTGCGAACCTGCCCTTCTTCAGGAGGGTCTCGGCGTTCGGCAATCCTGTCCTGCTGGATTCAGCGCCCGGAATGGAGGCGTCGGTCTCCGACATGATGTCTTTCCGCTGAGGGCATTTCATTCTGCCGACAAGAGCATCCCCAAACAGGAATCGGTCGTCAATGGCGTCCCGGCATACAGAGAGAGCCGGGGGCGCGCCCCCGGCTCTCGGCCTTCAAACCGCTGGGTCCTAGCGTATCACAACCAGCGTTCTGGTGGCAATCTCCCCATCCGCCGCCAGCCTGCAGAGGTACAGACCCGGCGTGAGACCGCTGACCTCGGCCTGGTGAGTACCGGCGGCAAGCTCGCCGTCAACCAGCGTGCGAACCAGTCGTCCGCTGCAGTCGAATACCTCCAGTGTCGCAGCGGAGGCGCCGGACAGGCCGAAGCGCAGCAAGGCGGTTCCTGTGCTGGGGTTGGGGGCCGGCGCCGCCAGTCCGAACCCGCCCATGGCCGTGCTGCCCTCCATGGTTCCACCGATCTCCTGCCAGGTGATGGTGACGTCTTGGAGGACCGGGGTGGCGGTGTAGTCGTCGCTGCCGAGGGTGACCATGTACTGCACGTACCGGGCTATGTCCACGTCTATCAGGCCGCCCGGACCGTTGATGGGATCGGACCAGGAGCCCATGCTTCCAGGGTTGTTCGAAGTTCTGAGCTGGAAGTAGATGTCGGTCCCGGTGGGCTCGCTGAAGGTCCAGTCCAGCGTCTCGTACACAGCGTAGATACCGGTGTCCAGTATCTTCGAGACCAGGTTGCCTTCGGGCGAGTAGCCCACGACCTCCCACCACTTCAGCTCGTGCGACTCCGCTCCCGTGGCCGCCACATCGCTGTTGCCGTTGCCGTCTATATCGGCGATGAACACGCAGCTGGCACCCCCGAGCGAACCGCTGACGCTTCGTTTGGTCCAGACCGTGCCCACCCGGTTGAGGTTCTCGAACCAGGCGACCTCGTCGCCGTTGGCGGCCGTGCCGGCTACATCTCCGTCTCCGTCGCCGTCCATATCGGCGATGGCCAGTGCGGAGACCTGGTCGAAGTTGGTGTCGATGGTGTGGGATGCCCAGCTATAGCCTCCGTTCTGGTTCTCGTAGGACACCACGTCGTCGGAGTAGTGGGTTCCGACGACCACGTCGGTCATATCATCGGCGTTCACGTAGCCGGCGGCCACCGCACGGGCCCCGTCTATGTCCCCGTCTATGGTATACTGCGTCCAGCTGCTGCCCGAGCCGTCAACGTTGCGCCACCAGCAGGCCGAGCCGCTGTAGTAGCTCATGCTTACACCGACTACGTCGAGCTTCCCGTCGTTGTCGATGTCCGCGGAAGTGACCCCGTAGGCGCTTGTGAAGTTGACGTTGATGGGCCTCTTGATCCAGTCGCTGCCGCTGCCGTCGACGTTCTGCCACCAGACTATGTCGTTGTCGGAGTACGCGGCACCCACCAGATCGTCGTATCCGTCGCCGTTGATGTCGGCCGGGTATATATCGACCCCGCCGCCGAAAGACTCGTCTATGTCTATTCGGGTCCAGTACTCCCCGCTGCCGTCGAGGTTCAGCCACAGGGCCACCCGGTTCTGGGAGCTGGAGACGGCGGCGATGTCCTGGTCTCCGTCGTCATCCACGTCCAGCGCGCAGACCGAAGCGGCGCCGCTGAAATCGTCGGACAGCAGATCTCCCTGCCAGGAGCTGCCGCCGCCGCCGTTCTCCCACCAGAACACCCTTCCGTCCTCCTCGTCGGCCGTGATCAGGTCCTCATGCCCGTCACCGTTGATGTCGGTGGCCCACACGCTGCTCACGCCCTGCAGGCCGCCCATCACGGGGTACTCCACCGGGGTCGTGTGCGAGACATCCAGCGTAAGCTGTCCCTGGGTATCGTAGAAGGCGATGTGCGAGCAGACATGGAAGTCGTCCTCCCAGTTCGATACCGGGCCGGGGCTGCCCTCACCGCCGCTCCAGTTCGTCTGCGTCTCGCTGTAGGCAAACGCCGGGACGGAGACCCCCCATATGAGCACCACCGGAAGAAACCACAAGAACTTGCCGATTCTCATTCTCGACCACCTTGCCAGAGCTGTGTCGCCCAGTGCGCTATCTGTGCTTATCAAAAGAACGTGACTTAAATAGTTACGATAAAAAACGCACAAAGTCAATAAGAAAACGCATACTCATTATATGAATTTCATAAGTTCATTACTTACGAACATCGCATCAGTAGTAGTACCAGAGCGTCCGGTAGTCCCAGGGATCCTCTCCCCTGGCCGCAAGCCTCTGCAGGTACTGCAGAACCGAGACGTCCGTGTACGTATAGCAGGGCACCGCGGCCAGGTTCTTCTCCCATGGATGAAACTCGTATACCCTTCGGCCGTCGGGCCTAACCATTATCAGCCTGTGATTCTGCCAGGCCCTGAGATGGTTCTTCCCCAGGTTGGGCACGTTGAACACCGATTCATCGGTCCTGTCCAGTCCCGGCAGCAGCCTGGCCTCCTCCTTGCGCTCCTGCATTATCCTGGCTATCGGCACTCGAAGGCTGCCCGTCTCGGACTTGCCCTTCATGTTGAAGTTGTAGTAGGGATCCACGCCGATTCTCCTAAGATCCACCCTGAGCCGCGCGCTCTCGAACCGCCGGGAGTTCTCCACAGTGAAAACCTGCTGGTTGTACACGCCAATTCCGGCCCGGCGGATTCTGGACACGGCGTCTCGGGCCTGGGGCGTTATCTCGTAGGGGTGCTCGAAATGGGTGACCACCGATACCTCCCTGGAGCCGGGAGCGTTGAATGATCCCATCATCTCCACAAGGTCCTTCGTCCACCTCATGGGCAGGACCACGGGGGTTCTGGTGCCTATCCTTATCCTCCGTATGTGATCCATGGAGGCGAACCGGTCCACCAGCTCACCCAGCTTCGCGTCGCTCATCACGCAGGGGTCTCCGCCGGTTATCAGAACCTCCTCTACCTCCTCGTGGTCCTCGAACCACCGAATTGCCCTGCGGACACGCTCCGGGGTTGCCAAGGCGTTGGGGGCCATCACCTGGTCTATCTCCCAGTTCCTCTGGCAGTAGACGCATATCTGGGCGCACGTGTTGAAAGGCTTGAAGATGGCTATGTTCGGATACCTTCGGGTCACAAGGTCTACGGGAGAGGTGTTCCTCTCACCCATGAAGTCGAAGAAGTCCGACCTGTCCTCCTTGTGGGCGATCATGCCGTTCACGTAGTCCAGGGGCGGTATGACCTGGGCCCTGACGGCGTGATCCAGTCCCTCTTCCGGATCGCTGTCCATCAGGCTCATGTAGTAGGGAGTGACGCCGAATGGTATGCCGTTCTCGCATGCCAGGGCCACAGCCCTCAGACTGCTGCCGGGAAGCTCAACGAGTCCGGCCAGGGTCTGCGGGTCCCTCACCACGTTGGCCAGATGCCAGCGGTAGTCTTCCCACATCGCGTCCGTGCCCTGCATGGCATTCAGAATACGTTGCCGGTTATCCTCGCGACGGCGGACCACTTCCGGCTCCAGTCCGGAACGGTACCTGCGCATGAGCGCATGCATCTCGGAAGCCTCCCGGTCCAGGGCCCTGGTGCGCTCCACGGCAGCCTCCCTGCCCTTTCGGCGCAGGAAGGGGGGTATGTAGTCAGCCGGCACTTTCCCCTCTCCGTAGATGCCGGAACGTCCCTCCAGCGCTCGGAACAGGTGAATCATCTCCAGCAGAAAGCAGGGGGAGGCGGCACTGCTATCACCTGCCGCAAGGCGTCGAAGAGTTTCCAGCGTGGAGCATCCGGCTCTCTTCTCGCAGACCGGCCCCAGGAAGTTCTTGAAGGTCTCTACGGCCTCCCTGGTGTTGGCTTTCTCCAGCGGATGAAGACGGCAGCCCAGCGACAGCAGGTGTCGCTCCCGCTCGAAGAGGTACTCGAAGAGGCTTTCCCGGGCCTCGGCGAGGTTCCGGGAGGACACGATTCTCTCATGAATGCGGGGGCTTTCCTTCCACAATCTCCCCAGAAGCGCCGGCAGCATTTGGTCTATCGATGAGATCCTCCTGTATGCATCGCGAAGGCTATCGAAGCCCGTGTGCTCCCTCGTACCGTAACTGAGTTTCATCGAATGCGCTTCACCCCTTTGTACAAATCCTGCGGCAACCCCGGAAGTTCCCGGCGCCCGCAGGTTCAGACCACTTCCACAGGCGGGCTGGAGAGATGCCACCGCGGGCGACAGAACTGCCGCCGACCCCGCCGAAGGGGCCGTCGGCCAGAGTTTCAAATGCCATGATCTCTGGGCAGATTCCACAGTCGAGGTCTCGGAAAGCGGATTGCTCTACTACAGGATATGCATATGGGGGACCGCATCAACCCCCCCGAAGGTGCGCGGTTACTCCACGTAATCGGGATATATTGTCTCCGGGGGGCTTATATCGTAGTCTATCTCCCGGTTGCGGCCATGGCCCCACATCCACTTGATCCAGTCGCCACGTTCCTCCCAGAACCATACGGAGCCGTCATCGCTGTTGTACAGCCAGACCCGTCCCTCGAGCCCCCAATCCCAGTACACGTTGAACCTGGCGGGGAACTCCGACAGTCTGTCCCGGTGGACCACGCCGCCGTCCACGTGCGAGATGGTCAGCATCCAAACGGGGGTGCCGGCCATCCCGGGAAGCTCGGACTCCTCAACGGGGACGGTCAGTACGTACTCGCCGCCGGGAGAAACCAGCGGCTGCTGCTGCCCCCGGGCGGTGGAGGTCGAGGAGCATCCGCCCGCCAGCAGGCAGGCGGCTGTAAGCGCGGCGGCTATCCTGTTCATTTTGTACCTCTCCCGGTCTGTTCAGGGCCTGCATGTGCTGCAGGGGCGTCATCCACGCAGCCAGACAATACACGCAGCCGCCGCCCGCCCAAAGCCTCTCGCACTTGCCGATCCGCCAAAGGCTGATTATTCCATAAGCTCGATGTGTCTTACCCAAATCCGGGAAGGACGGATTATGGCCGAGAAGAGCAGGGCAGAGAGAAGGAGCGCCGTCATAGAGGTCCTCAACCAGGCCAGAAGGATGGAACTCCACGCCATCGTCCAGTACATGAACCAGCACTACGCCCTGGACGACATGGACTACGGCGAGCTGGCGGGCAAGATAAAGCTCATAGCCATCGACGAGATGAAGCACGCCGAGCACTTCGCCGAGCGCATCAAGGAGCTGGAGGGAGAGCCCACCACCGACCGCGCCGCAGAGGTCACACCAGGCCAGGCCGTGCAGCAGATCTACCCCTTCGACAGCGGCCTCGAGGACGACACCATCGAGAAGTACAACCACTTCCAGGCCGTCTGCCGCGAGAACGGTGACAGCATCACGGCCAAGCTCTTCGAGAGGATCATCGACGAGGAGCAGATACACCTGAACTACTTCGACGACATCGGCGACCACATAGAGCAGCTGGGTGCCGCATTCCTGGCCCAGAAGGCAGGAACCTCCTCCGAGACAGGCCTCAGCGTTCTGGGGTTCGCCGGCCAGGAGGGCGAGGAGTAGGATCTGTCGGGCTGAGGTCGCCTGGGGCGGCCTCAGCCTAGTCCGGCCCCACTCCCATACTTCCGCCGAAGTCCACCAGCAGCCCCGGACCATCTTCCCTCTCGACCCAGGCCCTGACCTCGGTGCCCGGCCTGAGGCTGTCCAGGGCCGACATCCCCACGCAAACCTTCAGGCCGGTCTGAAAATCCGGCCTGTCCGGCGGATGCACATCCAGCAAGACCAGGTAT
Organism: uncultured bacterium; assembly: GCA_964553045.1. Lineage (GTDB taxonomy): Bacteria > Fermentibacterota > Fermentibacteria > Fermentibacterales > JCC-6 > JAWLEP01. The sequence goes on along the minus strand of CAZKJG010000014.1, from coordinate 8,549 downwards.
TCGGGAACGTCGTTGATCGTCGTGCCGGTCGGCTCAGCGTCCAGCACGATCGCCCTGCAGGGAATTCCTTCGGACCGAAGCCGGTCCGCCTTGCGGGCCCCCCTGCGCAGCATCAGGGCGAGGCCAGCCGAGAACAGTGCCGGGAAGACGATGAAGAAGACCCCGAGAAGATGCATCTCGGTCTTTCGGTCCATCCACTGGAAGCTGCCATCCACTCCGGGCGGTACCGCCCGGGCCAGCAGGATGATTCCTCCGCCGGTCACGGTGAACACGACAATGGGTATGGCCCATATCCACCACGTGCCCCTGATCGGCGTCCACACAGAGCCCATGTCACCCTCCCAACGGGCACAGGTGCAAGTCGCAAACCTTCGGGTCAGTCACCACACGGGCCTCGAGCATCCGGCCCCGGACAGTGTACCAGCGGGCAGAGTAAAACGCAAACCCCTAGCCCTCACCCGTGTCGGAAGCCTCCTCTGCTCTGCCCGGATCGAGCCGGCCCACCCGCAGCAGCGAGGTGAGCGTTGTGCCGGCCAGCCCCGCCACCATGACGCACCTGCGGTCGAAAACGTCGGCCAGGTAGCCTGCGGGAAGCGTGAACAGCAGCATGGGAACGGCCTGAACCAGGCCGATCAGGCCCAGGGCCAGGGGCTGGTCGGTCCTCTGGTACATTTCCCAGCCTATGGCCAGCCCCTGGGCCGCCGCCCCTACACGAACGAGGACCCCGCCCAGCAGCAGGTTGCGCACCGCCGCCAGCCGGAAAACCGCGTAGGGCCCGAATCTTCCCCCGGTCATGTCGTAAGCCACCCTCCGGAAGTTGCGCCTCCGCCGCGAAACCCGATCATACGGCCTGGAAAGCATAAGCGCGGATGGTCCAGCCGCTTCCCGGCCGGATTGACCGAAGTCGGTCAGCCGGATATTAATCTTCTGCAGTAATTGCGATAAGTGGGAAGGAGGGCGCCGCCATGTCCCGTACGCTTTTGCTCATCGCGTTTCTGACAATGCTGACCCCGGCCTCCGCCGACTACTCCCAGCCGGGAATGTACGGCTTCGACCACCGGGTAGAGGATATTCCCGGGGTCTACGAGACCATGGAGGACTCCCGCCTCTACTACCCCGACTCATCTGGGGTCATACCGCCCTCGGCCGTTCCCTGCCCCCTGGTGGTGCTCGGCCACGGCTTCCAGATGGGAATAGACCGCTACTACAGTTACGCCGAGCATCTGGCTTCATGGGGCTATGTCACCGTGCTTCCCACGTTCTCCAACCCCATATGGACGCCCGAGCACTACACCCGGGCCAGATGCATGGTCGACGCCGCGCTGTACGCGGCGGAGCTGGGCCAGACCCCCGGAGACCCCTTTTACGGAAAGGTCGACGCCACATCCTGGGGGTTCACCGGACACAGCATGGGCGGCGGCTGCGCCTTTCTGGCGGCCGACACCTTCGACCTGCAGGACACCCTGCTGGTGGTGGTCAATTTCTGCTCGCCCCAGACCACTCCTCCGGTGGAATCGGCGGACCTGGATGTGCCCAAGCTCGTCCTGGCCGGATCGGTGGACGACATAGCTCCATGGGAGGATGTCAGGGAGGCCATGTGGGCCGACGCTCCCGCTCCCGGCGCCTTCGGCGTCATCGCGGGCGCCAACCACGGCTACTGCATGGACTACTCCTACTGGTGGGAGGACGGCGGCACCGCCACGATAACCCGCGAGCAGCAGCAGTCCATAATACGCACCTACCTAACCGCTTACATGGAGCGATACCTGCACGGCGATACGTCCCCATGGAACTGGCAGTTCTGCTACGGTGACTCCATACTGCTCAGTCCCGCGATGGACTCGGTCGAGGTAAGGCTGGAGGCCGGGACGTGGGGCCATACGGATGCCGGGCTCCCGGCGTTTGAAATTTCCTCGGTCTCCCCCAACCCGTTCCACGGCGCCACGACCATCACCTACCGGACCGTCTCCCCGGGGCGGGTCGAGATATCGGTCCTGGACCTTTCCGGCAGAGTGGTGGTGATCCTCCGCGACGCCTACGGCAGTGCAGACGCTGGGTCGCTCGTGTGGAACGGGGCCGGCCGATGGGGGGCTGAAGTCCCCCCCGGAGTGTACCTTGTCAGACTCAAGGGCCCAGACGGCGTCCGGGCTCGACCGATAGTCAGACTGCCCTGAGGTCACCTGCGCAGGGACAAGCGCTACTGCGAGACCTGTCTAATCGGAGCTTTAGAACCGCTCCTCAAGGTCCTCGAACTCCTCCCGCTCCAGGAGAAACTCGTAGGTCAGCAGGCCTTCGGGAGCCGCCTCGCCCTCCGGGACCACACAGTCCGGGCCCGGAGCGGGAAGCCACGCAGTACCCCCGTCCTCCCGCCTGCCCAGGGCTATGACGGCGAACACCCCGGCGGAGTCGCTGACCCCCACCCGGAAGGCGCCGTACTCGGCACCCTCGGCCTCCAGGCGGAACAGCCCGTCCAGGAGCCATCCCCCCAGCGGAGCCTCTATCCTCATCAGATCGCAGAACCTGATGTCGTCTCCCCCCATGGCGTACAGCGTGTCCAGGGCGGTTCCCACCAGGACGGCCGCGGTCGACTCGGAAAGGGCCTCGAAGCTCTCAAGTGCGGTGGTGTCGGGGTGGACGAAGGCGTCCCAGGGAAGCCCGGCCTCGGCAGATGCCGTAGCAGCAGCAAGAAGCACCGCTGCGCATATCGACACCATCATCAGCCTCATAGCGTTTCCTCTCGAAAGGGCGAAACCCGCCGGCCTAGGCCGCATCCCTCGCTCCGGCCAGCAGCTCCAGCATCCCGGCCAGGGTCACCGGCCGATCGCAGGCGAGTATGGTGGGCCGTCCGGAGCCGGCCTTGTAGACGAATACGTAGCCGCGGTCCAGGTCCACCTCCAGGTCCTCGATCTCATCCAGCTTCAGCGTGGTGGTCCCGGAGTCCTCCACCCTGAGCCTCCGGCTGGTCAGCACGAGGTCACCATCGCGCTTCAGGGAGTAGTGCCAGCCGTCGGGCTCACCCTCGTCGCGGCGGCGGGTGTAGACCTGCCCCGTTCCCACGTGGTGAAGCGTCTCGTTGCGGGTTACGTGCAGGGGTGATACATCCGGGTCCAGCTCCGGCAGCGGGGGCTCCAGCTCCTGCGCCCGCCGGATGTCCTCCAGCACTTCCATCTCCGGCCGCACGATGTCCGAGGGGATCTCCAGACCCGAGGCCAGATTGTGCAGCCGCTCGTACTCCTCTTCGGTGATGCGCCTGTCCGCTACCGCATCGACGTAGGCCGCCTCGAATACCTCCAGCTTTACAGCCAGGATCACCTCGGCCGGCATGGAGGCCAGCTCCTCCAGGGCCCGAAGCCTGCGCCTCTCGCCTTCGGTGATCACCCCGTCCTCGAGCACCCTGTCCAGCAGAGCCTGGTAGACGTCCCCCTCCGTCCTGGCCAGACTCTGCCGCCACTTACTCGAACCGGGCACCCGCACCCGATGCCGGGCCAGGGCCCTCATCAACTGATCCGAGACCGGTTCCTCGCCGAATACCAGACCATCCTCCAGGGCGGCCCGGTACTCCCGAAGGGCAGCCTTCCGCCGGTGCCTGACGACCAGCCAGGCAGCCAGCCCCGCCAGCAGCCCTGCACCGAAGCCGGCGGCGGCCCAGGGATGGTCGCCGAGCCAGCTCACCGCTACGCTCACCAGCCCTATTACGGCCAGGATCAGAAGAATCAGCAGGCAGCCGCTTCCGGAGCCTCCCCCTTCCCGCTTCGCCGCCCCCACCCGCTTTCGGTAGTAGAGGCCGCCCCGGCCGGAAAAGAGGTGCAGTCCCCGGGGACCGGCGCTCAGTCTGGCACCCTTCACGCCCCCCGACAGGCCCAGACCCCCCTTGGAGAGGTTCAGCCTCACCGGACCGGAGCTGAACGCCTTGCGCAGAAACAGGCCCATTGCAGTCCTTCCGCGGATTGAACTGACGGCTACAGTATTGGGAAGGCGCCGGCCATCTACAAGGCCCGTCGCCCCGTTGCGGACCGACAGGCAGTCCTGTCGGTCTCCAGTGGACACCCACCGGCTTCCCGGCCATGGCCTGATTACCTTCCGTTGTCCCGATCGGTCCCCGTTCTCTGCCATTGACCCGAGGGACTTCTCCCGCGACAATCAGTGGTAACACTGCCGTAAACAGAACACAGCATCCCACCTGGAGGAAGGCATGGCGGAATCGCAGAAGGAAGGGACGGCCTACCCCCGCACGGAGAAGCGGGAGGTCGTGGACGAGCTGCACGGGAGATCGGTGCCCGACCCATACCGATGGCTGGAGGACGACACCGCCGACGAGGTCGAAGACTGGGTACGCCGGCAGAACGAGGTGACTTTCGATTACCTGCGGAACATTCCCTTCCGCAAATCCCTGCGGGACAGGCTGCGCAACCTGATGGACTACCGCAGATACAGCGCTCCCTTCATCGAAGGCGACTACACCTACTTCTTCAGCAACGAGGGTCTGCAGGACCAGCCTGTGCTGTACCGCCAGCGGAAGGGCGGAGAGCCCGAGGTGTTCCTGGACGCCAACACCTTCTCCGAGGACGGCTCCACCTTCCTGGCCGGCATAGAGTTCACCAGGGACGGCGGCCTGGCCGCCTACCAGATCTCCGAGGCTGGCTCGGACTGGCGGAAGGTCTTCGTCATCGACGCTGGGACCGGGGAGCTGCTGGATGACCGCCTGAACAGCGTGAAGTTCTCCGCCCTGGCCTGGAAGGGCAGGGAGGGCTTCTTCTACAGCTCCTACGAGGTGCCCGGCGAGGACAGCCGCCTGAGCGCGAAGACACAGCACCACAGGCTTCTGTACCATCGCCTGGGAACTCCCCAGAGCGAGGACGAGCTGGTGCTGGGCGGCGAGGAGACCCCCCGGCGCTACATCTTCGGCGAGACCAGCGAGGACGGCCGCTGGCTGGTGATCAGCGCCGCCGAGTCCACCAAGGGCAACGAGCTCTACATCAAGAACCTGACCCGTGACGACTCCCCGACGGTCCGGGTGGTGGACGACTTCGAGAACGGCCACTACTTCGTCCACAGCATTGGGGATGACCTCTACATCCTGACCGACATGGACGCCCCCAACAGGCGGCTCGTGAGGATGAACGCTTCCAGCGCCGACCCCGGCGACTGGACGGACGTGATACCGGAGACCGCTGAGCCGCTCAGCGTAAGCGCCGGAGGGGGCAGCTTCTTCGCCCGCTACCTGCGGGACGCCCTGTCGGCCGTCTTCCGGGTCTCACCCGACGGCGAAAGCCGGGAGGAGATTGCCCTTCCGGGAAAGGGAACGGTAACGGGCCTTTCGGGTAAGTGGGACCAGAGCACGCTCTACTACGTCTTCACCAGCTACCTCACGCCCCCCACGATCTACTCCTACGATACGGACTCAGGAACCACCGAGGTCTTCAGGGAGAGCGGCGTCGACTTCGACCCCTCCGGCTACGAGTCGAGGCAGGTCTTCTACAGTTCGAAGGACGGCACGCGAATCCCCATGATGCTCACGCACAGAAAGGGGCTGAAGCTGGACGGCGGCAATCCCGTGATGCTGTACGGCTACGGCGGATTCAACAACAGCCTGACACCGGTGTTTCGGACTACTGCAGTGGCCTGGCTGGAGAACGGGGGCGTCTACGCCGTACCCAACATCCGCGGCGGCGGCGAGTACGGGAAGACCTGGCACGACGCTGGCAGGAGGTTCCAGCGCCAGAACGTCTTCGACGACTTCCTGGCCGCAGCCGAGTATCTGATCGACAACGGGTACACGTCACCCGAGAGACTGGCCATGTCCGGAGGCTCCAACGGAGGCCTGCTGGTCGGGGCCTGCATGACCCAGCGGCCGGAGCTGTTCTCGGTTGCCCTGCCGGCTGTCGGGGTTCTGGACATGATTCGCTACCACAGGTTCACCGCCGGCGCGGGCTGGGCCTACGACTACGGCTCCGCCGACGACAGCCCGGAGATGCTCGACTACCTGCTGGGCTACTCGCCCTACCACAACCTGAAGGACGGGGAGTGCTACCCGGCGACGCTCATCACCACCGCCGACCACGACGACCGGGTGGTGCCCGCACACTCCTTCAAGTTCGCCGCCCGGCTGCAGGAGGCCCAGGACTGCGACCGGCCGGTGCTGATACGGGTGGAGACCAGGGCAGGCCATGGCGCCGGCAAGTCGCTGTCGAAGGCCATAGAGGAGCAGGCGGATCGATGGGCCTTCGCATTCTTCAACATGGGGCTGCGGCCGGACGTCTGATGTCGGCCAAGCCGCAGCTTGACCGCAGGAGCTGTCCGTCTATGATCTGTATGTGCTTGAATACAGCGAATTAGATGAAGGTTCATGATGATTGGGCTCGGTCCCCTGATCCCGGCACTGGTTCCCTTCGCTCCACTTTCGGCTCTGCGCTTGAGCCAGCGCGATGGACGGCTGCGCGAACGTGATGGGGAAGATCTGCGGCCTGAGCGTCCCGGTCTGTAACCGGTCTCCGCTGGAGCGGAGCACCTGGGGCAGGGTGAAGGCCCCGGCTCTTCCGGAAGGTATCTGTTACGACGTCGGAAAGGTCTTTCGAGCAGGTACTCAACCCAACAATGGATCGGAGGCAGCTGCATGATCACACCCCTGCTCTGCTCGCTGATGCTCTCGCTGCAGGTGGGCCCCAGCCTGGGCGCCCTGCTCCCAATACAGGAGGAGGACGACCCGTGGAAAACGAGCTTCGTGTTGGGCCTGAAGACCCGATACGGTGCCGGGCCGGTGGACTTGGATGCCGAGCTGCAATTCGCCCAGCTGGGCATAGACCCTGACTCATCTAAGGGATACGACTACTCCATGGTGATCCTCACGGCCGGAGCGTCACGGACGATGGTGGGCCTCAGATGGGGCCTCGGTCCGGCCCTCTACCCCATCGAGGCGAAAAAGGACATCGATGAAGAGACCGAGGCCGTCTGGAGCGGCACCCTTCCGGGCATGTACATACTGATCGGAAAGGAATTCGCCCTGCCCTTCGGAAGGGCGGACCTGTCCTCGAAGTTCAACATCATAGACTTCGACGGGGTTTGGGTGGGACTGACCGGGGCCGTTCTGTTCTAGGTCGGCAACCGGTCAGAGCAGCGGAAGGGCCGAAGGAAGCACCAGACCCTCCTCGCCTATCCGGCGGAGGTTCACCCATCCCGTACGCTCACCCGCGCTTCCGCCTCCGAGAGGCTCATCAACCCGCGCCCGCACTCGAAGCCAGCTCCCCCTACGCTCCAGAAGATTCAGCCCCGTACTGACCGGAAGCACAGCCAATGCCTCTGCACCCTCTTCCGGTGATCTGCGGAGGGGCAGTCCGTCCACGGATATGACAGAAAGTCCCTCTGGCTGATCGTTGGACAGGTAGATGTATACGTAGGAACCGGCCCAGGCCGCAGGCCTGCGTTCGATATCCCCCGACCGCCAGCTGCCGACGCTGTCGGCCACGAGGCCGTACATGTCGCCGAGGCCGGGATGCAGCGCCCTCCATCCGGTGGGCGCCAGCGCCGGCTCGAAGTCCCTGAAGCTCCAGACCAGCGCCCCACCGTACGCCCGGCCCTCCAGGCGGGCCAGCCGGCTTCCGGGAAAGGCGGGATGACGCGAAATCTGCGGCAGCGGCATGTACTGGAAGGGAGTGGGACGGCTCTCCGGGGGCATCATCACGCCTGTGGTGTAGACCATGCTGCTCATGGGGATTGAGTCGGCCGTAACCACCGTCACCCTGCCCCGGCCTATGGGTCCGGACCAGCTGCTTCCAGTCTGGAGGGGATAGCAGAGAATGGCCCTCTCGCCGAAGTAGTCCGTGGACATGTTGCCGGTCACGACGCATTCCACGAGAACCGTGTCGCCGGGCGGCGCCTCCGCTATCCACGCGGCATTTACAGACTGGCAGCGGAGGGCCGGATGCGCGCTGTCGTCCCCACGGGGGCTTCCGGATAGCTCTCTCTCACCCACCATCCTGCGGACGTACAGCGGCCGGCCCGCTTCCGGCCGCTCCTCGCTCAGAGGCTCCAGCAGCTCCACCACCCTCTTCCAGTCGGCCGGTGGCATGTAGGCGGGATCCCATTCGCAGACCATCAGCGCGAAGACCTCGGCTCGCTCGCCGTCGACGGTCACACTCACGCGCCGGAGAAGGTCTTCCGGCTCCATTGCCGAATACAGGGCGCCCACGAATGGAGTCAGAACATCCAGGGGGAAGTACATGTAGACCGGGCCTTCGTCAGCCTCGGATGCGAAGAGGAAGTCACCCGTGATGCTGTAGGTGTTCTCTCCCACCTCTATGAGAACGTCCTGGCACACCATCCTCACATGGGTGGACTCCCTGCCCGCCGGCACGGGGCCCTGAGCGACCGAGCCCAGGTAGCCCGCATCGGCGAAAACCGCCGCCGGCATGGCAATGGCCAGAAGAAATCGCAGCATGGCTACCTCCCTGAGGCTTTGACGGAGCTGCGGACACATCCTAGTATGGGGTCTGTCGACCGCGTCGGCCATCTCCCTCGGGCGCGTAGGGATGCCGATACCCCTTCGGGAAATG
>CAZKJG010000013.1:84853-96797 GCA_964553045.1 uncultured bacterium | reverse complement strand
GTCGGCGCTGTACGACCTTCGCAGCGCGGAGATAGAGCTCATGCGGGCCGTAGGCCGAATGGCCCTTCTGACGGAGAGAGGTTGATGATGCATCGCAGTATCTCACCTGTCGTCCCGGCGGCCGCCGCCCTGCTGCTGGCAGCCTGCGGACCGGGCGGCGCACGGGAGGAGGAGGAAGGTCCCGTACCGGTTACGGTCAAGGTGATGGAGCCGGAACAGATAACCGAGGAGGTCTACGCGGCCACCAGGCTCGAGGGCACGGACGAGGCCCTCATCTACCCCGCCATGGGAGGCCGGATCCGGGAGGTCATGGTAACGGAAGGCGACAGCGTTACGTCGGGCCAGCACCTGGTCCGCCTGACCACCGACCGGCAGGTGAGCGCGGGGGTCACCACCGCACAGGCCGCCATAGCGGCGGCCAGGGCCAACCTGGACAACGCCCGGAAGAACTACGACAGGATCCGCTCCCTGTACGAGGCCGGAGCCGTTAGCGAGCAGCAGGTGGACGGAGCAGAGGCCGCCCTGGAATCGGCGCAGGCTCAGCTGCAGCAGGCCTACGCCGGCAACCAGCAGGCCCTGAGCACCAGGGCCAACGCCTACATCGACGCTCCCTTCGACGGCAGGATCGGGCGCATATGGGCCCAGGAGGGAAACATGGCGGGGAGCGGCCCCATCCTCTCCATCGCCAACTCCTCCGCCCTCATGGCCAAGGTGCTCCTTCCCGAGCGCCACCTTCCCCGGCTGCATTCGAACCTTCCCGCATACGTATCGATCACGGCCTACGACGGACGCAACTACCCGGGGGTGGTCAGCTCGGCGGCCAGATCCGTGGATCCGGTATCCGGTCTGGTGCCGGTCCGCATAGCGCTCGACAATGCCGAAGGCGATCTGATGCCGGGCATGACCGGCCGCGCCGCCGTCGCGGTTCAGACAGCCGAGAGTGCGCTGGTGGTCCCGGAGATAGCCCTTCGTCGCACGATGGACGGATTCGAGCTGGTTACCGTGAAGGACGGTACGGCCCGTGTCATGCCCGTGGAGACCGGAATCTCCAACCGGGGCCGGGTTCAGATCGCCTCGGGCCTCGAGCCGGGGGACTCGGTCGTGGTGGAGGGCCAGTTCAGGGTATCGGAAGGCGAGAGAGTCAGGGCGGTACCTTGAGCGACGGACTTGCCTGAAGATTGACCCGTGGGTACGATTGTACTCTGCGGTAGGAGGATGGGCGCAACAACAGATGGAAGGAGCTGCCTGTGTCTAACCTGTTTTTCTCGGTCCTGGAGGCCTCTGAGAAGGACACCTTTCTGGGCGGATGCGAAGAGGTGCAGTTCAAGGCGGGAGACGTGATCGTCAAGAAGGGCGAGGAGTCCACGGACCTCTTCGTCGTGAAGTCCGGCAAGGCCAAGGCCGTGGACGAGTGGGACGAGGACCAGGTGCCGCTGGCCGTATTCGACGAGGGCGACGTTTTCGGCGAGATGTCCTTCATATACGAGGGGCCGAGGTCGGCCACCGTGATGGCCTCGGAAGATCTCACCCTCTACAAGATGAGCAAGGAGCGCTTCGTCCACTTCATGGTGGAGGAGCCGTTCGTGGCCGCCAGGTTCCTCTACGGCCTCAGCAAGGTGCTCATACAGCGACTGAGGTTCGCCGACGAGGCGTTCACGACGGTGGCGGTCATGAACCGCGAGCTCAAGGACAAGACCGAGAGGCTCAAGCAGTCGTTCATAGGCAACCCGGGCTGATGCGTACGGGCAGGTACCTGCTGGCCACCCTGCTGCTGGCCGCTGTGGCCTGCGCGCAGGACAGTTCCGGAGACCGGGTACCCCCGGGCCAGCGGGTGCTGGAGGACGAGTTCCCGGTCTTCTCGTTTCGGGGCAGCCAGTACCTGACAACCGACGACTGGGAGCTCCGGATCTGGGGGGCGGTGGAGAACGACACCACGCTGACCTGGGAGGAGTTCGGCCGACTTCCCAGCACCACCCGCGTGGAGGACTTCCACTGCGTCACCGGCTGGTCGCGGCTGGGTGACAGCTGGACCGGCGTGGAAGGCTCGACCCTCATGGAGCTGGCCCATCCGGACAGTGCCGCCGTGTCTGTGATGGTCCACTGCGCCGACGGCTACACCACCAACGTGCTGCTGGAGGACTTCCTCACCCCCGGCGTGATGCTGGTCACCGGCTTCAACGGAAGGCCCCTGACGGCGGAGCACGGCTACCCGGCAAGGCTGATAGTGCCCCACCTCTACGCCTGGAAGGCGGCAAAGTGGGTTACCGGACTGGAGCTGCGGGAGACCGACGACCCCGGCTACTGGGAGTCCCACGGCTACCACATGCGCGGTGACCCCTGGCGGGAGCAGCGCTATCAATAGCGGCGCCTGAGAGCAGTGCCTGACGTTAACTAGTCAACTATTTTTCCGACTTCACCCAAGCACGGCTGGGGAAGCATCGGCTACGAAAAATAGTTGACTAGTTAACGTCAGGCACCGATTTGCGGCGGCGCAGGAAGTCCTCCCACTCCCGGGACAGTATGGCGGCCAGGGGTATGCCCAGCAGAATCCCCACCACGCCCAGGAGCCGGCCGAAGATGCCTATGCTCAGTATCACCGCCACCGGGTGAAGACCCACCTTGCGGCCCACTATTCTCGGCGCCAGGAAGTTGCCCTCCAGGATGTTGATAGCCGCCAGTCCCGCCCACAGGAGGAAGAGCGTGGTCCAGTCATGGCCGGTGGCCATGGCCACCAGCAGGATCAGGACAGTAGTGAGCCAGAAGCCGACGATGGGCACGATGTTCAGCAGGCCGGCCAGCAGCGCCAGCAGGAACGCTATCTCGATGCCGAAGGACAGCAGCAGCCCCAGGGTCAGCAGGAACACTATGGAGCTCGTTATCAGGTAGCCCCGCAGGAAGCTGCGTAGTATGCCGTTGATCCGGCTCATCCGCTTGCCCAGGAACCTGTTCACCGAGTCCGGCAGGTAGCGCTCCCGGAAGCCGTGCCGGAGGATGTTGTAGTCCTTCATCAGGTAGTAGAAGAACAGCAGGGTGATCAGCACGCCCAGGGCTCCGGTGAGAACGCCCCCCACACTGGTCAGAAGTGACCGGGACAGCTGGGGAATCCTCTGGGTGATCTGCTCTACGGCGTCCACCGCCCCCCGCACCAGTGCGGCGGTGATTCCGGTGCCCTCGGAAGGGCCGCGTAGATCCTGGCTGATGTAGGTCTCCGCCCTGTCCACCAGATCCACCAGCTCGTCGGACTGCCTGACCAGCAGGCTGCCGATCTGGGCCCCAGTCAGCCCGATCAGGGCCAGGATCAGCAGGCTCAGGACCAGGGCCACCGCCGAGCTTCGAAGACGCAGGAAGCCCCACCTTCTGGTGGCCGCCGACAGCCACCTGGCCAGGGGCGCGAAGACGTAGGCCAGGGCCAGGGCGGCGAAGAGCGGGGCCAGCAGGTCGGAGACCTCGCTCAACGCCCAGATGAAGCCAACGGCGGCCATTGCCAGCAGGACCCTGGATACGGCGGTATTGTCCCTGTACGGCCAGAGGAGCAGGGCGGAGACACCCAGCAGAACCAGGGGGTGCCAGACCGCCCTGGCGCTGTAGAGCAGCGCCGCGCCCAGCAGGACCGACAGGGCCATGAGAACGTAGTCCCAGCGCTGCTTCTGTCTCTCATCCGAGCTCAAGGGGAAACCCTCCTTCCGGCGGCAAGCGGCAGCACCTTCTGCCAGACCCCTTCCACCCGGTGGTAGCCTGCGATCTCCAGCTGGATCTCCTCCCCCGGCCACTCCTCGAATCTCACGGTCCTGGCGCCGGCCACGGCCAGTGCCGTCTCCAGCGGACGCAGCAGGTCGGCGGGTCCGGTTCCTTCCCCGACGGGCCTCAGGCCCCTCACCATGACTATCCTGCTCCCCTCCAGGTCCAGCTCCGCAAGCACGCTGTCCCCCGCCCGAAGGACTGCGGGTCCGTCACCGGCGCCGGTGATCCTGGGAAGCGCCCTGGCCGCCTCCCGCCGGACGGCCCGCCTCATCAGAACCAGCACCGCGGCGTAGAGCAGCAGGAAAAGCGCCACCGCCGGAAGTGTTCGAACCCCGCCGGTCAGTGTCATGGCCAGCATTGCTGCGCCGTGGACCAGCAGCAGCACCCCCAAGGCCAGGTTGACCCGCTCGATCATGCCGCCGCCTGACGGCAGCAGGGGCACGCGTCGGGCGTAGCGGGCCAGAAGCGGCCTTCCCGCCAGGGAGCTGGCCAGGAGTGCGACCCCGCCGGCCAGCTCCAGCAGCATCACCCCGGCCCCGGCGGTACCCACCAGCATCGCCGCGTAGTCCACCGCTCCCAGGGCCGCCCCTTCGGCCAGCAGGAAGGGCTCCCTCTTCCCCGCGGCCAGCAGCACCAGGAACTCCGCCAGGCCCAGGCCGGCGATGGCCAGGGAGGATGCAGGAGGGTCCAGAACCAGATCGGATGCCAGGTAGCCCGCTAGGACGGCGGCTCCGGCCCAGGTCTCCGCCCTCATCTTCTCAGCCCGCTCATCAGGGAGTCCAGCAGGTCGCGGGGCAGCCGGCGGGCCGTCATCTCCCCCTTGGTCTCCGACCGGCCGGTCAGCACGTTCCACAGCTGCCGCAGCACCGCCAGCGGATGGTGCAGCAGCTTCACCGCGTAGAAGTGCAGGTATGTGACCATCCGGTAGCGGTCCAGCCTGCGGTAGTCGCTCCTCCACACCGGAGAGAAGCAGAGCTCGTCGATCTCGGTCCAGCCCTGCAGCGAGGGCTCCTCCATGGAGGCCGTGGCCGGGAAAGGGGTGAGCACCGGCATCACCATCTCGTCGGCGCCAACCCGGGCCAGCCTGCGGACGTAGGCCCTGGTCTCCCGGCGGTCGTCGTCCGTCTCCCCGGGGTATCCTGCCACGAAGAAGGTGCAGGTCCGGACACCCAGGCTTCGGGCCCTGCGCACCAGCCTGGGCACCAGCTCGATGTTGGCCGTCTTGTTCATCAGCTCCAGGACCCGCCGGGAGCCGGTCTCGGGGGACATGGAGATGTAGCGGCACCCGGCCCCGGCCAGCAGCTCCAGCATACGGTCATCCAGTGTCTCCATCTTCACCCCGGAGGGGAAGCAGAAGCTGATCGGCGGGTCCAGCGCAGCCAGCTGACGGCAGATCTCCTCGGCCCTCTCCCGGTCCACTCCGAAGTTCTCGTCCTGTATGTGAAAGTCCCTCACGCCGTAGGTATCGATGTGGTGTCGCATCTCCTCCAGCACCCTTTCGGGCGACTTGGCCAGCCAGCGGCGGCCGCACATTCCGGGAGCCTGGCAGAATGCGCAGTCGTAGGGGCACCCGCGGCTGGTGAGGATGCTCATGTAGGGCTCCCGAACCGGTCCGTGGCCGTAGCCGAGGCTCCAGTAGGCCTCCAGGTCCACCAGGTCCACGGCGGCCAGGGGCATGGAGTCCAGGTCCACCGTGTACTTCGACGTCCGGGGGTTGCAGAAGCCCCTGCCTGCCACGCCCTCCTGGCCGGAGGGATCATCCCCCGCCTCCAGGGCCCGCAGCAGCCGGGGCAGCCTTCGCTCCCCCTCCCCCATCACCACGTAGTCCGCCCCCGCCTCCACGAACTCCCGGGGGAGGAAGGTGGCGTGGTAGCCGCCCACTATTACGGGAAGCCCCGGATGGAGGCTCTTGATCTCACCGACGATAGTGGCGCTCATGGTGTGCTCGGCGGCGCAGTGCACCGATATGCCCACGGCCGTGATGCCGGGGTCCACCCGCCGGGCGGCCTCCTCGGGCCTCAGCCCCCGGGCCCGCCAGCGGCGGCGGAAGCCGTAGAAGCGGTGGGGGTCCTCGCCGTAGCAGTCCAGCAGATCCACGTCCGCTCCCTGCTCCCTCACGGCCGCTGCCAGGTAGCAGAGGCCCGAGGGTATTCCCGGAATGCTGCCGTAGAAGTCGGCCCTGAGGTGCACCACCGGAGGGCGTATCAGGAGCAGGCGCAAGGCCCCTACTCCCCGCCCTCTGCCCCGGCGGAGGCGGGGTCCGTCCCGTGGCAGGGCTTCTCGTACTCGGCGGTGGCCAGGAGAAGGAATCCCTTCACGTACTTCCACAGGTCCAGGGGGGTGCGTATGCTGCGGATCTTCTTCCATATCAGGCCGGGCCGCAGGTAGAACCTGCGGTGGCCGGTCTGGATCAGGTAGCGTATCTGCTCCTCGGTCATTCCCGCGGGGACGAAGGAGACGTTCTTGAAGTTGAACCGGTTCTTTGTGAACTTGGCCGGCTTTATCTCGCCCTCCATCAGCCGGCGGTACACCTCGGTGCCCGGCAGCGGCGTGAGGTTAACGAAAACCGCGTAGTCCAGGTCCAGGGAGAGGGCGAACTCGATGGTCTGCAACCCCTCCTCGAACGTCTCCCCCGGTATGCCGAACATGAAGGTCCCGTAGGCCTCGATCCCCGCCTCGGAGGTCATGGACACCGCCTCCCGGATCTGCTTCAGGGTGGTGCCCTTGCGGAGGGTGTCCAGGTTCTTCTGCACCCCGCTCTCCACGCCGTAGAGGACGCGCCAGCAGCCGGCCTCCTTCATCTTCTCCAGCAGGGGGCGGCTGATCCTGTCCACCCTGGCGTTCACGGCCCAGTCCACGTGGATGTCCCGGCGGATCATCTCCTCGCAGAAGGCGAAGGCCCGCTTCTCGGAGAGGGTGAAGGTGTCGTCCCAGAAGGCGATGTCCCGGACGCCGTGCTCCCGGTACAGCTCCTCGATCTCGTCGGCGATGTTCGCCGCCGACCGCATCCGCACGTGCGGGTCGGTGTGGCAGAATATGCACTGGTACGGGCAGCCCCTGGCGCCGATGATGTTGGCGTGGGGCAGGCTCCTGTAGAAGGTGGGCGAGGGCAGGTAGCGGTCTATGTCCACCAGCCCGTGGGCGGGGAATGGAAGGCTGTCGATGTCCTCCACCTGCGGCCTGGGCGGGGTAACGACTATCTCCCCGTCCCGGCGGAAGGCCAGGCCCCGCACCTCCGCGGGGTCTGTGCCCTTCTCCAGGGTCCGGGCCAGCTCGCGAAGGGTAATCTCGCCCTCGCCGTAGACGATGTAGTCGATGCCCCCGGCCTCCTCCAGGCAGCGGCGCTTCCAGAGGGTGGGATGGATGCCTCCCGCCACCACTACGCTGCCGGGGAAGCGGTCCTTGATCTCGTCTATCATCCCCCTGCCGTTTTCCCAGTCCACGCTGAGGAGGGTCATGCCGATCATGTCGGGCCGAAGCTCTTCCAGCTTCTCCAGGACCTTCTCCAGGGAGCAGAAGAGGCCCTCCAGGTAGACCACCTCGTGGCCGTCCTCCTCCAGGAAGGGGGCCAGGTACAGCAGCGAGGGGGAGGGGACCACGTTTACCTGGGGCGGGATCCTCAGCCAGCGGAACAGGCGCCGACGCCTGTTCATGAAATCGTGCTGGTCCTGCTCCCACACCGCCGGCATGGTCATCAGCACTACCTTCAAGCCCGAAAGCCTCCTGCCCGGTCGGGGGAATGCAAACCGTTACAATATACAAGTCGCCGGCCGGCCATCCATCATCGGGGCGGGCTTGCATCGCGCCCGAGCCTGGGCTATTCTCAGCGGGTCATGGCAGAGGCTCTTTCCCCGCGGACGGTGATCCTTTGAAACCAGCGGTCACGGTGATAGTTCCGGCCTACAACTCCTCGGACACCCTGGAGGCGTGCCTGTCCTCCATACGCGGCCAGATCACCGAAGACGACAGGCTCCTGGTGGTGGACGACGGCTCCACCGACACAACCGCCCGGCAGGCCGAGTCGCTGGGGGCGGAGGTCATTCCCACCGGCGGCCGGAAGGGCCCCGCCGCCGCCCGCAACCTGGGGGCGGAAGCGGCGGAAACCCCGGTACTGCTGTTCCTGGACTCCGACGTCACGGTGCCCGGGGGACTTCTGGAAGAGGTCCGGGCGGAGTTCGCCGGCGACGGAGACGTCCAGGCGGTGCAGACCCTCTACACCCCCGTCTGCCCGGCGAAGGACCCGGTCTCCCGCTACCAGAACCTCTACTACCACTTCTCCCTGGCGCGGATCGACCCGGAGGACTCCGCCGTCACCGCCACCTGGTGCACGGCCATCGGCAAAGACGTGTTCGACGATCTGGGCGGCTTCGACGACAGGATCCCCGAGCCCACCGTGGAGGACGAGGAGCTGGGCTACGCCATAGCCGACCGGGGCGGGAGGATAGTCCTGCGGAAGGATCTGCAGGTTACCCACCTGGCCAGCTACACCACGGGCCAGTTCGTCCGCAGGCGGCTGCGGATGGCCCGGGCCCAGGCCAAGAGCGGATGGCGGTCTTTCAGCAATCGGCTGCTGAAGCGCTACGTGAACATCCGCGAGACCGGCACCCACCACAGCCGCCGGGTGGTCCTCAGCATACTGCTCACCCTGGCCGCTGCCCTGCTGCTGCCCGCCGGCCTGCTGGCCCTGCTGCTGGGCGGCCCCTGGCTGCCGCTGCTGGTTTGCTGCCTGCTGCTGCCGGCCGCCCTGGCCTGCCACCTGTCGTTCTTCGCCATGGCCCGCAGGGTCATGGGCGTCGGGGTCCTTCCCGCCTTCGCCGGCCTCTGCCTTCTGGACATGCTTGTCCTGGGGCTGGGGGTCGCCCAGGGAACCCTCCAGTTCCTGTCCGGCCAGCGCTTCTGATCCCGAAACTAGTTAACTAGTTAACGTCAGGCACTGCTAGATGCGGCGGAAGAGGTAGCGCAAGACGGTGCGGAGCACCGAGAGGCCGTAGGGGATGGGCCTGAGGCTGGAGTAGCCCTGGCCGTGGATGGTGGGGATGGGGACCTCGGCTATGGCCAGACCGGCCCGTATGGCCCCCACCAGCATCTCGCTGTCGAAGTTGAAGGTGTCGGAGTAGCGGTGGTAGGGTATCTCCTCCATGGCCCGGCGTGAGTAGGCCTTGTAGCCGCTGTGGTAGGACGTGAGCCTCTGGCCGAAGACCATGTTCTCCAGGCCGTTGAGGGCAATCGTTCCCCAGTACCTGGAAAACGACATGCCGCCGTCGCGCATGTCCCCGTAGAGGATTCGGCTGCCGCCCACCACGTGCACGTCCTCGCGCTCCAGCGGCCCGAGCATGTCCAGCAGCAGGTCGGGGGGGTACTGGCCGTCGGAATGGAGCATCACCGCGGCGTCCATGCCGTTCTCCCGCGCCCAGTCGAAGGCCGTCTTCTGGGCTGCTCCGTAGCCCCTGTTCCTCGGGTGGCTCACCAGCTCGATGATGGGGTACTCCTCCGAGAGGGAGCGGACCAGGTCGGCGGTGCCGTCGGTGGAGCCGTCGTCGATCACCAGCAGGGCGTCCAGCGGCTCCATGCACCCGGCGGGTATGCTCCGGACCACGCCCTCCAGCAGCTCCACGGCGTTGTAGGCGGGCACGTAGCAGAGCGTTCTGTCGGAGCCCATTCGATAACCCTTCATGCCGTCTCCTGGATTGGGTAGTGCCTTTGAAGCAGAATAGATACGGTTTTCGGGCCGGAGCCGCAACCACCGGCCGGCGGCGTCAGTACCTCCTGCCCGCCGCGTGCTCGAGGCCGGCTGCGGCGGCCGCGGGCAGGTGCACCAGGTGCACGGCCAGCGAGACCATGCAGGCCCGCAGTCCGCGGAGACCGCCCGCACAGATCATGGAGGCCCAGAAGGGCAGCAGCGCCAGCACCATCAGGGCCGAGGCCGCCGCCGGCCACAGGGCCCATCCGGCGCCCAGGGCCAGGAGCACAAGCGAGAGGACCAGCCCCCACACGCCCAGGGAGGCCGTGGCCACCGCCAGCATGGAGGAAGGGCCGGCCAGGGAGAGGGAGGCGGGGCCGTGGCCCGCGCCGCGGCGCAGCAGGTGGTGGACCTTGGCCTTGACCATGGCCCACTCGTACCGCAGCAGGTCCCGCAGGCCGTACTCGCGCAGGTGGTAGACCTCTATCTCCGGGGCCATGACTATGCTGCCCCCGGCCCCGGAGAGACGCTCTGCGAAGTCGGCGTCCTCCACGCTGGCCCTCACGATCCTGGCGTCGAAGCCTTCCAGCTCTTCGAAGAGGCCGCGCCGCACCGCCAGGAAGAAGGTGCCGCAGCCGGGCACCGGGCCCTCGCCTATTCGGCGGGTGAAGGTGTAGTGGTAGTAGTAGTTCTTGTAGAAGGTGGCGGCAGAGCTGCCCGGCGCCTCCGGGGCGTACACGGCCTGGACACCGTCGCAGTCACCGCCGAGCCTGGCGTCCAGCCGCTGTCGCCATCCCGGCCGGGGCACGGCGTCGCTGTCGACGAAGAGGATCCAGTCGGTGTGGCAGGCCGCCGCGCCGGCATTCCGGGCCGCGGAGGCTCCGGGGGCCCGGCTGGGAACCACCTCGGCCCCATATCTGCGGGCGATGTCGGCGGAGGAGTCCTTCGAGCGGTCGTCGGCCATCACCAGCCGGTCGCCGTCGCGGAGCCCGGAGGTCAGCGCTTCCAGAACCAGCGGCAGCGTGGCCTCCCCGTTGTGGACGGGGACCACCACCCCTAGCCGCGGCGGCCGGACAGCTTCTTCCATGAGGCGGATACCTGCTCTCCCAGCATCTGCAGCAGGCTCAGGCCCCCCCGGGCCACTGCCCTCAACTGGAAAGGGGACATGATGTTCTTGAACCGGTAGACCAGGAACCGGGGTCTGAGGAAGGTGCGCAGGTAGGCCAGGCGGCGCAGCTCCATCACCTCGTCGGCGGTCATGGAGAAGGGCACGAAGCAGGGCCTGTCCAGCAGCATGCCCTGGTCGGAGAGCCTCTGGGACATCTTCCCGAACTTCCCCTTCTGTATGCCCTTGTACATGGGGGTTCCGGGGAAGGGGGTGATGGGGAAGAACTCCATGGTGAACGATCCCAGCTCCCGGGCAAGCTCTATGGTCTTCAGGCCCTCCTCGTAGGTCTCCCCCGGAATCCCGAATATGTAGGTGGTGTGGGTCTTTATCCCCACGCTGTGGGTCATGCGCACCGCCAGGCGGATGCGCTGCAGCGTCTCGCGCTTGCCCAGGGTGTCCAGGTTCTTCTGCACCCCGCTCTCCACCCCGTAGTTGATGCACCAGCAGCCGGCCTCCTTCATGGCCCGCAGCAGCGGCTTGCTCACCGCGTCGGCGCGGCAGGACACCCACCAGCGGACGTTCAGGCCCCGCCTGATTATCTCGTCGCATATGGCGTAGACGTGGCTGTGGCTGTAGGTGAAGTGCTCGTCCCAGAACTTGATCTCCCGGGCCCCGTAGCGGCGGACGTAGTGCTCCATCTCGTCCACCACCTTCACCGGGTCCCGCAGGCGTATCTTCGGGCCGTACATCTTGTAGCAGTACAGGCAGGTCCCGGTGCAGCCGCGGCTGGCCAGCATCTGCACCGCCGGGACGGTGGAGACCTGCTCGAAGCTGGGGTAGTAGCGGTCCATCTCGCAGAGGTCCACCGCCGGGAAGGGGAACTCGCTGATGTTCTCCTCCGGAGGCCTGGGCGGGTTGGAGACGATCTCGCCGCCGCTGCGGTAGACCAGGCCCCTTATCCCCTCCAGGCTGCCGCCGGACTCCACGGCCTCCATCATCTCCCGGGAGGTGACTTCCCCCTCTCCCACCACGATGGCGTCCAGGGCCGGACACTCCCGGATCATCCTCTCCGGCATGGCCGAGGCGCCGTGGCCGCCTATGAAGGTGAAGATGTCGGGGCTGTCCTCCCGGACCGACTCGATGAAGGGCCGGGCCTTGTCCCACAAGAGGCTGATCACGTAGACGCCCAGGGCCTCGGCGCCGAAATCCGCCACCTTGCGCCGCATCTCCTCGTTGGTGTAGAAGAAGCCCTCCAGGAAGAGGATCTCGTGGCCGGCCTCGCGAAGGACGGCGGCGATGTACTGCAGGCCCGGAGTGGGCCAGCAGCCGGAGATGCCCCTGGTGTCGCGCGCCCTTATGTCGTCGGGCCCCCACGGGGGGACCACGAGTGCTATGCGCAAGGATTACCCCCTGAA
>CAZKJG010000013.1:50346-84753 GCA_964553045.1 uncultured bacterium | reverse complement strand
GGCGGTGGTCAGCCCCGAAGATACGGGCAGCCGAAGAGACCGGTCAACCTGAATCGGGTCTAGGCCTCGTCCTCCAGGCTGCCGGCCGCGCGGAAGACCAGGTCGTCGCCCTCCACCCCTATCTCGACCACTGTTCCGGACTCTACCTCACCCTCCAGAACCAGCCTGGCAAGCCTGTTCTGGACGTGCCGCTGTATCACGCGCTTCAGGGGCCTGGCTCCGTAGACCGGGTCGTAGCCCACCTCTGCCAGCCAGTCCAGGGCCCCGTCGGTGGCCCTCACGGCCATGTGCTGGTCGTGCAGCACCCGGTTGAGCCGGTCCAGCTGGATGTCCACTATCTCCCTGATCTGCTCGCGGGAGAGGGGGCCGAAGACGATCACGTCATCGACGCGGTTGAGGAACTCCGGCCGGAAGAGCCCCTCCAGCTCGCGCTTGGCGCGGGTGGAAAGCTCGTCCTGGGAGAGCTTCCCCGCGCTCTCGGCTATCCAGTCGCTGCCCTGGTTGCTGGTCATGATGATCACCGTGTTGCGGAAGTCCACCGTCCGGCCCTTGCCGTCGGTGAGCCTTCCGTCGTCCAGTATCTGCAGGAAGACGTTGAACACCTGCTGGTGCGCCTTCTCTATCTCGTCGAGGAGCACCACGGAATAGGGCCTTCGCCTGACGGCCTCGGTGAGGTAGCCCCCCTGCTCGTGGCCCACGTAGCCGGGAGGGGCGCCGATGAGGCGGGAGACGGAGTGCTTCTCCATGAACTCGCTCATGTCCAGGCGGACCATGGCGTCCTCGTCGTCGAAGAGGAACTCCGCCAGGCTTCGGGCCAGCTCGGTCTTGCCCACGCCGGTGGGGCCCATGAAGACGAAGCTGCCCAGGGGACGGTTGGGGTCCTGCACACCGGCCCGGGCCCTCCGCACCGCCTCGGAGACGGCGGACACGGCCTCGTCCTGGCCCACCACCCGGCGGTGGAGGCTCTGCTCCATGTGCAGAAGCCGCTCGCGCTCGCCCTCCATCATCTTGCTCACCGGTATTCCGGTCCAGCGGGAGACCACCTCGGCGATGTGCTCGGGGGTGATCTCCTCGGTGAGCATGGAGCCGGACTCCTGTATGGAGGCCAGCCTCTTTCGAAGCTGCCCGGTCTCCTCCTCGAGCTTCCGTATTCGCCCGTACTGAATCTCCGCCACCTTCTGCAGGTCGCCCTGCCGCTGGGCCACGGCCGCCTCGGACTTCAGGTCCTCGATGCGGCGGGAGTTCTCGCGGATCTTCTCTATCAGGTCCTTCTCGTTGCGCCAGCGGGTCTCCAGCTGGCTCTTCTCCTCGGAGAGGTCGGCCAGCTGCTGCTCGATGGTCTCCAGGCGCTGTTTCGAGGATCGGTCCTTCTCGCGCTTCAGTCCCTCCCGCTCGATCTCCAGCTGCATGATGCGGCGGTGGATCTCGTCGATCTCCGCCGGCATGCTGTCGATCTCTATCCGCAGCCGGCTGGCGGCCTCGTCCACCAGATCGATGGCCTTGTCCGGCAGGAACCTGCCGGTGATGTAGCGGTCGGACAGGGTGGCCGCCGCTATCAGGGCCGAGTCCTGTATCCTGATTCCGTGGTGCACCTCGTAGCGCTCCCGCAGGCCGCGGAGAATGCTCACCGTATCCTCCACGCTGGGAGCCTCCACGGTTATTGGCTGGAATCGCCTCTCCAGCGCGGCGTCCTTCTCCACGTGCTTTCGGTACTCGTCCAGCGTGGTTGCGCCTATGCAGTGCAGCTCGCCCCGGGCCAGGGCCGGCTTGAGCATGTTGGAGGCGTCCACGGCGCCCTCGGCGGCGCCGGCCCCCACCACCGTGTGCATCTCGTCTATGAACAGGATCACCGCGCCGGCGGCGTCGGCGATCTCCTTGAGTACCGACTTCAGCCGCTCCTCGAACTCGCCCCGGTACTTGGCTCCCGCCACCAGCGACCCCATGTCCAGGCCCAGGACCCTGCGGTCGCGCAGACCCTCGGGGCAGTCGCCCTCGGCGATCCTCCGGGCCAGGCCCTCCACAATGGCCGTCTTGCCCACGCCGGGCTCGCCTATTAGCACCGGGTTGTTCTTGCGCCTTCTGCCCAGCACCTGCATCACCCGGCGTATCTCCTCGTCGCGTCCTATCACCGGGTCCAGCTTCTCCCGCCTGGCCAGGCCGGTGAGGTCGCGGGTGTAGCGCTCCAGGGCCTGGTAGTGCTCCTCGGCGGTCTCGGAGTCCACACGCGCAGAGCCCCGCACGTCGGCCAGGGCCTCCATGAACCTGTCGGCGTCCACCCCCTGGGAGGCAAGCACCTCCGAGGCCCGCCCCCGGGAGCCCAGTATAGCCAGGAAGAGATGCTCCCGGGCCACGTAGTCGTCCTTCATGTCCGAGGCGATCTTCTCGGCGGCGTTTACAACCTTGGCCAGTCCCCGGGACATCCGCGGCTGCGCCCCACCCTCCGAACGGGGCAGGGAGGAGAGCTCGTCGCGCAGAGCCTCCAGGACCTCCGAGGGGCTGAGCTCCAGCCGCTCCAGAACCGCCGCCACCACGCCTCGGGGATCCTCGACCAGGGCGGCGGCCAGATGGAGGTCGGTGATCTCCGGGTGTCCGCCGGCGCTGCACGCGGTCTGAGCGGTCTGCAGAGCCTCCCTGGACTTGACCGTAAACCTGTCTGCGTTCATCTGCTTCCACCTTCCGCGGGCCGGCGTGCCTGCCGGCCCATCTATTCCGGGGAGCTCGGAGGCCGGGAAGCGGCTCGGCCGAATCCGGCTCCGATGACCTTGCGTCTGTTTTCCACTATTCTATCAGCAATATTCGCACCAGCCGTCGATGCCGGCGCAAAGGTGCGCACACCATATAATTGCAATTTTAATGGTTGATATTACCCATCGCATTACTATATTTACCGGTGTGGAACTGGAATGAAAGCCGATTGCGTCATATTGGCGCGCCGTTGACCGACATCCGAACGGAGGAGCGATGGTCAGAACAGGCATAGTGGGACTGGGATACTGGGGACCGAACCTGCTGAGAAACCTGGTGGCCAACCGCCGCTGCGGGGAGGTGACCATCTGCGACAGCGACCCCTCCAAGCTGGAGAGGATGGCTGCGCGGTACCCCGCAGCGAACAGGGAGCCCCGCTACCAGCGAATGCTGGAGGACGACTCCCTGGAGGCCGTGGTGATAGCCACCGACGTTTCCTCGCACTACCCCCTGGGCAGGGCTGCCCTGGAGGCCGGGAAACACGTTTTCATCGAGAAGCCCTTCGCCTCCAGCACGAAGGAGGCTCAGACCCTGGTGGAGATGGCCGAGGAGCGGGGACTGGTGACCATGGTGGGGCATACGTTCCTCTACTCGCCCCCGGTGGTGGCCACCAAGCGCATCATAGACAGCGGCGAGCTGGGCGACATCCTGTTCATCACCTCCAGCCGGGTTAACCTGGGACTTCACCAGAAGGACGTATCGGTGATCTGGGACCTCTGCCCCCACGACTTCTCGGTGCTGCTGTACTGGCTGGGCGAGGAGCCGATCTGGGTGAGCGCCTTCGGGCACGACTACGTCATCGACGGCATTCCCGACGTGGCGTTCGTGGACCTGAGCTTCCCCGGAGGGACCATAGGCAACGTCCAGGTCTCCTGGCTGGCCCCATCCAAGCTGCGGCGCACCGTGGTGGTGGGCAGCAGCAAGATGCTGGTGTACGACGACACCGAGCCCTACGAGAAGATCAAGATCTACGACAAGGGCGTGGAGATGATAGAGCCCGAGAGCTTCGGCGAGTACCAGCTCACGTACCGCACCGGCGACATAGTGTCGCCAAAGCTGGAGACCTACGAGCCCCTCTCCAGCGAGATGGAGGAGTTCCTGCGCTGCGTGGAGACCGGGGATACGCCCAGGACCTCGGGTCGCAACGGCCTGGCGGTGGTCCGGGCCCTGGAGATGGCCGACCAGAGCCTCAAATCGCCTCAGGGGAGCTAGGGATTGGAGCAGGGCCCCACAGTACTCCTGCGCGCCATCGGCCTTCCCAGGGGAGCGGAGGGCCGGGGACCCGCCGATGTCGCCGTGCTGGGAGGGTCGGCCCTGCTGATGCTGGGGGACCCGTCATCGGCCGCCTCCAGGCTCATGGCCGTGATGGCGGGAAGGGCCACAACCGCAGGCAGCCGGGTCCTGGTGGGAAGCCGCAAGCTGCCGGTGCACACCTCCGAGGCCGCCAGGTACGTGGGGTACGTTCCGCCGGACCCCTGCTGTCCCCGCCACGTCACTCCGCGATCGCACCTCTCCCTGGTGGCCGCCTGCCGCCGCATCGGCGGCAGGACGGCGGACAGGACCATATCCGACCTGCTGCAATGGTGCCTGCTGGGGGAGCTTGCGGACACGCCCTGGCGGGAGCTGGACCGTGACCACAGGAGCGCTCTGGCCATAGCTTCCGCCCTCCTGGGCAACCCCCAGGTCCTGCTGGCCGACCGGCCCATTCCCCCCTTCCTGCTGGGCAGGCTGTCGGACCTGAAGGAGCTGGGAAGGGCACTGGTGGTCAGGGCCTGCGGAGTGGACGGCATTCCACCGGCGGTGGACAGGGTGGCGGTCTGCGACGAAGCGGGTGTGGCCGCCGTGGTCCGCCGCACCGACCTGGAGGGGCTGTGCAGGCGCATGTCCACCATCCGCGTGGGCTTCTACCCCTCCCTGCCCCGGAAGGTGATGGAGCAGCTTCCCGGGGCGAGGGGTATCAGGTCCCGCGCCGAAGGCTACAGCTTCTCGCATCCGGACACCTCCGCGGCCCTGGTCCACCTCTCGGGAATGGCCAGGGCCAACGCCAGGACCATAGCCTCGCTGCGGGTGCTTCCGCCGGAGACCGGGTTCCTGGCCCGGAACCTGGCCCCGGAGCCCGAGTCCGGGAAGACACTGTTCGACGGGGGGGGCTGACGGTGCGCCTGCTTCTGCTGGTTGCCGGATGGCACCTCCGCTGGCTGCGGTCGAGACCCGCGCAGCTTCTGCTGCTCCCCGGGGGGGTGCTGCTGGCCCTGATGGCCGACCATTCCGGGAACGCCGCCGCCCAGGCGGCCTCCTTCGTGGCGCCGGCCATCATCGTGGCCATGACCCTGGGCTGGAACGACAGCCGGCTTCGGGGCTACCTCCGCTCCACGGCCTCCCGGCGGTCAGGCGCCCTTCTGAAGATCTCCCTGGAGGGATGGCTTCTGCCCCTTGCGGCGGCGGTGGCGGTCTCGGAAGCGGTGCTGGCCGGACTGTCGGCAGCCGGAATGGCCAATGTCTGCTGGCAGGGCCACCTGACGCTGGCCTTCACCGCCCTGGCGGCGGCATCGGCCATGGCCTTCACCGAAGGGGTAAGGCAGAGAATATCCGCCGGCTTCATCGGCGCCCTGCTGGTGCTGCAGCTGCTGCTCCGTCCGGGAGACGCCCCGGTGGCGGAGCTGCTGCTTCCCACCTCCTGGCCGGCCCTTTCCATGGCCGCGGGCGACGGGTCGGGCGCCGCCTTCCACGCCGACATCTACATGGGGCTTTCCATGCTTCTGGGGGTTGGCCTGTCCGTTGCGCTGGGAAGGCGCGGCCTGGCCAGGCCGGAGGTGCCTCAGCTGTCCGACCCGTCCCCCGGGACCCAGGGGGGGTAGACGCTCCCGCCGCTTCCGGCTATGGGGCGGGCATCGCAGACTTTGGAGAAGAAGTCCTCCGGGCCGGCCCCTCCCACTACGGCGTACCCGTAGCCCCGGTACCTCATGCGGTGCAGGCAGGAGATCACCAGGACCCGACCCAGGCCCTTGCCCCTGTGGGCCTCGAAGACACCCACCGGTCCCAGAAGGCCCAGGGCCGCGGCGTCCCAGCAGCAGAAGCCCATGGGCTCTCCGGTCTCCCGCGCGAAGGCGGCTACCATGGTGGGGGGCATGGCGGAGAGGCAGACCCGGGCCTCCGAGCCCCAGCCGTCTCCGAACTCGCTTTGGATCCGCTCCAGAAGCGCAGCGGCGCTGCAGGCCGCCGGGCGGTCCACCAGTACGCCGGCCGGCGGGTCCGGCCTCTCGGGCAGGCGGTACAGGGGCACCAGCAGGTCCCTCAGGTCAGCCACCGCCTTCCGCCGTGATCAGATCCCGCAGCGGGTTCACCAGATCGCTTCCGGTAAGGGCGGAGATCACCGAGAGCAGAAGGCCCGCGGTGAGCACCAGCATGAGGACGGCCTTGAACCAGTCCTGGCCCTTGATGGAGGCCAGCTGCCTGGGCTCGCGGCCCAGGTAGGCGCTGGCGGCGTACAGCTCCTCACCAATAAGAGTGTAGTCGCAGGTGGTGATGAAGAAGGGGAGCTGGGTGACCGCGTCGGTGCCGGCTATCTGTATGGCACCCGAGAGCGAGCCGGTCTCGGCCAGTATCAGGCTCTCGGCCCAGAACATGCCCAGGTAGAAGTTGGTGGCCGGCCTCTCGCGGGCCATGATGCCGTTGACCCCGGCCACGAAGGCGAACTGGCTCTGGGTGAGGTAGAAGACGCAGTCCTCGTCGTAGGCGTCGGGCCGGCCGGCCTCGATGTAGGCCTGCTTCACCGACTCCTCGGCAACCGTGTAGACTATGGGGTCGCGGTTGGGCACCATCAGCGGGGTCTGGTACTCGGCCACCTTCTTGGCCACCCGGCCCAGTATGGTCAGGCTGGCGATGGTGGCCACGTCGGAGATGGTGGAGAGCCCGGGTACGTAGAGGATGGGCTTGCCCATCTCGGTGGCCCGGCCTATGGCCTCGTCAATGGCCTCGATGCCGGGAATGGGCCGCAGGTAGAGCCTGTCTCCCCGCTCCGCACGGCCGAAGAAGTAGAGTATCAGCCCCACGAAGAGAACGCAGGCCAGCAGGACCTGGGTCTTTCCCATGTGGAACCACTCGCCGCGGGCGGTCACCTCGGAGGCGTACGGCTCTGAGACCATGGTGTCGCCGGCGGCGGTCACCCAGCGGATGCGGTAGCTGTAGGCCACTCCGGGCTCCACGGGAAAGTCCGGGTCCAGGCCGTCCTCCAGCATCCCCTCCCGGAACGGAGGGTAGCGGACCATGACGTCGCTGTATTCCATGCCCGTCACACTCCGCTGAAGCACCAGATAGGTCGCATCCCGCAGCTCCTCCATTCCCCGCAGCTCCACCAGCAGGCCCTCGCGGGCGTCGTTGGGGATGTCGTGGACGGCCTCGATGCCGGGCCCGGAGGAAGCAGTGAGCATTCCTGCCACCAGAAGGGCCGTCATTCGCCATCCACCCTGGTGCCCATGTACCGCTCGCCTATCAGCACCTTGCTCATCACCTCGATGTCCTCCCTCAGATGCCAGCCCACCCTGAGGTAGAAGCCGATGGCGGGGTTGTCCCCGTAGATGAAGAGGTGGGCCTTCTCTATTCCCGCTTCCCTCAGGCCTTTCTCCGCATGCTCCATCAGCCGCCCGCCCAGGCCCTCCTTCTGCCTGCCGGGTTCCACTGCCAGGTGGTAGACGTAGCCCCGCCTGCCGTCGGTGCCGGCCATTACAGACCCCACCACCCGGCCGTCCTCCTCGGCGACGAAGCAGAACCCGCCGTTGACCCGCAGGAACTCGCGGAAGCCCTCCGGGCCGTCCGCCCCGGTCATGGTGTTGCCGGGAAAACGCGACCAGAGATCCACCAGAGCGGAGTGGTCTCCGGCCCTCATAGCCCTGACGCGTACAGTCATGTTCCGGTCCCCCTGCCTCCGCCGGGGGAATATTGCCCACCCTTCCCTGCGGAACCAGACCGTTCCGGGGAGCCTCCTCTCCGACCGAGAAGAGCACCGTAGACCTCACCGAGGAGGCGGGCCGACTGATCCCAGGAAAACCTGCCTGACCTCTCCCGACCCTGGACCCCCATCTCCCGGGCTCTCCCGTCATCCTCCAGGAGCCGACGGATGCCGTCTCGGAACCCCTCGGCCATGTCAGGCCCCGGCTCAACCCACAGCGGCACGTGGCCGCCCACCTCCCTGTGGGGAGGTATCGCTGAGGCTACCACAGGTGCCCCCATGCTCATTCCCTCCAGCAGGGTCATGCCGAATCCCTCGTACAGCGAGGGGCAGACCAGTACCGAACATCCGGAGTAGAGGGAGGCGAGCCGGTCTTCGGAGACTCGCCCGGTCATGACTAGCCTGTCGCCTACCCCTGCCCCATCGGCGGCCCGGCGCAGTACCTCCGCGGCTCCGCCGTCGGCACCGGCCAGGACCAACAGGCGGCCGGCCGAACTGTCCAGCCCGGCGAAGGCCTCCACGAGAGCCAGGAGGTTCTTGCGTCTCTCCAGGTGTCCCACCGCCAGGATGTAAGGCCGGTCGAAAGGACGGGGTAACCTCTCCGTGTTCCGCCCCATGTCGGGATCGACGGCGTTGGGTACGACGTGAAGCCTCTCCCTCGGAACGCCGTACCTCTCTCGGATGCGGCCGGCGGTCCAGGCCGAGACCGTGACCACCGCATCCGCCCGCCGCAGGGCAGACCGCATCCGGAGAAGAAGCAGCAGGTACCTGCCCGGCCCCAGGAACCGAGTCCGATGAAGGAAGCGAAGGTCATGCACGGTAAGGCAGGTTGCCGCCCCCGGTATGCGAACCAGGGGCAGGGTGTCGGTGGACCACAGGCCCACATCCAGCCCCCGGAGCGCACGGCGCCACCACACCGAGCTCCCCTCCAGTAATCTTACCGGGAGTGTCCGGCGGGGAGCCAGCTCCCGAATCTCGGCTCCCGTCATCCTGTCTCTCGCCCTCTGCTCAAGTCCTTCCGTGGCACATACGGTGATGGGGAAACGGCCCGTCAGACGGGAGTGGAGCTGCACCGTCCGGCGGGAAGCGCCAGTGGCCGTACCCAGGAACGGCATCCAGTTCAGCACGGCAGTTCTCATTCGGCCATCCTCCCTGCGGGCCTGCGGGATTGACACGGGCACTGGCTGGGTGGAATCTAAGGCCCTGGATGGAAAGGGGCAAAATGAACGAAACCGAGATGATTCAGGAGGAGCTGGATCACTACGTGGCCTAGAAGGAGAAGGTCCGGAAGATCATCGGGAGCATAGGGGGCAAGACCGACGCAGCCCGGGACAAGGTCATAAACGTGGTCTTCATAGTCCTGGTGAGCCTCTTCTTCCTCTTCGACCTCTTCCGGCACCTGGTGGGCATACACATATAGAACTTCCCCCCGGTCCTCTCCCTGGGGATGGCGGTTCTGCTGGTTTCGGTGAAGATCATCTGGATGATCCACAGGCAGGCCAGGGTGGACCGCTTCCTGTTCTGGGTGCTGAACTACATCGAGTTCCAGGTCAACGCAATGTCGGGCCGGATGCGCAAGATGGAGCAACGGCTGCAGGAGCTGTCCGGGGAGGTCTGGGAAGCCCAAGAGGACGCCGGGGAGAGCGCATGAGAGAAGCCCATCGGGGCGTCGCCCCGATGGGCCGTGGTGCCGAGGGACGGAATCGAACCGCCGACAACCGGATTTTCAGTCAGGTGCTCTACCAACTGAGCTACCTCGGCGCTGCGGACGGGAATGTAGCCAAACCCCGTTCATTGGTCAAGAGCCCGCGCATGTATTGGAAAAAGGGCCTATTTCAGCCCACGGTTCCGTCCTGAGTCGGGCACGCAGCTCCCCCATGGCAGCGGTCGGCAATATCCGAAAGCAGGTCCTCCATGGTAAGCTCGGAACGTATCCCGAACCTGGTTATGGCAAAGTCGTAGCGGGCTGGATCGTCGGGCCGCAGCTCCGCGAAGCCGTCGGTGATCTCCCGGGCCGTCCGCAGGCACGCGGACGACCTCGACGTGATTCCCATCATCCTGGCCCCCCGCAGCATGTGAGTGTCCAGGGGTACCACCAGGTTCTCCCGGCCCAGGTACTGCCAGCCTCCGGGGTCCACCCGGTCGCAGCGGACCATCCAGCGCAGCATCAGCATGTGCCGCTTGCACGCGCTGCCCCGGGAGGGTATGGCCAGCAGGTGCACGGGCGGTATGCCGGCCAGGTCGTAGAGCCGGCCCACCAGTATGTCCAGCCTGTCCAGGAGGCTGCCTTGCAGGCTTCGCAGGTAGGATCCTATGCCGCCCTCGGCCGCCTGCAGGCGGGAGTAGGCCTTGAGTATCCTGGCCACCTCGAAGCCGGTGGCGAAGCGGTGGCTGAAGCCGGCCAGCATGCACTCCAGCTCCTCGGGGTACAGGTGGCGAAGGGCCTTGGCCGGCGCTCCCCCCAGCGGGTCGAGCACCGCCGACACGCTTCGGAGGATCTGCTCCACCCGGCCGTAGGCCAGCATGGAGGCCACCAGGGACGCCACCTCCCTGTCCTCCAGGCGGTCGTAGCGGTAGAGGTACTCCAGGGGGTCGGGGTGCACCCAGCAGCGGTTGTTGTAGCAGTCGTACAGCCCCTCCAGCGCCGCAGGCAGCCTGGGGTCCGGGAGGGGGGCCAAGCCTAGTCTTCCAGGGCCAGGTCTATGCGCTTGACGTCGACACCCCGAATGACGCCCAGCTTGCGGACGAACTCGTCGCGCTTCTCCTCCTCGCCCACCAGCTCGACGATTATCAGGCCGGTGTCGGTGCACTCGTCCAGCACGCCGCCGTGCAGGCCCAGACGGGTCTTTATCATGCATCCCCAGCCGGTGAGCACCGACTGGACGCGGGTGGCCACTTCCCGACGGTTGCTCACCAGTATCGCCACTATGGTTTTCATGCCGCCTCCCGAAGACTTGAATGCCGCCACGTACTGACTACTGCTTGGAGAAGTCGTCCTTGCCGGCCCCGCAGACCGGGCAGGTCCAGTCGTCGGGAAGGTCCTCGAACTTCGTTCCTGGCTCCACACCGCTGTCAGGGTCACCCTTCGCCGGGTCGTAAACCCATCCGCACACGTCGCATACGTACTTGTCCATTCCGTTCTCCTCCCCTGTTTCCTCGCGCACTCGATCCTCCGCCGAGGCCACCGCCTCACGGACGGCCTCCAGAGCCTCTTCTCCCCCGTTCGGATGCAGCGTGGCACGAATCCAGCCCTCTTCGCCGCGGTCACCGGCGGCAAGTAGCCGGCAGAAGCCGTAGACCTCAACCAGCTGCGGCGCGTCCAGTGGATGGGCCCGCACGTCGAGCAGAATGCCCGACCCGCACCTGACCGCCTTTGCCACCCGTACGCCACGGAAACTCAAAGAGCCGTCTCCGCGGGCTTCCAGGCCGGGGACGGCGGACAGTGTCTCGGTGAGAGCTGACAGAGAACCGTTCATTGCATTTAATATACAAAGACGGGGCGCCCGGTACACGGGCGCCCCGCCGCCATTCAGCACACGGGCTACTGGATCACGTGCAGCCAGTCGGTGAGGAGGAACTGCACCCTGCCGATCAGCAGGCTGATTCGGCCCATCACGGTGAAGCCGAAGGTGGCCCCGAAGGCGATCATGATGATCCAGATGCCTATCTTGGAGCCGGTTCCGAAGAACCATCCCTTGTGCGGCTTGCTGAAGAAGAAGTAGATCAGGGCCGTCAGCGTGCCTATGATGATCACCAGGTTGCCCAGCACGTCGTGCCAGGCCATTCCGCTCTGGTAGATGGGTATCACCGTGGCCTCGGCCTGCCGCAGGACCATCGACAGCATGGTCCGGGGGAAGGAGAGGCCCATGGCCATTCCGAACACCACCGCTATGGGGTAGCGGGACAGCCAGGAGATGCTGCGGAAGAACCTGGTGATGTACAGCAGGCCCAGCATCAGGACGAAGATCAGGCCCCACTGCCCCTCGGTGAACAGCGGTCTGAACAGCCTGGGCTCCAGGACGTTGCTGTAGGTGTAGACCATGAAGTAGCCCAGGGAGATGCCCACCACCGCGTGCTCGGCGAACCTGTATACGGGGTTCTCCTTGTAGAGGAACGAGTAGATGGCCAGTGTGAAGAAGGCGGCCACCCAGATTCCTATCTGATCATACATGCGGCTACCTCCCTGCCTTCAGTCGACGGCCCTTCTTATGGTAACCGCCTGCGAAGTACGCTACGTTTCCTATCAGAATGAAGACCACGATCAGCAAGTGGGCGATGGACTGCACGTCCATTCCCCGGAAGGCCTTGCCCTCCTCGACGGCGTAGCCGTCGCGGGCGAGCATCACCTCGTACTCGGCGGCGCCGCGGAGGCCGCCCATCTGGCCCACTATCTGGCCGGACTGGATGTAGACCAGGTAATCGGTGGCCATCACCGCCGTCACTCCGAAGGCTATGGGCATTCCGTAGCTCTCTCTGGCGTACGTCAGCCAGGCCAGAACGGTCGAAGACCCCGAGACGGCGAGGCCCATGTCGACCTCCCGGGCGCTCTTGTTGCGCTTTACTATCGGCATCTCCCCGGTGGGATTGCCGTAGAGGTCCGCGGCGTACTGCGAGGTAATGGACCTGCCCATGCCCAGAAGCACGATGTGGAACAGGGGGGCGTATCCCAGGAGGACGTAGTCCACGCCCTCGAAGACCCACCCCATGGCGTTCTCCCGCAGCTCGTGGTCGCGCTCCCACAGCTCCACCAGCTCCTCATGGGTAGCTCTGGGCGGAAGGCTGTCGGGGCCGTAGTCGTACTCACGCCACTCGTCGTATCTTACCCACTGGAAGGTTCCCGGCTTGACCGGATCGGTGAGGGTGGCTATGGCCTGTTCGGCCAGACCGTTGCCCAGGGGCCAGTAGGCTGTGATGAAGACCGGTATGTTACGGGCGAAGCAGTGGCGCATCACCGCCTCGGTCATGGGCTGGTTCTCCGCCATGGTGCCCGGCTGGTAGTCGAAGCCTATCATCACCGCGTTGTCATGGTCCAGCGAATCCACATGGTTGTAGATGCCCTCCACCTCGTCGGTTGTGGTCACCGGAAGGCCCATCCGGAAGAAGAACGGCACTATCACCACCAGCCCCATCAGCAGGAAGATCCAGCGCCGATCGATATCGAACAGCTTGTCCCAGAATGTCATGGCGCTCACCTACTTCCCTGCTCCGCCGAGCCAGTTGCGCTCGACGCCGAAGATGATCTTGAGGTTGGTGGCCAGTATTCCGAAGCCCACTCCCAGCTGAATGGCCCGCTTGCCGGCCAGGTTGGGGAAGCGCAGTATCCACAGCCCCGTGGCCGGGAACCACTTTCCAAGGAAGTCGCCTATGGGCACCTGCCCCATCATGACGATTATCGCCGCCAGCATGAGCACGGTGGCCATGGCCGACCGGGCGCGGAAGGCCCGGAAGGCGGCGCTGGCTATGTAGAAGGCCAGCAGGCTGAACATTGTGGACTGAATGGGTATCTGCGCGTAGTTGTAGAGGAAGTGGAAGACGCTGGGTCCCTCCGCCTGCCCGCCGACGCTGGCGGGAAGGATGATGCCGAACAGCGGCATCAGGTAGAGGAAGATCAGAACCAGCAGGCTGTACTGCCAGTTCTCCGCGCGCCTCCTCACCTTGTGGTAGTGCACGCGGGTCAGGCTCCCCACACCGAGTATCAGCGCGAATCCGCCGATCACCGGAACGTAGTCGGTGTAGAGGCTGAAGACCGCCTGCGAGGCCTGATGGGGGATGAAGAACTGGATCATCATCATTATGCCGCCCACCATGACTATCAGCAGGGGGATCGTTCGTCTCATTGGCTATCTCCCTTCCGGTGGGCTATCCAGCCGCCGGCGAGGTAACCAGGTGATCCAACCAGGCTACCAGGTCCGTGTCGGCGATTATGTCCAGTATCCCCATGGCAAGCGTCGCGAATATGACCAGCATGATGATGGCCTTGAAGTAGTCCTGGCCCTTTATGGCCCCCAACTGCTTGGGCTCGCGGCCCAGGTAGGCGCTGGCGGCGTACAGCTCCTCGCCTATCAGCGTGTAGTCGCAGGTGGTGATGAAGAAGGGGAGCTGGGTGACCGCGTCGGTGCCGGCTATCTGTATGGCACCCGAGAGCGAGCCGGTCTCGGCCAGTATCAGGCTCTCGGCCCAGAACATGCCCAGGTAGAAGTTGGTGGCCGGCCTCTCGCGGGCCATGATGCCGTTGACCCCGGCCACGAAGGCGAACTGGCTCTGGGTGAGGTAGAAGACGCAGTCCTCGTCGTAGGCGTCGGGCCGGCCGGCCTCGATGTAGGCCTGCTTCACCGACTCCTCGGCAACCGTGTAGACTATGGGGTCGCGGTTGGGCACCATCAGCGGGGTCTGGTACTCGGCCACCTTCTTGGCCACCCGGCCCAGTATGGTGAGGCTGGCGATGGTGGCCACGTCGGAGATGGTGGAGAGCCCGGGGACGTAGAGTATGGGCTTTCCCATCTCGGTGGCCCGGCCGATGGCCTCGTCTATGGCCTCTATGCCGGGGATGGGCCGCAGGTAGAGCTTCTGGCCGGTCTGCGCCCGGTTGAAGAACCAGAAGATCAGCCCCAGGAAGAAGGCGCAGCCGATGAGTATCCGCACCTTGGCGGTGTTGAACCACTCCCCTTTTGCCACTTCCTGCGCGGTGTAAACCGCGCTGAGAGTCTCTTCCCCCAGTCCGGGGGAGGCCCCGACCCGGTACTCGTAAACCTGCCCCGACTGCACCGGGAAGTCCGGGTCCAGCCCATCTCTGAAGGCCATTCCCTGTCCGGCGAAAAGCACCTTCACCGGCCGCCAGGCGTCCTCGCCCTCGCCCGCCTCACGGCGGTAGACGGTGTAGAACTCCACCCCCGCGTCGTCTGGGCTGGGCTCGAAGCTCACCAGAAGCTGGTCCCCGGCGTCGTTGGGGACATCGGAGACCGTGACCTCGCCCGGCGGCGCCACGGTTTCCGCCCCCTGCTGCGCCACGGCGACGGACGCCATGGCAAGCAGCAGCATCGCCGGGACCGTTGCCCGGAGTGATAGCATAGGTCTGCCTTTCATCTCTGGTCTAGCTGAAGAAATCGATTATCTCCCTGGCCACCTCGTCGCCCACGCGGCCCTTTGCCGCCTTGGTCCCGGCGCCTATGTGGGGCGTGGCTACGGTTGCGTCGTGCCTCACCAGAAGGTTGTCCGTTGCCGGCTCCTCCTCGTAGACGTCCACTCCCGTGGCGAAGACCTTTCCGTCCTCCAGGCCCTTCAGGAGGGCTGCCTCGTCCACGGTGCCGCCGCGGGCGCAGTTGACCACCACCACGCCGTCCTTCATGGCCGCGATCTGGGCGGCGCCTATAATGTGATGGGTCTCGTCGTTGTGCGGTATGTGGAGGCTGATGTAGTCAGACCTGCCGCAGAGGGTCTCCAGGTCGACCTTCCGGGCATCGATGTCGCCTGCGTCCTCCAGGTACGGGTCGTAGAAGAGCACGTTCATCCCGAAGCCCAGGGCCCGCTTCGCAACCTCGCGGGCGATGCGGCCGAAGCCTATCAGTCCCAGTGTGGAGCGGTAGAGCTCCTTGCCCTTGCCGTAGGCCTTCTTGTTCCACTGCCCCTGCTTCAGGGTCCGGTCCGCCACCGCTACGTAACGGCTGGCTGCCAGCATGTGGGCCAGGGTCAGCTCGGCCACGGCTATGCTGCTGGCGGCAGGGGTGTTGCGCACCTCAATACCGTGCTCGGAGGCGGCGTCGAGGTCGATGTTGTCCAGGCCCACACCGCCGCGGACCACCAGCTTCATGCTCCCGGAGGCCGCCTTCTCCACCACGTTCCTGCGCACCTTGGTGGCGCTGCGGACCACCATGGCCTCGTAGTCGGGTACCGTGTCCACAAGCTCCTCGGGGGTCATGTCGTGCTTCTCGGTCACCTGGTGGCCGGCCGCGCGGATCTTCTCCAGCGCGTCCTCGGCCACCGGGTCACAGATCAGAACCTTGGCCATATCTCTCCTCCTGGATTTCGTACAGGTGTGCCCCTATGGTGTAAGTCCCTTGTACAACGCTGCAAACTAGAACAGAAAGCCCATCTCGTCAATGAGCCCCCGCCCTTTTCATTCCCCTATCCCTTTCTCTCCAAGGCCTTGAGGGCCGCCTTCTCCACTCCCCCGGCGGTGAGGCCGTAGCGCCGGCGCACCTCCGCGGGGGTGCCGCTGGTGCCGAAGGAGTCCTCCACCGCAACCGGCTGCAGGGGAACCGGAAGACGCCGGGCGCAGAGCTCCGCCACCGCCCCGTACAGGCCTCCGGCGGCCTGGTGGTCCTGGGCCACCACGGCGCAGCCGGTCTCCTTCAGGCGCGATACGAGCAGGTCCTCGTCCAGGGGCTTCACCGAGACCATGTTGATGACATCCGCCTCGACCC
Source organism: uncultured bacterium (assembly GCA_964553045.1). Lineage (GTDB taxonomy): Bacteria > Fermentibacterota > Fermentibacteria > Fermentibacterales > JCC-6 > JAWLEP01. The sequence continues at coordinate 68,640 of CAZKJG010000013.1, read as the reverse complement.
CTCGACGCGAGAGCCTCTCCGCCGCCTGCAGCGCTTCGGCCACCATCACGCCAGCGGCCACCAGGCTGACGTGCGAGCCCTGCCGCATCAGGTCGCCACGCCCCAGCCTCACCTCCACGTCGTCGTCATGGAGGACGGGGACCGGGTTTCGTCCGAAGCGGATGTAGACCGGGCCGGGGACCCGCAGAGCCTCCAGCACCGCCGCCCTGGTCTGGGGAGCGTCCGCCGGGGCCAGCACCCGCATGCCGGGGAGGACCCGGGTTATGGCCACGTCCTCCAGGGCCTGGTGGGTGGCCCCGTCCGGTCCCACGCTCACCCCGGCGTGGGCGCCGCCCACCTTCACGTCCAGACCCATGTAGCAGACGGAGGTGCGCATCTGGTCCCAGGCCCTTCCCGCCACGAAGACGCCGTAGGTGCTCAGGAAGGGCACGTACCCGGCCAGGGCCAGGCCCGCCGCCTGGGACATCATGTCCTGCTCGCTGATGCCCACGTTGAACGCCCTCTCGGGGAAGGCCCCGGCGAACCTCATGCTGCCTATGGACCGCGATACGTCGGCGTCCAGCACCACCACCCGGGGGTCGCGCCTTCCCGCCTCAATCAGGCCGTCGGCGTATCCCTCCCTGGTGGGCCTGAGCCCCCGCTCACCCATGGGACACCTCCTCTCCCCGTATCTCGGCCACTGCCCTGGCGTACTCCCGGTCGTCGGGGCAGCCCCCGTGCCACAGGCATGTGTCCTCCATGAAGGAGACACCCCTGCCCTTCACCGTCCGGGCCAGTATCACCGCGGGGCCGGAGACCGGGGCGCGCCCTTCGAAGGCCCCGCGGATGGACTCGAAGTCGTGGCCGTCGCACTCCAGGACGGCCCAGCCGAAGGCCTCCCACTTCTCCCGCAGCGGCTCCAGGGGCTTCAGCTCATCGGTCCGGCCGTCCAGCTGGACGCCGTTGCGGTCCACGATGGCCGTAAGGCCGTCCAGGGCCGCCGTACGCGCCGACATCACCGCCTCCCAGACGCTGCCTTCCTGAAGCTCGCCGTCGCCCAGTACGCAGTAGACATGGGCGTCGGATCCCGAGAGACGCAGGCCCCGGGCCAGCCCGCAGGCGGTGGAGAGGCCCTGGCCCAGGCTGCCGGTGGAGGCGTCCAGGCCCGGCAGCTTGCGCATGTCGGGGTGGCCCTGCAGGGGCGAATCGAGCTTGCGGAGGGTGAGCAGGACCTTCGGGTCGAAGCAGCCCCTGCGGGCCAGAACGGAGTAGAGGGCGGGGCAGGCGTGTCCCTTGGAGAGGATCAGCCGGTCGCGGCCCTCCCACCGGGGCTCCTCCGGGCGCACCTTCATGCGGCTGAAGTAGAGGTAGACCAGCAGCTCCACCAGGGACAGCGACCCTCCGGGATGGCCGCTGCCGGCGGCCCTTATCATCTCCAGTACGTCGAGCCTGACGCGGACGGCCAGCTCCCTCAGGCGGCCGGGGTCCTCCATCTCAGCCCTCCTTCTGCTCTTTCTCGAATGCCTCCCAGTCGGCCAGGAACCGCTCCAGGCCCCTGTCGGTGAGGGGATGGCCCGCCATCTTCTTCACCACCGCGTAGGGGACGGTGGCGATGTGGGCCCCGGCCAGGGCCGCCTGCGCCACGTGGGTGGGATGCCTGATGCTGGCGGCTATGATCTTCGTGCCGAATCCGTAGGTGTCGTAGACCTGCGCCAGCTCGGCCACCACGTCCATTCCCATTTTGCCGGTGTCGTCCAGACGCCCCACGAAGGGGGAGACGAAGCTGGCGCCCGCCAGCGCCGCCAGGTAGCCCTGGTTCGTGGAGAAGGCCAGCGTCATGTTGCACCTGATCCCCTCCCTCTCCAGCCTGGAGACCGCCGCCAGCCCCTCGGGGATCATGGGGATCTTGATAACCACGTTATCGTGCCACTTGGACTTCTTCTGCGCCTCCTCGATCATGCCGTCGCGGTCGGTACTGATCACCTCGGCGCTCACCGGCCCCCCGACGATGTCGCATATCTCGGCTATCACCTCGGAGAAGTCCCTTCCCTCGCGGGCGATGAGGGTGGGATTGGTGGTCACTCCGGAGAGTACGCCCCATTCCGCCACCTCGCGAATGTGGTCGACGTTGGCGGTGTCCAGGTACAGCTCCATGGTATCCCCTTTCGAATGCCTCCCGGTTGCTCAGACCTTCCGGAGGTGCAGGTTGCATGTTCCCGTCTGCTCAGTCAAGGTCCATTCTTGTTCCCCGCTTCTTGAGGATCTCTATGGGCACGTAGCCGGTGAGCAGAACCTTGGGCTCGTCGAAGCCGAAGTCCACTGTCAGCTGCCACTCCTCACCCCGCCTTCCGGCCCGTACCACCAGGCCCTTCCCGTAGCGGGGGTGGTGGACGAGGTTGCCCCTCGCGTAGCCGGCAGCCTCCGCAGGCACCCGCACCTCCCGCGGCCCGCTCGAAAGGGGAGGCGAATCGGGCGCTGCGTCCCGAAGCAGCCCGGCCTCTGCCAGGAACCGTGAGGGACCACCAGCCCTCACTCCGGGTCTGCGGCGGCCCATGACCGAGGTCACGCACAGGTGCTTTCTGGCCCTCGTGATGCCCACGTACATCAGCCGGCGCTCCTCCTCCAGGTCGGCGGTCTCCCGGCGGCCGGGCCGGACGAAGGGAAGCATCCCCTCGTCCACACCGGCCAGAAAGACGCAATCGAACTCCAGGCCCTTGGCGCAGTGGAGCGTCATGAGGGTCACCGCGCCCTCCGCACCGGCGTCGAAGCTGTCGGCGGAGGTCAACAGGCTCACCTCGGCCATGAATCCGGGCAGGCCCCGTCCGGGATTCTCCCGGTCGAACCCGGCCAGGCTGCTCCGGAGCTCCTCCAGGTTGGCCAGCCTCCGGGCATCTTCGGGGTCATCGGGGGAGAAGCTGTCCAGGTAGCCGCTCCCGGCCAGCAGGTACTCGGCTACCTCCAGAGCAGGGGTACCGGACTCCACCATCCCCGCTGAGCGAGACAGCAGCTCACCCAGCCTGGACAGGCCGGCCCTGGCCCGGCCGGACAGCCCAGGTATGCCTCCGCAGGCGGACAGAGCCGCCACCGGATTCATTCCTGCGTCCGCGACAAAGGTCTCGAACCTCTGCAGGCTCCTGCTCCCCACTCCCCTGCGGGGGGTGTTGGCGATTCTGCGGAAGCTGAGCCTGTCAGCGGGGTTGAGCACCGCCCGCAGATAGCAGAGTGCGTCCTTTACCTCCCGCCGCTCGTAGAAGCGCACCGATCCCACCACCTGGCTGGGTATCTCCCTGCGGCCCGCTTCGGCCTCGAATGCCCGTGACTGGGCGTTGGTCCTGTAGAGCACGGCCATGTCGCCGTAGGTGAAGCCGTCCTCTGCCCGCAGCCTCTCCATCCTGTCGAAGACCCAGGCGGCCTCCTCCAAATCCGAGGAGCACAGGTGGGCTTCCGGCGCTGCCCCCTTCTCGCCCCTCGTCCACAGTTCCTTCCCCCGGCGCCTGCTGTTGCACGCGACGAGCCTGGAGGCCGCCTGAAGTATGCTGGCGGTGGAACGGTAGTTCTCCTCCAGACGGACCACCCGGGCCCCGGAAAAGTCCCGCTCGAACTCCAGCATGTTCTCCACCCGGGCTCCCCGCCATCCGTAGATGGACTGGTCGTCGTCACCGACCACGCACACCTCGGTTCCCGGAGCGGCCAGGGCCATGAGAAGGCTGTGCTGGACGGTGTTCGTATCCTGATACTCGTCCACCAGCACCTGCTGGTACCTGCCCACGTAGTGGCGAGAAATGTCATTATTTTGACGAAGCAGCTCCAGGCCATGTGTCAAAAGATCGTCGAAATCGAAGGCGCCCGATTGATTCAGTCGGTAATTGTAGGCGGCGTAAACCTCCGCCGCGTCCCTCTGGTGTCGTCCCTCCGCCTGCTCCAGCGCCGTCTCCGGAGTCATCAGACTAGCCTTCATCGATGATATCCTGCCAGCCATTCTGGAGGGAGTAAGCCCCTTTGAAAGTTCGTGATCTTTCATTATCGAACGCAGGACCCGACGGCTGTCATCGGCGTCGTATATGGTGAAGTCCGCCGGGTACCCCAGCCTCCCGGCCTCCCTCCGGAGCATCCAGGCGCAGAAGGAGTGGAAGGTGCCCATCCATATTCCCTTGCGGCGGCCCACGATCGCTTCGACCCGGCCACGCATCTCGGCGGCGGCCCGATTGGTGAAGGTCAGGGCAAGGAGCCGCCTGGGGTCGATTCCATCCTCCTCCAGCAGCGAGGCCACGCGCAGGGTCAGGGTCCTGGTCTTGCCGCTTCCGGCGCCGGCCAGTATCAGCAGATGCCCCCCCCTGTAACGGACGGCGTCCAACTGGTGCTCGTTGAGTTGTTCCAAAGCGCTGCGTACATCTGGCATGAATATTGCTTCCTAACGTGGATACTGAACCTGACGAAGGACGGTAAAGATGTTGAAACCCGGATTGCGAAGTTGGGTGCTTCTGGCCATCAGTTGCCTGGCGGTGCCCGTAATTATCCTCCTGTCCTGGCCGGTCTGACCCCCTCCCTGGCCGGCCCGGAGGAGCTTCCGACGATTCGGGTACCCCGGGCGGGCGGTCGTTCGACCCCTACGGCCGCCCGCCGACTCTACCCACCGACTATCTCCACGCTGCGGCTGCAGCCCAGCCTTCCGGCGCCGGCCTCTACCATGGCCATGGCCCGTTCGTAGCTGCGTATTCCTCCGGAGGCCTTGACGCCGGCACGTCCTCCCACGGTCTCGGCCATCAGGCGGACATCCTCCGGCGTGGCGCCGCCGGTGGAGAAGCCGGTCGATGTCTTCACCCAGGCGGCACCGGCCTCCACGGCCAGCAGGCAGGCGGCGACCTTCTCCTCCCGCTCAAGCAGACAGGTCTCCAGTATGACCTTGACCGGCCTTCCGGCGGCCGCCTCCACAACCTCCAGTATGTGCCTCCGCACCAGGTTGTGGCTGCCCTGCCTGAGGTGTCCTACGGGGATGACCATGTCTATCTCGTCCGCGCCCAGCTCCACCGCCCGCTCGGTCTCGAAGGCTTTGGCCGGGGTTGCCCCCAGCGGAAAGCCCACCACGCTGCATACCAGCGGGGCCCTGCCCCGGAGCAGCCCGAAGGCGGCTTCCACCCACAGCGGATTCACGCATACCGACTTGAATCCGTGGTCCACAGCCTCGCTGCAGAGCCTGCGGATCTCCCGAATGCCCACATCGGGAGACAGGCAGGTATGGTCGATGATCTTCGCCAGGTCTCTTCTGCCCATGATCCCTCCGTTACCGGGCGTAGACGAAGCGAACCTCGAGGCCGCCGGCGGTTATCTCCACGTCACGGAGCGTTTCCAGACGCCGGCCGTCCCTCTCAATCGCCACATCATGGGTTCCCGCGGGCAGGTACAGGCGCACCGCGTGTATCCTGGCCGGAAGGGTCAGCCATCCCCGCAGGTCGGCCTGCTCTGCGGCGGCGCCCAGGAGGCTCAGCAGGGCTCCGAAACCCTCGGAGACGCATCCGCCCTCGTCCCCCGTTATCTCCTCCATCAGCTCTTCGCCGGCCTCGGACACTCCCGCTTTGGCCGCCAGCCTGGCAATTGCCCGGGCCAGGTCGCGGCCGGCCTGGTCCTCCAGGTTCTTCCTGGCTATCTCCACCAGATCCTCCGCCAGCCAGGCCCTTCGAGCCCCCCCCGAGAAGGTGACGTCAAAATAATGACGCTGCACTCCCTTCCGCGGCATGGCGGGAAGAGCCACCCTGTAGACCCTGTCGCGTGTGTAGGCGGTGAAGTCCCTCTCCACCTTCCGGGGTATGCGCCCCGACTCGATCACCAGCACCAGCTGCCCGCCGCCCGCCGCAACCTGCTCGGGCGGGACGGCCTCCGGGTAGCGGGAGGCGTACTCGCCGTAGAGGTCATCCAGGGCCAGCATCCGGCAGAGCCTCAGGACGTCCGAGGCCACCTGTACGGGAGGCTGCAGGTTGTAGTACTCGGCGTAGTCGTCCTCGTATACCCTTATGCTGTTGCGGTAGGCCACCAGAGCGTCGTCGAGGTCACCGGCCGCCTCGAACATCACTCCCATGAGCCAGCGGACAAAAGCGTCGTCGCGGTAAACATTGTCGCGGGCGTAGGCCTCGTTGAGGACGGCGAGCTTCTCGCCCACCCTCCTGCATTCGACCAGGGCTTCATCCAGCCTCCCCTGCTGGACGTAGCAGGAGGCCAGGATGTAGTTGATCATCACCTTCTCGTAGTCGGCGCCGCGGAACTCCCTGGCGGCATCGCTGGTGAGCAGCGCGCCGGCCTCGTCGGCCAGGTCCACGCCGCGCTGCAGGTCGCTCACCAGGTCGGCCTCCAACAGAAGCGGCTCGGCCCGCCCGGGTCTTCCGGCAAGCCGCAGCAGATTGCCCTTCTCCATGAGGAAGAGCAGCCTGTTCCTTCCGGCGCTGTCCGGCGCGGCCCCCTCCTCGAACACCTCCAGAGCCGCCTGCGGGTCACCGCGGTAGAGACTCTCCCGGACGGGCCGCATGGTCGACGTGTAGCTGCCGCAACCGGGCATCGCCGCGGCTGCGAGCAGAAGGAACCCCCGCGTCAGCCACCGGCCGGCTGCGTACCGCATGGGCGGGTCTACCACTCGATGATCTTCTTGATCTCCAGGCTGCCCATCCAAACCTTCAGCGCCGTCTCCACGTCTATCAGCTCCAGGCTCACCTGGTAGTAGACAGCTCTGGTATTGCCCTCTTCGTCGGTTATGGAGTCGACGCTGCCCATCATGACGTAATCGGCGCCGACCTCCTGGCCGAACTCCGCCGCTGTCTCCGGAGAGGCGAACCGCTGCTGGTCGTAGCGTTCCGCGCGGACCTCCGGGTCCTCGCCCCTGCCTGCGGACATCCTGACCAGGCCGGATTCCAACAGCGCCCGCTCTATCTCGTTCATGAAGACATCCGTGCTGATGTGCTCGGAGCTGCGGTTGATGACGCTGCCCACGACCACCACCGGCTTTTCGTAGCCCTCCCGGCCCCGGCCGTGCTCCACCAGCCAGCCGCCGTCGATGCACTGGTCCACCATGGAGTCCGCCACCATTCTGGCGTCGGTGTCGTTCCAGCGGCCGCTGAGGTCGGTCGTGGTGTCGGTGTCGGTTCTGGTTACAGTTCTTCCTCCGCACGCCGCCAGCAGGACCATGGCGGCCACCACAAAGGCGACAAGGTGTCTGCTCATGACGTTTCCCCTTCCGAATGGATTTCGGGAGCCACCGGGATGACTCCCCGGAATATCACGTTGAAGTAGCCCATGTCCTTGCGTGCCACTCCAGGCTCCAGGCCGGCCGGCCGGAGCAGGATCCTGTAGGGGTCCTGCTGCCGAAGGGGCTGGCCCGGCTCCTGGCCCCAGGCGTCCAGGGTCCACTCCCACATCTGAAGCTCGGAGCCCTCTCCGTAGGAGAATATCGCCTGGGAGCCCAGCGAGCCCAGAATGCCCATGTTGCGCTCGAGAACCTGGGAGTAGGAGCTCATGACCGGGTAGACGTCAACGGGGTCCACGTACCCCATCCCGGCGGCCGCCGCCAGCTCGGCGGCCCGGGGCAGCCGCGCCCCCCGGTGCCTCAGAAAGCGCACGGCTCCCGTCCAGGTCAGGGAGGAGACCGGCATGCTGAAGCAGTTCGTGGGTACGGTGAGGGCCTGGCCCGACTCGCCCACCACAAAGGGGGTGAACTTGAGGAACTGGCCGTCGGCGTCGTACTGGCCGACCAGTATCTCGGCCAGATCCTGCATGGATGTCAGGTTGCGGTTCAGCCAGGGAAGGACCTTCCGGTAGCTTACGGGCACGGAGTCTATCAGAAAGGCGTCCACCGAGACGGTGTCCCCCATGATCTCCACCCGGGAGGCCGGAACGTAGGCCATCCCTTCGGGGGGTCTGAGCAGCCCGCATTCGGGGCAGGCGTCCCCCTCGGCGAGGGTAGAGCATGCGGGGCATCTCCAGGGCTCGGCGCCGGCGCCGGAGAGGAGGATCAACGGAAGGGTCGCAAGCAAGAGGAATCTCAAGGCTGCATCACCACCTGATCAGCGGCGGGGGCTTCCCCACGCCGGCGGGCGATCGCTCTGCCCAGGTAGATGAAGGGCGTGTCGAGCAGGGCGACCAGGACCTTTATCACATAGGTTGTTACCAGAATCTGCAGGAAATGTTCCCTCTCCACCACTCCCATGAATGCAACGAAGCAGAATACTACGGAATCTATCAGCTGGCTCACCAGTGTGGAGACGTTGTTGCGAAGCCAGAGCATTCGGCCATCGGTCTTTCTGCGCCACCAGGCGAAGGCCCAGATATCGTGCATCTGGCTGAGCAGGTACGCCGCCAGGCTCGCTACCGCCAGGCGGGGCATGAAGCCGTAGATTGTCTCCATGGCCCCCTGGACCTGCCCGGCCCAGGGGTCCGGGGCCACGCTGAAGACCAGCGCCAGCTGGCTGGAGGCCGTGAAGAAGATCATGACTATGAATCCCAGCATTACGCCGCGTCTGGCTACGCGGGGGCCGTAGAGCTCGTTCAGCAGGTCGGTGCAGAAGAATATCGCGCCGTAGAGGACGTTTCCCAGGGTGACGGTAAAACCGAACAGTGTTGTCAGCTTGATGACCTGCAGGTTGCAGAGGATGATGGAGGCGGCGATGAAGGCCATCAGGCCCTCCCTGCCGTAGAGCCTGAAGACCAGCAGCACCAGACCCAGGGAGACCATGGCGAACAGCAGCCAGAGGGCCTCGTTCATCAGAACTCGGCGCCCAGGGCAAAGTAGTGCTCGGGCTTGGCGGAGATGCCGCGAATGGTTGTCCTCCAGGCGGTGTCCTCCCGCAGGACGAAATAGCCCAGGTTGATTCGGAAGCCGAATCCGATTCCGGCCTTTATGTCGTCCAGCTCGTAGCCCCGATCGGTGGATGCGCCGTGGAATTCTCCGGGGTCGTTGAAGGCCGTGCCCAGGTCCAGGAAGAGCACGCCGCGACCGTTGCTCAGGGTGAGGGGGATCGGCGAGGCCAGCCGCAGACGATCGATGAAGGGCACCCGCAGCTCCATGGTAGAGCTGACGTACCGCCTGCCCTCGAGGGTGCCGTAGTCGTAACCCCTCAGCATGTCGGCGTAGTTGGCGTAGAAGCCCAACAGGTCGCTGACCTCGTCCACCCTTCCCCAGATCAGCCTGTGGGGGACCGCACCGCCCAGGAAGAACAGGGGGGCGTCCCGGCCCCAGCTGCTTGCTCCCGCCAGGCGCATGGCCAGCGTCACCCGGGAGGAGACCCAGGTGTAATGGCGGAGGTCGGCGGTTGCCAGGTAGTAGTTGGTGGAGTCCAGCAGGTCCGGGGCTACCTCGATGCCCAGCCTGGCCCTGGTGCCCACCCGGGGCCCCACGTAGCCCCACCTGGCGTTGTCGAAGACAATGCCCGCGGCTCCAAAGGTCACGTTGGCCTCGTAGTCGGCATCGGAGTTCCAGATTCCCCGTCTTCCGATCGTTCGGTAGCCGGTTTCGGCACGGAGGCTGAGAGCCTCGCTGACGGGGTAGCTGGCGGCCCCCACCACACCCATGTCCGTATCCCTTATCTCCTCCAGGTGATTATCGTCGAACCGGAAGAGGTAGCGCCGGGTGGTGCGGTAGACGGTTCCGCCCAGATCGAGCCTGTGCGGCAGGTAGGCGTATCTGACCATGGCGTCCGCGTCGGTGATGTCCCCGTTGAGGTTCACGTTCAGCAGGAGCCGGTGGCTGGCGAGAACGTCGCTGAGGAGGAACTGCGTGTAGCCGGCAAGGCCAAGATAGGAGTCGAACGAAGCGAGAGCGTTCACGTAATCCAGCGAGAGCCTCGGCTCGTAGGGTGCCACCCTCAGGCCGGTTACCGCTTCCGGCCTCCGCTGTTCGGAGGGACCCGCAGGCCCTCCTCGTCCGCGAGGGCCGCCGTCCGTGGAAGGCTCGCCCCCCGAATCCGTCGAGGAATGAGCATCGATCGGCCCTCCCTCCCGGCGCGGCGGCTCGGGTCGTCGTTCCCTGTGCTCCGGCGGAATGGCGGCCGTGTGCGGGGGCGGGGCAGTTGCAGTCCTTTCCGAGCCGGCTCTGCTGGACAGTTCCAGCCCGGCGGCCCCCTCTATTCGAACCCGCCGGTCGGTTATGTCATCGGCGATGAAAACGTTCCTTCCGTTCCAGTCACCGGTGGCGAAGGCCGCCGCCTTGAGGGAGTCGGCCCACGTCACGCTCTCAACGGTTCTGTACAGAGCGGTGAGCCTCTCGACCCCGCCCTGCTCGGTTCTGAGGTAGAGGTCGGGGTAACCCTCGCGGTCGGAGAGGAACAGAAGCCCGTCGGGCGTGGCGTTGGGGTATCTCAAGCCCGAGGTTCCGGTCATGACGGTATCGGTAACACCGTCCCTGCGCGCGCGCACAACATAAGTGGAGTCCCCGGAGGAGCTCTCGGCCGCGTACATGAGACCCCTTCCGGTCCATGAGAGGTCCCTCTCGCCCTCGTGGGACTCGGTGATCCTGTCGGTCTCGCCGGTGAGCAGGTCGTGCACGTAGACGTCAAGCTGCCCGCCATCCAGGCCGCCGAAGGCGATGTAGCGGCCGTCGGGAGACCAGGTGGGCTCCCGTATCAGATCCATGCGCACGGACAGCTCCCTGCCCCGGCCCTCCAGGCTTCGCAGCGCCAGCCGGTCGCCGTCCAGATGATGGTAGACGTAGGCCAGGGTGTCTCCGCCCGGGGAGAAGCCGCCGGCCCTGTACATGGGCGAGATATCGACGTCGTACAGTCCGCCGCCGGTGAAGAGCCTCTCCACCACGCGGCCGTCCACAGCGCTTCGCACCGTCAGGGCGTACCGGGCATGGTGGGGCTCCACGCCGGCAACGTAGCGGCCGTCCGGGGAGACGAAGGGGCTTGCCGATCGAATCTGCTCCTGCCTGCCCACCGGTCTGGCCACGTCGGACGGGCTCTCCCTCCACGCTACCTCCGCCCAGTAGGTCTCCCGCGCCCACTCGATGAACCGTTGGTTCAACTGATCGACTGACATTCCCAGGGACCGGTCCAGGGCCTCCTGCAGGTCTCCGGAAGTCCTGAGGCTGCGGACGAACCTCCGCAGACGCTCGTCTCCGTAGCGGGTGGCGATGAAGTGGTAGACCGCCTGGCCCTGACGGTATACGATGTAGTCACTGCGGCGGGACAGTTCCTGAATCGAAGCGATTTCGTTGGCGATAACCATGTCCCGGAACTCCGCCTCCGACTCCCGGTCCCAGCCCAGGGAGGTGAACTCGGCCAGTCCCTCCATGGTCCACAGAGGTGCCCGGGAGCGGATGATGTTCTCGATGGAGGTGCCGTAGAGCATGTCCAGCACGAAGGCGTGGTTTATCTCGTGCTCCACCACGTGCCTGAACTCGGACCAGTAGCCGCTGTAGGGCACGACGACACGGCCCTTGAAGAACTCGGTGAACCCCCCTACGCCCTCGCCTATCTCGGCGGTGCTGATGTTGGTCTGCCGGAAGGTGGAGGGTGAGGCGTAGAGGACCAGGGGAATGGCGTGATCCGGCATGTAGCCGAAGTACCGGCCCAGCTCGGCCAGCTCACGGGTAGCTATGACCATGAGGCTCTCGGCCGCCTCCTCCGAGCCCCGGGGATAGTACAAGGTTGCGTTCTGCGACCGCAGCTCCCACCAGTCGGGCACCGAGGTCTGAACCTTGCCTCGACCGAAAGTGGTGGCCGAAGCCCTGAACGCGACCAGCAGCAATGCGCCTGCGAGGAGGAGCCTGGACATCGTATTCCTTCCCGGAGGGATGGGGCCCGGAAGACGTTTCGGAGGCTTCGCCCACCTTCGCTTAGGCGCCCTCCTACACGCTCTCGGGCAGGCCCGCTGTGCCGCCAATTATACAGCCGCCGGCCGGCCTCGAACAGGATAGGCGCCAGCAGTAGCTATACGCGCGGTCACGTCCGGCGGTTCCAGCCCTTGCCGTTATTCCCTGCCGCCATATACTGCTGCCGGACCCTGCGGAAGGAGATCGGTTGAGACTCTTGCCGGCCGCGTTGCTCTGTGCTGCCGTTCTGGCCGGATGCGGCAACCCCAAGGCGGATCGCGAGTGGGCCCCGGACAGGGCCGAACGGGAGCACCTGGAGCAGTGGGCCGGCAGCATAGCCCGCAGCCTGGTGCCTCCGGGGAACCCCGGGGATCTCGACCCCGATGGCCTGCGGAGGCTCATGGCCCACTGCGACAGCGTCCCCCAGAGGTACGTGTACCTCTACGGAAGACTCAGCGATTCAATACAGGCGATCACGCCTCCCGAGCCCGGCTGCGTCCGGGACGGGACCGCGCCCGACCACTCGCCTCATCCGCCGGCCAAGGAGGATTCGAGCACCGGCCGCTGATGACGCTCAGCCCGGTATCAGCCTGGATATATCTTTCTGGAGAATGACCACGAAGAGCAGCATGATGACGAACAGGCCCACCTGCTGGGCAACCTGTATCGTCCTCTTGGGAAGGGGCCTTCCCCGAAAGGCCTCGCAGACCAGGAATATCAGCTGCCCGCCGTCGAGTATGGGAATCGGAAGCAGATTGAAGACCATCACCGCCAGGGAGATGACGGCTACGGTCTCCAGCAGGCGGGACAGGCCGTAGGACGCCTGCTGGCTGAGGGTCTGCGCAACGTAGACCGGACCTCCGGAGGACTCGTAGAGCTCCCTGGGCCTGGAGAAAAGCCCGAACAGGGTGGCATAGTAGTCGGCCGCTCCCCTCACTGCCAGCTCCATGCCCGACCACATGGCTCTCGGAATGGGAAGCCGCTCCACCACCTGCCTGGTTGCGGGAAGAAGGCCCAGCCGCCATGCACCGTCGGTCTCCACCGGACTGACGAGTAGGGTGTCGGCCCCTCCCTCCCGGTACACGGCCAGGGCCATCTCCCTGCCACCGGAGGATCGGACGATGTCAACCATCTGGTCCCAACTGGACAACGGCTTCCCGTCAACCGCCATCAGGCTGTCTCCCTCCCGCAGCCCGGCCGTGTGCGCGGGCAGCCCCACCGGCGCCTCACCCACTACCGGGGGGATGAGGGGCATGAAGCCCGGCGCGTCTTCGGCGTCGATCGAGTACTCCCCGCTCACCGGTCCTGCGGGTGTTCCGGCCTCCAGGGTCCCCGCAGGCGCCTCGGAAAGGGCGAGGAAGGCGTCGGTATAGGAGTCTATCGGCTTCCCGTTCACCGCCAGCAGGGTGTCGCCGGCTGCGAGGCCCAGCGAGCCGTCCCCGGAGCTGGCCACCGGGGGCAGCAGGCCTACGCTGCGTCCGGTCACGCCCAGAACCAGGAAGAAGAGGAAGGCGGTCAGCACCAGGTTGGAGCTCGGCCCGGCCAGCACCACCAGCATCCTCTTCGCCGGACTGACCTGAGATACGGTATCGCCGCCGGTCCCCAGTTCCACTTTGACGTAGCCGCCCAGGGGTATGGCGCCGACGCAGTACTCGGTCTCCCCCCTTCTGAGCTTCATCACGTGCGGGGGGAATCCTATGGAGAACCGCTCCACCTCCATGCCCACCGCCTTGGCCATCAGGAAGTGTCCCAGCTCGTGAATGAGGATTATCACGCCGAGGCCCAGAACCACGGCCAGTACCGAGCTCAGCAAGCCTCCACCTCCGCAGCCGCCAGCTCCCGAGCCTCGGCGTCAGCCTCCTCCAGGGTCTCGATGTCGGGGATATCGCGGGCGCTGTGTCTCTCCAGCACCCTGCCTATCACCCGGGCGATTGCGCCGAACCGGATCCTCTTCTGCAGGAAGGCCCGTACGGCTACCTCGTCTGCGGCGTTGGCCGCCACGGGGTGGCTCTGGCCCTTCCGCGCCGCCTCTCTGACCAGCCGGAACGCGGGATATCGCCTGGGGTCCAGAGGACGCAGCCGCAGGTCGGGCCAGTCCTGTGGACGGTCGGTCTCCAGCGGCTGCAGCCCGCCGCTCGGATAGCGCAGCGCGTACTGGATGGGAACCCGCATGTCCGGGCTGCCCATCAGGGCCTTCCATGTGCCGTCGGCCAGCCTGACCAGCGAATGTATCACACTCTGGGGGTGGATCACCGCGTCTATGTCTGCGCCCCTTCCGAAGAGCCAGCCCGCCTCTATGACCTCGAAGGCCTTGTTGACCATGGTGGCCGAGTCCACGGTGATTCTGGCCCCCATGTCCCAGTTGGGGTGGGCCAGCACCTGCTCCGGTGTGGCGTCTGGCAGGTCGTCCAGGGCCGTATCCCGCAGGGCGCCCCCGCTGGCTGTGAGGGTGATCGCCAGGGGAGGCTGTCTCTCCCCCTCCAGGCAGCGGAATACGGTGCTGTGCTCGCTGTCCACCGGAACCACCTTCCCGGCGTCGATGTGATCCTGCAGGAGATGGCCGCCCACCACCAGGCTCTCCTTGTTGGCCAGGGCGAGCGGGAGGCCCAGCCTGCTGCATATCAGGCTGGCGCGCAGCCCGGCGCTGCCGACGATGCAGTTCAGGACAACGTCGGCGCCTCGAATACAGGCGTCCAGAGCGTTCCTTCCGCACACCACGCCCTCCGGTGCTGCGTCAGCGCGAACTGCCCCCATTACCCGGGGGGCGCAGGTATCCGCCTGCTCCAGCATCAGGTTTACCGACGAGGCGCAGAGAAGCGACCATACGGACAGACCGGGCGACCGGGCTATGACATCCAGCGCCTGGCGACCTATGGAGCCCGTGGACCCCAGGACGGCGACCCTTGTGTCCGAGCCGTCGATCATGTCAGCCAGCCTCCCAGGACGAGCCACGCCAGTGTGGCCGGGGCCACCGCGCTGAGGCTGTCGAAACGGTCTAGAATGCCGCCGTGTCCGGGGAGCAGGCCTCCGGAGTCCTTCACTCCCGCGTCCCGTTTCACGGCGGACTCGGCCAGGTCGCCCAAAACGGCCATCAGGCCGGCTCCCAGCCCTACCGGAACGGTCTGGACCGCGGGAAGTCCCGCCCCCAGCGTACCGGCCGCCCACGCCCCCAGCGCGGCTCCCGCCAGCCCCGCGGCGAAACCCTCCCATGACTTGTTGGGGCTCACCTGCGGACTGAGCCTGTGGCTGCCCTTCCAGCATCCCACGAAGTAGGCGGCCGAATCACCCACCCAGCAGACGAGAAGGGGAACCATCATCAGCCAGACGGAGCCCTGTATCCTGTGCACCGCCAGAAGACCCAGTCCCAGGGAGTACACCGAGGCCAGGCCGCCGGCGGCCATCACCGTTCTTGCCGCGTCCTCCGGGCCGCGCCTGGGGAGTATGACCGCCGCCCTGGCCCACAGCGGCAGGGTAACCAGCGCAAAGGCCAGGTCGGGCCGGAAGGCAATCAGCACCGTGGAGAGGGAGGCTGCAAGTCCGTTGGATAGGCCTTCGGCCGGCGTGCCGCCGTAGAGACGGGAGGCCTCCATGCCCGCCAGGAGGGCCACTACCGCCATTATGCCGGCGTTGAGGGCCGGTATGCCGGGCAGCAGGGTTGCGGCGAGAACCGCCAGGCCGGCCGCGGCGGCGCCGACCCGTCTGGCCAGTGAGGGAAAGCCGGACAACTAGCCGTTCCGCTCCGGCTGCAGGCCGCCGAATCGCCTGCTTCTGGCGGAGTAGGCCCGCAGGGCCTCCATGAGGTGCTCGCGGCGGAAATCCGGCCAGAGAACATCCGTGAAGTACAGCTCGGAATAGGCCGACTGCCACAGAAGGAAGTTGGAGAGCCTCTGCTCGCCGCTGGTCCTTACTATCAGGTCCGGATCGGGCACACCCGGCAGGTAGAGACGGGACGCTATGGCGTTCTCGTCCACCTCATCGCAATCGATCTCCCCCGATGCGATCTGGCGGGCAAGGCGCCGGACGGCGTCCACTATCTCCGCCCTGCCTCCGTAGCTGAGGGCCAGCACAAGACGCAGCCCCCGGTTGCCCGAAGTCCTTTCCATGGCTGCGTCGAGGTCGGATCGGGCCTTGTCGGGCAGATCGTCCAGGCGGCCGGAGGCCAGAAGACGCACGTCCTGGCGGTCGAGGCTTTCAATGTTGCGGTCTATGAACCACGAGAGGAGCTTCATGATGAAGGAGACCTCTGCCCGGGGCCGGTTCCAGTTCTCGGTGGAAAACGCGTAGAGCGTCAGGAAGGACACTCCGGCCTCCCCGCAGGCCTCGACGACATCGTGGATCGACTTCTCCGCCGCCCTGTGACCCTCTATTCGCCGCAGGCCGCGGCTTCGCGCCCAGCGGCCGTTGCCGTCCATGATGATCCCCAGATGGACTGGGACCTGGCCCAGACCCTCTGTGCTGCTCTCCATGGGCCTCCCTGCACTCGGGGCCGGTCAGCCCCGGATCTCCTTCTCCTTGGCCTCCAGAATCGAATCGATTTCCTCGACGGCCTTGTCGATCCGCTCCTGGACATCGTCCAGGGCTCGGTGCTCCTCGTCCTCGGTTATCTTGCCGCTCTTCGCCGCATTCTTCAGGCTGTCGTTTATGTCCCGCCTTATGTTGCGAATCGCAGTCCGACCCTCCTCGGCGATCTTGCCCACCTGCCTGGCGAGCTCGGTCCGCCGCTCGTCGGAGAGCTTGGGAATGGGTATGCGCACCACGGGTCCGTCCGCGGAAGCCCGCAGGCCCAGGTCGGAGCTCTCTACGGCCTTGACGATGGCCTCGGCGGTCGACGGGTCGTACGGCTGGATCACCAGCAGGCTGGGGTCCGGTGCCGAGATGCCCGCTACCTGCTTGAGGGGCAGCCTGTCGCCCCAGCACTCCACCCGGATGTTGTCCAGCAGGGCCGGGCTGGCCTTGCCGGTGCGGATGACGGCCATCTGGTGGGCCGTGTTCTTGACGGACTTGGAGATCCTCTGCTTCAGCTCGCTCATCAGCTCGGTTATCACACCTGCTCCTCCCCTATCAAGGTGCCGGTCGAGGGGCTCGCCAGGACCCTCTCGACGTTCTCTGGCCTGGTGATATCGAATACTACGATGGGAATGCCGGCGTCACGGCATATGGCTACGGCCGCGCCATCCATGACTCCGAGGTCTCCGCGAAGCACCTGGTCGTAGCTTATCCTGTCGTAGCGTACGGCTTCGGGGTTGCCTACGGGATCGGCGTCGTACACGCCGTCTACCTTGGTTCCCTTGAGCAGCATGCCGCAGCCGGTCTGGGCCGCCCGCAAGGCGGCGGCCGTATCCGTTGTCACCCAAGGGTTTCCGGTGCCTCCACCGAAGACGGCCACGGCTCCGTCCTGCATCAGCTCCATGGCCCTGTCCACGGTGAATGGTTCTGCGGGGCCGTCGGCGGCTATGGGACTCATGGCGCTGGCGGCGCCCCCGGCCCTGCGAATGGAATCCGCCAGGGCGATGGCGTTGATGACCGTTGCCAGCATGCCCATCATGTCGGCCCGGGTTCGGGTGAATGCCTGCAGCTGGCGACCCCTGACGAAGTTGCCTCCGCCCGTGACCACCCCGATCTGCCAGCCATCGCCGGACAGACCCACAAGGACACGGGCGTAGGCGTCAACGCTCTCGGGGTCCAGGCCCGACCCTCCGGAACCGGCGAGAAGCTCGCCGCTCAGCTTGAGCAGAAACCTGCCCCGCGCCGGAGGGTCGTCGCCCATTGCCTACCTCACCGAGTATCTGGCGAAGTGGCTGATGACTATGTTCTCGCCGATCCTGGCGATAAGGTCGGTGAGTACCTGCCGGACGCTTCCCATATCGCTGTCGTGCATCCACTCCTGGTCGAGCAGGCATACCTCGGAGAAGAACTTCTTCATTCTGCCCTCTACTATCTTCTCCTTGATGTTGTCGGGCTTGCCGGAATCCTCCAGCTGCTTCAGCAGGATCTCCCTCTCCTGGGTCACCTGCTCCTCGGGGAGGTCCTCCCGGGATATCACCTGGGGATCGGAGGCCGCTATGTGCATGGCCAGTTCGTGGCAGAACTCCTTGAACTTCTCGTTCATGGCCACGAAGTCCGTCTCGCAGTTCACCTGCACCAGCACGCCTATCTTGGAGTCGTGGTGCACGTAGGCCTCGATACGGCCCTCTGTGGCCTCGCGGCCCGCCTTCTTCTTGGCGATCTTCAGACCCTTCTCCCGCAGGAGAATCAGGGCCTTCTCCACGTCGCCGCCGGATTCCTCCAGGGCCTTCTTGCAGTCCAGTATTCCCGCTCCGGAAATGTCCCGGAGCTCCTTAACTCTCTTGGCGTCTACAGCCATCTTCAGGCCTCTTCCTTCTCTGAACCATTCGTTTCGTCCCCATCCGCCGAACCCGACTTCCCGGTGTCTTCGGACTTCTTCGGCTTCTCGGCCTTCTCAGGGGAGTCTTTCTTCTTGGGGGCCGCCTTCTTCTTCGGCGCGGCCTTCTTCTTCGGAGCCGCCT
>CAZKJG010000013.1:0-50246 GCA_964553045.1 uncultured bacterium | reverse complement strand
CGCCTTCTTCTTCGGCGCGGCCTTCTTCTTCGGAGCCGCCTTCTTCTTGGGGGCCACCTTCTTCTTGGGAGCCGCCTTCTTCTTCGGCGCGGCCTTCTTCTTCGGAGCCGCCTTCTTCTTGGGGGCCGCCTTCTTCTCGGGCTCTTCGCCTTCTTCCCCTTCCCCCGGTCCGGCCTCGTCGGGAGGGCCTTCGGCCTCCGTCTTCTCGGCTTCCTCGGAGGGCTCCGCGGCCTCTTCCTTCGCGGGAGCAGCGGGGCCGGCGTCCTTACCCTCCTGCGCCATCAGAGCGTAGTCCGCCAGAGTGGAGACAATGAGCGAAATGGACTTGATCGCGTCGTCGTTTCCGGGAATGGGATAGTCGATCTCGGTGGGATCGCAGTTCGTGTCCAAGAGCCCTATGCAGGGGATACCCAGCTTCCGGGCCTCCCGCACAGCGATCTGCTCGTTCTTTATGTCGACCACGACCACCACGCCGGGCATATCCCTCATGTTCCTGATTCCGCTGAGGTACTTCTTCAGCCTGGCCAGCTCGCGGGTCCTCTGAAGAACCTCGCGCTTGGTCAGGTTCGGCGGGAAACCCGCCTTGTCGGCCTTCTCCAGCTCCTTGAGCCGCTCGATGCTCCTGTAGACAGTGCGGTAGTTGGTGAGCGTGCCGCCCAGCCATCGCTCGGTCATGTAGAACTGCCCGCACCTCTCGGCCTGCTCACGCACAACCTCGCGGCCCTGCTTCTTGGTGGAGACGAAGAGGACGCTCTTGCCTTCGGCTACCGTCTTGCTCACCAGGTTCGCGGCGTCCTCCAGGAGGGTTCGGGTCTTCTTCAGGTCGATGATGTGGATCCCGTTGCGCGCCATAAATATGTACTTGCGCATCTTGGGATTCCAGCGCTTCTCCTGGTGGCCGAAGTGCACGCCGGCCTCCAACATCTGCTGCATGGTGGGAATGCCCATGTGGCTGTGTTCCTTTCGGTTGTTTCCTCCGGCCGGGGCTTTCGGGCGCGCCAAACCCTCTTCGGGCACCGGGACGCGCCGCCCCGCCGTGTGTGTTTTCCGCACGAACCGCAGGCCGGGACGTTACCGCCCGGCTCTGCGGTCCGGCAGTGCGATGTGCGGGAACAGGCCCCGCTCTACCTCTTGGAGAACTGGAAGCGCTTGCGGGCCTTGGGCCGCCCGTACTTCTTCCTCTCCACGATCCTGGGGTCCCGCCTGAGCATGTACTTGCTCTTTAGGGTATGCCTCAGATCGGGGTCCGCCTCCACAAGAGCTCTGGCGATTCCCAGCCTTACCGCTCCGGCCTGTCCGGTCACGCCGCCGCCGCGAACGTTCACGTAGACGTCGAACTTGGTCCTCGAACTGGTGACGTCCAGAGGCTCCAGGGCATGCCCCAGCTGCCAGACCCTGCCGAAGAACTCCTCGGGCTCCTTGCGGTTGATCGTTATGATGCCGTGACCGGGCCTCAGATAGCACCTGGCCGTGGCCGTCTTTCTCCTGCCTACTCCTATGTACTGCTCCATCTATCCTCCCGGCTGGTCGAGATCCATCTGCTGCGGCCGCTGGGCCGCATGCGGATGGTCCGCTCCCGCGTATACCTTCAGCTTCCGGAGCTGCTGCCGGGCCAGACGGTTCTTTGGAAGCATTCCCTTGACCGCCCGCCTTATCACGCGGTCGGGATGCTTCTGGAGCATCTCCTTCAGCGTGCGGCTCCTTGCTCCTCCCGGATATCCGCTGTGGCTGTGGTAGCTCTTCTGGCTGGCCTTCTTTCCGGTCACCCTGACCTTCTCGGCGTTGATGACCACGACGAAGTCTCCAGTATCGATGTTCGGGGTATATACCGGCTTGTCCTTGCCCTGCAGGACTTTGGCAATCCTGGCGGCAAGCCTGCCGAGGGTCTTGTCGCTGGCGTCCACAAGCCACCAGCTCCGCTCGACCTCACCCTTCCTGGCTGAGTAGGTCTTCACCGTAACCTCCGTGACAGTAATGGCGTGACGTTCGTAATCCCGAGCCCTTTATCCCATTCGCCCGCAGGACGTTTTCCGTCGCCCCGGCCCGTCCCTCGGGCCCGGGCGGGGCGGTAATATGCAACTCGCTACGCTCTAAGGCAATAGACAGACCAATGCTTCGGTCATGCCGTCTCGCGCTTTCGGGAGCGGGTATATTGTTGATGCCGGCCGGGGAAGTCAACCTCGCAGGGTCCGGGCTACGGGGCTCTCCATCCGGCTATCCGGTCCGCTATTCTGCCGTAGAGCCTTCTCCTGGCCGCCAGGTTGTAGCTCTCGGCCGAACGGTAGCCTCCGTAAACGTTGCCCCCGTAGAAGGAAAGGAACAACCATCCCGACAGCACGCTTCCCGCCAGGCTCTCCTCCTCCAGCGAGTGGTAGAGCAGGAAACCGGTGGCAGCCGTTGTCAGCAGGGCGTTGAGCCCGTCCCTGGGTCTGCCGCAGATGGCCTGGCCGAGTCCCGGCAGCGCCAGGCTGGCTCCCGCGCAGGCCAGGGGGCTTCGGTGGGGCAGGTTCTGCGCCCGGCGGACTTCGACCAGCAGTCCCTGCGCCAGCGGCCCCACCGGCCCGCCTCCCAGACCCTCCAGCTCCGACTCCGCCCTGGACCAGTACCCCTGGCGCCCCATGGAGAGGGCGGCAAGGACCCTGCCGGTTCCTCGAAGCGTCGAGTCATCGGCCTGGGACGCGGCCCTGAGGAAGAGGCCCCTGGCCTCCCGGTCCATGCCCATGCCTTCCAGAACCGACCCGGCTCCCAGGGAGGCCATGGCCGCAGTGTCCCCGTGCTCCAGTCCTCCGGAGACACGCCGGTAAAGTACTAGGGCTTCCCCGGCCCGGCCCAGCTCGTGCCAGCACCTGGCGAGGCGCAGCGCCGGCAGGGGGTGCGACAGGGTGTCTCCCCGGGCGTGGATCACCCGCATGTACTCCAGGGCGGCCATGTCCCATTCCCCTGCCCGGTAGAGGTTCCCGGCAAAGGAGGTGTCGGGATCGCTTCCCCCGGAGGGCGGCATGGCGGCAATCGTCAGAAGGGCAGCGCAAGCGAAGACCACGCCGGATCACCCCCCGACCTCTCCCCGCGGAACGGGGGATCGAGGAGCAGACCGTCCGGACCCCTCGAATAGAAGCCGCCGACGGCGGCGTCCGGGTGGCACCGGGTCCACCGTTCCAGGGCCATGGGAACGCCGAGCAGGAGCCCCACCCGGTCCATGGCTCTCTGTGCGTAGTGCGAACAGCTGGGGGAGTAGACGCAGCGTCTGGCCAGGACCTCCGCGAACACCAGCCTGTACTGGGCGAAGAGGGCGCAGGCGGGCCCGGGGACGCCCAGAGAATCCTCCGCCGCCGGGGACGCCGGAGGCCATGGAACCGCCAGAACCCCCAGAATCAGCGCTCCAGTGAGCACAGCATCTCCTCCGCTCTGTCCGCCGTACACCAGGCCACGTTGCCCCTTTCCATGACCCCCTCCAACTCCCTTCTGCGAAGCCCGGTCACCACGACCAGCCGTACGCCCGAGCGGTAGGCGGCCACGCTTCGCCCCACCAGGGCCGGGCCGCGAAGCCGGGAGGGAACCTTCTCGGGCGGCCTCTGGGGAAGAACGCCGAGTCCCCTGCCGCCGAAGGGCAGCAGCATCCTCAATCCCGGTTCCGGCTCCAGCCTAAGAGGTCTTCGGTAGCCCCCCCGCCGGCGGAGCAGCTCCCAGGTGATCTGGTATACGTACCTGGCCCGCCTGGAACCCAGCCCCTCGCCCGGTTTCGAGGCCGCCGGGGGCGGCGGGGCCCAGCCCCGGTCGATGGCGCGGAGAAATACCGCTGGCAGGGGACGGGAAGGACGGTAGTCGATTCCCAGGACAGAGGCCCCCAGCGCGGTCCATCCCTCCAGCACCTGCCTGTTCCTCACCGGCGCTGCCCCGGGGTTGGGGGAGTCGGTCCGACCAGCCATCCCATGGCCTAAGTATCCTCCGGCTCGCCGTCGGCGGAGCCGCCGTTCAGAGCCCTGTTCACAACCCGCCTGGAGAGGTCGTAGGGGAAGCCCCGCCTGGACATGTAGCCCAGCGCCCTGCGTCTCGCCTTCTCGTCCGGGAGGTGGCCGTAGCGCTTCCTCACCCCGCGCACCAGATCCTCTTCGATGTCCCGGTCTTCGGAGTCGACCAATGCCGCTTCGGCGTCCTCGGCGCTGACGCCCCGCTTTCGCAGCTCCAGACGGAGTCTTCGGACCCCCATCGGCGACCGGCCTCCCCTGTGGCTCCTGACGTAGGAGCGGGCGAATCTGACGTCATCGACGTATCCCAGCCTGGAGGCCCACTCCACGGTCCTGTCGACTACGGAGGGATGGTATTGCCTGCCGCCGAGGTAGCCTCTGAGCTGGCTCGCGGTGTGCTCGCTCCTCGCCAGGTAACGCCCTGTGTCCTTCCTGGCGGCCGGGGGCTGGACCTTCATGGCCGCCTCATCGAGCCTTTCGGCATCTATCTCCGCCCCCCCTTCCAGGGCGAGCCTTCGGGCTGCGCCGGAGGTAAGGAGCCAGCTACCGAGGTCGGTCTCCACCCTCACCCAGCCCCGTCGAACGGGCGAGACCGACCGGATCAGCAAGGGCTACTCCTCCTGTTCCCCGGACTCCCCGGTGGAGGGCAGCGGCTGCAGATCAAGGGCGTCCCTCAGCCGGGACTCGATCTCGTCTGCCACCTCCGGGTTCTCGTCCAGGAAGGCCCTGCTCTTCTCGCGGCCCTGGCCGATCTGGCTATCGCCGTAAGAGTACCACGTCCCGCGGCGGGTCACCAGATCGTGCTCCAGGCCCAGGTCCAGCAGCTCGCCGCTCCGCGAGATGCCGGTTCCATGGAGTATGTCGAATTCGGTCTTGCGGAAGGGCGGGGCCAGCTTGTTCTTTACCACCTTCACCCGGGCCCGGCTTCCCACCACCTCGTCACCGCTCTTGATGGAGGCAACCCGGCGGATGTCCAGGCGCATGCTGGTGTAGAACTTCAGTGCCCTTCCGCCGGACGTGGTCTCGGGGCTGCCGAACATCACGCCGATCTTCATTCGAATCTGGTTTATGAAGATCACCACACAGCGCGACCTGGATACGGCTCCGGCCAGCTTTCTGAGTGCCTGGGACATCAGCCTGGCCTGAAGGCCCACGTGGGAGTCGCCCATCTCGCCCTCTATCTCGGCCCGGGGAACCAGGGCCGCCACCGAATCGATGACGATGGCGTCCACCGCGTTGCTGCGCACCAGCATCTCGGTTATCTCCAGAGCCTGCTCGCCGCTGGAGGGCTGCGATACGAGAAGGTCGTCGATGTCGAGGCCCAGGGCGCTGGCATAGGTGGGGTCCAGGGAGTGCTCCACATCTATGAAGGCCGCCTCGCCTCCGTGCTTCTGGGCGCTCGCCAGTATCTGCAGGGCCAGCGTGGTCTTGCCGGAGGACTCCGGGCCGTAGATCTCCACCAGCCTTCCCCTGGGAACGCCGCCGATGCCCAGAACCATGTCGAGCGAGATGGAGCCGCTGGGTATCACGTCCACCTTCATGGCCGTGTTCTCGCCCAGCCTCATGATCGCGCCCTGCCCGAACTGCTTCTGTATCTGGTGGAAGGCGGACTTGAGCGCCTTCTGCTTGTCCGAAGAGGCTCCGCTGCCCTTCTTAGCCATATGCATACCGCCTTTCTTCCGATGCCCCGGCCGTAGGACACCCCGTGGGTACGTTACTCCCCGGCCGGGAGCTCACCTGCAAGTAACCCTACAGCCCGCAGGAGCGGAGCACGGTGTACTCCGGACCCTCCGGGGTCAGTCTGCTGTTGTATATCTCAACCCTGTCCACGCTTCCGCAAACCGGCTCAAGGGGGGGAAGGTCTTCGGGAATGCCCCTCCCGCCGCGCCGCCTGCGGGCTACGGTCAGGTGGGGGACGAAAGGTCCCGGCCTGCCCAGCCGGCCCCGATGGTCCGGAATGGCGGCCATCAGCCTGGCCAGCTCCTCCACGCCGGGGTCGAAGCGTCCGCCGATCCAGAGTACCGTTGCCGGGCCACGGCGACCCCGGTGAAAACGGCCGACCTCGCTGAGCCGAAAACCGATCTCGCCCGGGCTGCACTCCTCCACCGCCTTCTGCAACCTGTCCACGCTGTCTTCATCCACCTTCCCCAGGAATCTCAGCGTGACGTGAATCCGGTCCCTGTTCACCCACTTGAGGTGGGGATATCGGTGGCGCAGGGGTCGCATCCACGCCTGCACGGCATCCAGTACGTTCCCGGGCATGGGAAGGGCTGCGAATACCCTCATGTGCCGGCTCCGCAGAGGGCCTGCAGCAGCATGCCCATGGCGCAGGTTACGGCGGATCGTCTGACATGCTGCCTGTCCCCGCCGAAGAGCTTCCTTCTCTGCCGGCTTCCGTCCGGATGCTCCAGCGCTATCCATACCGTTCCCACCGGCTTTTCCCCGGTTCCGCCCGCAGGCCCGGCGATTCCGGAGACGGCCAGCGCGACGTTCGAGCCCAACAGGCCGGATACGCCGCGGGCCATGGCCTTCACTACCGGCCCGCTTACGGCACCGTGGCTGTCCAGGAGACGGCCCGGTACACCGAGCACGTCCGATTTCACCCGGTTGGAGTAGCTGATGACCCCGCCGGCGAACCAGTCGGAGGCTCCGGGGACCGATGTCAGCTCACCGCCCAGCATGCCGCCGGTGCAGGATTCCGCCACCGCCAGCGAAAGTCCGCTGGCGAGAAGCTTCCTGCCCAGCCTTTCGGCCAGAGACAGGTCCGGCTCGGCAGCGTACACGTGGCCCGGGTACTCCCGACCTACCCTTCGGGCCATCTCCTCCCTGCCTGCCCCGAAGATCTTCAGGTCCACCCTGCAGGCGGAGGGCAGAAATGCCAGGCGGCAGCCCAGCTCCCGGGCCTGGGGGGCGAGGGCGTCGAAGAGATCGTTCTCCCTTATGCCCCACGTCCTGACGAACTCATAGCGCTCCGATCCGCTGCCGGTGACATCCAGGACCTGCAGACAGTCCTCCAGAAGCCCGCGGACCTCGGCGGGGACTCCGGGAAGACATATCACGGCCGATTCGCCGCTGCGAAGAACGACCCCGGGGGCCACCCCGACCGGGTTCCGCACCGGCCGGGCGCCGCGGGGCAGGTCGGCCTGCCGCAGCGCCGATTCGGAACACCGCCTTCCCGGCCGCTCGATTCGCTCGCGGACCATCCGCTCGGCGCGGTCGTTTCTGACGAGAGGCAGCTCCAGCGCCCGAGCCACGGACGAAAGCGTCATGTCATCGTCGGTGGGGCCGAGCCCTCCCGTAGTCAGCAGGAGGCAGCCGGGAGCCAACAGATCCCGTACGGCCCGGCATATGGCCTCGGGATCGTCAGAGACCGTTCTCCCCTCCAGCACCGGCAGGCGCTCGGCGGACAGCACGCGGGAGATCTGCATCAGGTTGATGTCACGCGTGCGGCCTTCGAGGAGCTCGTCGCCCACGGTGAGAACGGCCGCGTGCTCAGGCGAGAATGGCATTGATGTACCACCCGACGGCAATTACCGCCGCCGCCATGACGCCGGCGGCCAGGTCATCCAGCATTATCGACGCCGACCCGCTGCGTCTGTCCAGGGCGGAAACGGGCCAGGGCTTCAGTATGTCGAAGATCCTGAACAGCACAAGGGCGGCAAGGACACCCCAGCCCCCGTACATGTACCATGCCGGTATGCAGGCCAACCAGCAGCCTGAGAACTCGTCCACTGTAACCCGGGAAGGGTCTCCGCCCCAGTCCGGGACCACCTGAGCGCAGCTGTGAAACCCCGCCGCCGCGGATCCGGCCAGAACCAGCAGCAGGCCCCACCAGTGGAGGACCGGCGCCGCCAGCATGAAGAGCCCGGCGGCAACCAGGCTGCCCACCGTTCCGGGAGCGAAGGGGAAGTACCCGGTGTAGAGGGTGGTGGCGGTGAGTCGGGCCAGCAGGGAGGCGCGCCTTCGTCCGCCGTTCACTGAAGCAACCTTCTCACCACTGATCCGTTTCGCCAGAAGTAATCGATTCCGGATATGAGCGTCAGGGCTACCGCCAGTATCAGGAGCACCAGAGACGCCTGGACCAGAGGGGTCGTGGCGGCGGAGCCATGCCCCGCGCTCTGCAGCACCGAGGCCAGCAGATAGCCGAATAGCGCCGCCATCTGAGTTGTGGTCTTCCACTTGCCCAGGCGGGAGGGAAGGATGAGTATTCCGGCGTATGCGGCTATGGCCCGGAGGCCGGTGACCAGAAGCTCGCGGCCGATGATCAGATAGGCCGACCAGACGGGAACCATCCCTATCTGAACCAGGCCGATGAGGGCCACCGACACCAGCAGCTTGTCGGCCAGCGGATCCAGGAACTTGCCCAGATTTGTCACCCAGCCGTGCTTGCGGGCCAGATAGCCGTCGTAGACGTCGGTGATGGAGGAGAGGCTGAACACACCCAGGGCGGCGATGCGGAACCCGGTTCTCTCGTCGAGAAGAAGAACCATGAATACCGGGCTCAGCAGCATGCGCAGGATTGTGATCCGGTTTGGCCAGTTAAGAGCCATGCCCCTCCGTCAGGCCTTCTGTCTTCCCTTGAACGCCTGGGTGAGCGTGTTGGCGTCGGCGAACTCCACAGAGGCTCCCGAGGGAAGACCCCGTGCCAGTCTGGTGACCTCCAGTCCCATCTCCCCCAGCGTCCGGGACAGATAGGAGCACGTTGCCTCCCCGTCCGCGGTGGCATCCAGGGCCAGTATGACCTCCGAGGCTTCAACCTCATCGACCATGCGGCGGAGACGGTCCACGCCCAGTTCCCTCGGGCCCATACCGTCCAGGGGGGCAAGGAGGCCGTGCAGCACGAAGTAGTACCCGTGGAAAAGGGCGGCCTCGTCTATGGAACGGAGATCGGCCGGGCTCTCGACCACGCATACGATGTTCTTGCGCGAGGCGTCGCTGCACACGTCGCAAATTCGGTGCTCGGTGAGGTTCCTGCAGCGCTGACATTCTCCGACCTTGCTGTGGACCTCAGACAGGGCCTCGGCGAGGTCTCCGGCCATCTCCCTGTCGTCCACCAGGCTGAATCCCAGCCTGAGGGCCGTTTTCCGGCCGATGCCGGGCAGACGGGAGAGCTGGGCGACCAGCCTGTCGAAGAGGTCCGAGCTCACATCATTCCCCCCAGTCCTCCCGTTGGGAGGCCCAGCTCCTGCATCTTGCTCTCCGAGACGGCCCTGCTCTTCTCGGCGGCGTCCCTTACGGCGGCCATCACCAGGTCCTCCAGCATCTCCACGTCGTCCGGATCAACAGCCTCAGGGTCGATCGCCAGCGAGACCATCTCCGCCCTGCCATTGACAACGGCTTTCACCATTCCGCCGCCGGCCGAGCCTTCCACGCGGGCCTGTTCCAGCTCCTCCTGCACCTTGGCCAGACCGGCCTGCATCTTCTGGGCCTGCTGCAGCATCTTGCGCATCTGTCTGTTCAAATCTATCCCCGCCTTCGCAGCCTCGGGGCCGACACCGGCGAATCCGGTCAGCCCCCGTTTCTGGGAATGGCGTCGAAGAGCCCGAAGACCTGGCGGTTCTTCTCCCCCTCGCGCTCCCTTTCATCTTGCTCGGTCTCGCTATGCCCGTTTCCTGCCTCCTCGGGCTCCCCGGACCCGGCTTGCTCTGCTCCGGCCTCCGTGTCTTCGGGAAGGCCCTCGTCCCGCCCGCCGTCGTCCCGGCCGGAATCGACCCGGCTTTTCGAAGGGGCGGCTTCCGAAGGGGGCAGATCTTCCACCCTTATCGCCTGCGCCAGGCGGGTGGCGGCCATCACGGCCGTCTCCAGGGCCACCCTCGGCAGGGCGTCTCTTCGGGCCTCCCGGGATGCCGCGCCGAGTATGCGTATGAGATTGAGGACGGTCAGCTCGTCGGTCAGCTCCGATAGCCGGCGGAAGGCCTCCGCCTCCGCGTCGGACACGCCTTCCAGGCCGGAAGGCGCCCCGGCGGTCACCAGCATCAGGTTCCGGAGGTAGGACACCAGCGACTCCAGAAGCTCCACCGAGTCGTGTCCCCGGGCCATGGCCCCCGCCACGCTTTCCAGGGCCGCGGCGGAATCTCCCCGCAGCATCGCCGACGAGATGGCCTCCAGCAGATCCGAGCCCACAAGACCCAGCAGCTCCGATACCACGTCGGCGTCTATGGGCCCTCCGGCGTACGACACCAGCTGGTCCATTATGGAGAGCGCGTCCCTCATGCTGCCCCCGCTGGCCCGGCAGACCGTCAGCAGGGCCATCCTGTCGATCCCGATGCCCTCGCGGGAGGCCTCGCCGCTTATGTAGTCCGCCATGACGGCGGAGGGTATCCGGCGGAAATCGAACCTCTGGCACCTGCTCAGTATGGTGGCCGGGACCTTGCGGGGCGCAGTGGTCGCAAAGATGAAGACCACCTGCTCGGGCGGCTCCTCCAGTATCTTGAGCAGGGCGTTGAAGGCCTCGGTGGTGAGCATGTGGACCTCGTCGATGATGTACACCTTGTACCTGCCCGAGGATGAGGCATACCTCACCTTCTGACGAAGCTCCCTGATCTCGTCGATGCCCCGGTTGCTGGCTCCGTCTATCTCCATGACGTCGAGGTGGTTTCCCCTGGTAATGCCCATGCAGGCCTCGCATTCCCCGCAGGGGTCGGGAGTGGGCCCGTTCCGGCAGTTGAGGGCCTTGGCCAGAATCCGTGCAGTGGTGGTCTTCCCCACGCCCCGGGGACCGGTGAAGAGGTAGGAGTGACCGACCCTTCCGCCGCTTATCGCGTTTCTGAGGGTGACGGTTACGTGGTCTTGGGCCAGAACCTGGTCGAATGTCTGGGGGCGCCATTTCCTTGCGAAGACCAGATAGCCCAAGCGAGCTCCTTTCGGTACGATGGTAAGTCTGGCGGCCGTACGGCCCGGTTCGACACCCCGGGCGCCGCCTTTCCCGGCAGCCGGCTCAGAACAGGTTCGACCGCGTCGCCCGGTGGCTGCCGCTTACCGCTGCTCCCTTCCGGTCCTGACGGGATTCACGGGCCACCGCCGCACGGCTCCTGCTCGTCATCACTACTTACCGGTTCCGGTCGGCGCCAGGCAATGCCTCGCCGGGTGTTCGGTCCCGCTGTAGCGGATTGCGGGTACAGGGCACCGCTGGCTCCCCACCTAGTACGGCCGGCGATGAATATACGGTCTGGAGGGGGTTAGTCCAAAGGCCCGGGCACCGCGATCAGCCGGTAGGCCGCGGAGTCCGGAAAGGCCGGGATTCCCGCGGGCAGCCGACCTATGAAGCAGCTGGGCTCTCCCTCCCGATCCCGGTCGCCGTTGACGAAGAGGGGGTAACGTTCGGTCCACGAGGCTCCACCGGCCACGCTGGTGCCCGCTTCCACCACAACCGCCGTGCTTCCGGCGGACTGGGGTTCCAGTTCCTCCAGCCATCGGGAGAAGGCGGCAACCTCGTCGTCACGCACGACGACGATGCCCCTAAGCTTCACGAAGCTGTCGATTCCGGCGGCGGAGGCAAGCCTGGCCGCGATGGAGTCCATTGAGGAATCGGAAGCCAGACGGTATACCGCGCTGCCGAACCGCTCCCAGCGCGGGTCCGGCGCACCGGTAAGGGTCTGTGAGAAGCTGTCGGGGTCGAGGTCCAGCGTGTCTTCGGCAAGAACAAGCACCCGCACAGGAAGCTCGGGGCCCTCGGGCGCCGGGGGCTGAGTGTCGGCCGGCGCCGGCGGCGGAAGCGGCATTACCACCTGGGTAGTGTCGGGGCGGGATCCATGGGCATTCCCGTTGCCGCAGGAGACCAGCCGTACAACCATGTAGACAAGGCCGGCCAGAACAGCGGCCGTCAGGAGAAACGGAAGCGCACCCAGGATCCTTCTTCTGCCCAGCCTCCAGCGTCTCGCGGGCCGGAAGCACACAGATGCCAGTGCCCCCCCCTGCCTGCGGAACCTCAGCTTGGCCCTTCCGGAAAGCCTGATGAGACCCTCTTCACCGCAGGCACCTGTAGCCAAATCCTCCTCGCCCAGCTGCAGCCAGGCTCCGGCGGTCAGCAGCAGCACTCCCTCGTCGGGCGACATGCCGATCTCGGCCGTCTCCGGTTCCGCCCTTCTCTCACCCAGGTGAGCGGTCAGGTCCAGCGACCGCTCCCGGAAGCCGGGAGAGTCGGTATCCAGACCCATCTGCACGGCAAGGGTATGCTCGCTGCACACCTGCTCGGCGGAACCCTCGGATATCCTGTACATGCGGCAGTTGCCGCGATGAGCCAGCCAGACGCGGTCACCGAGGAAGGCGGCCGCGGCCATGGAGCAACCCTGAAGACCTGCGTCCCGGATGCGCTCGGAGGATTCCGACACGGCGTCGGCGAGCGCTTCGCCGACTCCGTAGGCAACGCCCTCTCCGAAGATGTCTCGCAGAGTGGAGACCGCCAGCGCGGCGGAGCGGTCGTCTCCCGGCAGCCCTTCGGCAACCGCGACCAGACCGGCGAAGGGATGCCCGGGGGCGACTCTATCTGCTGCCACCGCTCTCTGATACCTGCTGCGACCGCTTTGAACAAGGCATGAGGCAGTCACGGACGGAGGCGAGTCAGCTCTCAATGGAGGACCTCCCTGGGCCTTCTGCCTGTTGCATGGGAAGGATGGTGGAGATGAGCGGGATCGAACCGCCGACCTCTGCCTTGCGAAGGCAGCGCTCTGCCAACTGAGCTACATCCCCACGCAGGGCTGCAATATTGCCAATGCGGCCCGACAGGTGCAAGCCCCGTCAGCCGGAAATCAGCAGCCTGCCCTCTCCGGATGCCAGAAGGAATCCATCCTCCAGATCCTCGTCGGGCTGCAGCTTCACGTCACCCTCCACGGCCATGAGCGATTCCCGCGCAATCCGCACCATGGTGTCTCCGGCATTTACGCTTATCCACCTGAATCGGCCGTCGGCCAGAAGCAGTACGGTGCCGTTTCCGGCGGCCTTCGACAGTCCGTTCTCGTCGGAATCGGACAGTTCGACGGAGCTTTCGCAGAGAGCCGTTCTCTCCCGTCTGAGCAGATGTACCTTCGAGGTATTCAGGGTAACCGGAACGGAGGATCCGTCTCCGATCCAAACCCTTCCCGAGCCAGCCATAAGGATGTGTTCGTCTCCGGCTTCCGCGGCCAGATCCCCGTCGGCCGCCGCCAGGAATGCAGGCGCAACCATGACCTCTGCGCCCTCAAGATAGACCACGGCAACGCTCTCCGGCGCGGGCCTGTGGCAGAGTACCGCCGCCTCGGTCTCCTTCGGCCCGGTCCCGGCGGGCTCCCCTTCATCGGCCTCAGTCTCCTCGGGAACCTCTTCCTCCCCGGCGGGCTCCCCTTCATCGGCCTCAGCCTCCTCGGGAACCTCTTCCTCCTCGGCGGGCTCCCCTTCATCGGCCTCAGCCTCCTCGGGAACCTCTTCCTCCCCGGCGGGCTCCTCTTCCCCGGCCTCGGCCTTCTCGGGAACCTCTTCCTCCTCGGCGGGCTGCTCTTCCTCGGCCTCGGCCTCCTCGGGGCCCTCTTCCTCCGATGGCCCGCCTCCGAATATGGAGGCCAGCGACGGGCCGCCCTTCTCCTCCGCTACGGCTTCTTCCTCGGGGGCCTGATCTTCCTCTTCCTCCTCTGCGGGCTCCTCTTTTTCCTGCTCGGTCCCGGATGGCCCCCCTCCGAATATGGAGGCCAGCGACGGCTTGTCCTCCTTCTCAGACGGAGGTTCCTCTTCTTCGGCCGCTTCCTCCGCCGTCTCCTCCGCGGCCGGTTCTCCCCCATCCGCCGGGGGCTCTTCGGGCTCTTCGCCCTCTTCGGCCGCCTCGGTCTCCTCGCCCTCCTCCTCGGAGGGGCCGCCTCCGAATATCGCCTCCAGGGAAGTGCCGGCCTCTTCCTCGGAAGGCTCCTCCTCGGCGGTCTCATCCTCGGTCTTCTGCTCCGGCTCCTCCCCTTCGGACTCACCGAAGATCGCCTCCAGGGGAGGGGCGCCTTCCCCCTCCTCGGTCTCGGGCTGGGCCGCTACCGTCTCTTCCTCTTCCTCTTCATCTTTCTCCGCCTCTGCCGTCTCGCTTTTCTCGGGGGGGCCGCCGAAGATGGCGTCCAGTGACGGGCCCTCATCCCGGCCTTCTTCGGTCTCGTCCGGGGCCCCTTCGCCGGAAGGCTCCTCCGGCTCCTCTTCGGCCTCGGATTCCTCCTGGCCGCCGCCCAGAATTGAGGAGATGTCCTGGACGGGCTCCTTGCTCTCCTTCTTCTTCTCTCCGAGGTCAATTCCCATGCTGCTGAGCAGCTCGGCAACGTCGGTTCCGTCTTCTCCGGAGCCGTCTTCGGAACCTACTCCGATGTCCTTGAGGAGCTTCTCGACCTCCTCCTCGGAGGAGGATGCGAATACGCCCTCCTCCGAATCGTCGTCCGGGTACATCTGTACATCCCCGGACTGTCGGACGGTCTGCTCCCCGGGCTGGTCTTCCTCTTCGGCAGTCTCCTGGGGCTCCTTGTCAGGTCTGTCCTTAAGCCGGTTCAGAGCCACTTCCGCAGCATGGTTATCGGGGTCTTTCTCGATGACAACGCTGTAGTTGTCCCGGGCCAGTGCGAACTCGCCCATCTCCTCCATGACCTGGCCCAGTCGGAAATGATGAGACGGGTTGCCCACCTCCAGCGTGGTCAGCGTCTCCAGCTGCGCCCGCGCCTCCGACCAGAGCCCGAGGCTCATGCAGCAGTCGGCAAGCAGGCTGCGGGCCTTGGGCCTGGTTCCGATGAGGGAAATTGCCTTGAGAAGAAGCTCCCTGGCCTGCTCGGCCAGTCCCCTGGAGAGGTGATCCTCGGCTTCCTTGCAAAGGGCATCGTAGGTATCGCTTGTAAACGCATCGGACATGTGTCGAACCTCCCTGGCACTGGCTTGCGTCAGCCGGCGGAGCCGGTGGCACTGACGAAAAAGGCAGGCGACATGTCACCGGTCGTCGGAGGCAAGTCCCTCGTGGCGCAATAAGATAGGTGTGGCGGAGAGAGAGGGATTCGAACCCTCGAGGACGCATAAGCGCCCTACACGGTTTCCAACCGTGCTCCTTCGGCCAGCTCGGACATCTCTCCGCGCAGGCCGGTATTAGATAGGAAAGGCACCAAAACTTGTCAACATGAGGCGTCTCCGGTACAATTTGCAAAGGAGCAGAAGACAAATAAATTACTTATTATAAGGGTATCTCATGCGCAAGCGAGCGATCATCGCGCTCACGCTTCTTCCGCCGCGGTCTGCTTTTCAGTCGCGAGAACGGTCATCTTCCCGGCGGAGACCGGGGCGTAACAGGGGTTCATGTGAGCTTGCCGAGCCCGGACCCTATCTACAACGCCAATCCCCGCAGCGCGCCCTTCCGCATCGGGGCCGACCCGCCGGGAACCGGGGGGGCTCCCTCTCCGTCTACGACATGTCCGGAAGGCTGGTCCGGTCGGGAAGCGCCCGGCCGGCGCAGACGCTCTCCTCCCTGCCCCTGGCGTAAGTGTCAGGCACTTGCGCCAAATTCCCTACCTAGCTACCGTTCAACTCAAGTGCCTGGCACTTACGTTGGCGCGGAGGCGGGCGAGAAGGCGGGAGATCGGCAGGCCCATCACGTTGAAGTAGCAGCCGTCTATCCGCTCCACCAGAACGCAGCCGTAGCCCTGGATGCCGTAGGCGCCGGCCTTGTCCATGGGCTCGCCGGTATCCACGTAGGCGGCTATCTCCTCCTCCGCGAGGTCTCGAAAGAGCACCCTGGTCCGCTCGATCACCGAGACGTCCAGTTTCTTCTCCGGCCAGACGATGCAGGCGCCGCCGTAGACGGAGTGCCAGGAGCCGGACAGCCGTCGAAGCATCGAGGCTGCCTCCCGGCGGTCGGCGGGCTTGCCCAGGATGCCGCCTTCGACGGCCACCATGGTGTCGCCGCCCAGGACCGGGCTGCCGGGCCAGCGGGCCGCTACGTCCTCGGCCTTGGCGCGGGCCCAGTGGGCCACTACCTCCTCCGGGCAGGCGTCCATGGCGGTCTCCTCCACCGAGCTGGGTATCTGCCTGAAAGGTATGCCCGCCATGTGAAGGATCGCCGCGCGGCGGGGGGAACGGCTGGCCAGAACCAGCCGGGAGGCAAGGGGATACCAGTAGCTGCCGGCCAAACTCAGTCGCGCTCCACGGGGGAATCTATCATTACTGTGACCGGGCCGTCGTTGACCAGGGAAACCTCCATCATGGAGCCGAAGCTGCCGCTCTCCACCACAGCGCCGCTGTCCCCCAGCATCTCCAGGAACAGGTTGTAGAGCAGCTCGGCCCGGTTCGGGGGAGCCGCCGCCATGAAGCTGGGACGCCTTCCCTTGCGGCAGCTGGCGTGCAGAGTGAACTGGCTGATCACCAGAAGGCTGCCGCCCGCGTCCAGGAGTGACCGGTTCATGTCCCCCGAGTCATCAGGGAATATGCGGAGACCGACGATCTTCCCCGCCATCCAGCGAAGCTCGGACTCGTCGTCCTCGCAGCGGAAACCGGCGAGAACCAGCAGGCCCGGACCGATGCTTCCCACGGTTTCGCCGTCCACGGCGACAGAAGCTTCGCTCACCCGCTGCAGCAGCGCCTTCACCGCTCCTCCTCTGCGGGAGGGCCGAAGTCGCCCGACTCATCGCTCTTCAGGGCCACCACCATGCCCGGAACAGCACCCACCGCAAGACCTGATACGCTGCCCAGACCCAGGGGCAGGCCGACTAGCTGCATGGCCCTTCCGGCCCGCAGCAGCAGCTTGGAGGTCGAGCCGTAGACCGCCGCCAGACGCAGGGCGCATCCCGCGAGCAGCAGGACTGCCCCGACCCACCGCAGGGGCAGCGGCTGCACAAAGACGGTGATGTCCAGTACGAAGGAGTCCAGCGCGCTTACCAGGAGCACCACGTACATCGCCAGCTGAGAGCGGGTGGTCCCCGGCCTCTTTCTGCCCCCCTCGGTGAGCGACCACAGGAGGTACACCGCCACACAGGCCCCGGAAACCTGGAATACGGGATCGGCCCAGGGAAGGTTCAGCTCCAGCAGGCCGGTGGCCCAGAGAAGGGCCACCACGCCTGCCAGGACGAGTATTCTGGCGGCCAACTAGAGGGTGCCCGTCCAGTCGTCTACGCCGGGCTCTCCGCCCAGGCCGTTTCCGTTTCCGTCCAGCGGATTGCCGTAGCTGTCCTTCACATCCACGGTGACGATGACGGTGACCTGCCCCTCCGGCTCGCGAAGCATGTAGCAGGTGACCATGTCACCCGAAGGCGCCAGAGCACCCACCTCCAGGGGAACCTGACCCAGCGCATCCACGCACTGGATGTTGGCCGGGAGCAAGGTGGAGGCGTCCATGCTCACCGAATCGCCGGTGAGGCTCTCCTCGAACTCCACATCGAAGCTGAGGGCCACCTCGCTGCTGACCCCCGAGACGGTGGGTGGGGTGGAGTTCGTGGTGCTGTCGTCCGCCATCTGGAAGTCCCAGACGAAATCCTGCTCGTCGGGCCAGACGAAGCCGTTGCCATCGCTGTCCAGGAGGTTGCCGGCGGAATCCGCGACCTGGGCGCTGAGCACGACGGTGTAGCGGGTTCCGAGCTGCAGGCTGTCCGAAGGGGTCGCCAGAAGCTGGGTGGGCGTGATCGAGTCGATGCTGATGCCCACCTCCGTTGAATCCTCGGTGCGAAGCAGCTTGAGGGAACCCTCGCCGAAGGTTGAGGCGTCCATTGGCCCGTCCTCGAACATCAGCTGAATGGGGATTCCGGGGTCTTCAATGCCTCCCTGCTCGGGCGGGGAGAAGGCTCCCACCCTGGGGGGAGTCAGATCCATCTCTTCGGCCGCCCCGTTGTGGAAGGCCAGACGGGCGTCGTCCCAGGGCGAGCCGTCGGCCTGAGCGTTGAAGTTGGGGTCGAGAGGATTGCCCCCAAGATCGGTGGGCGCCCCCGCCGTAAGCGTCAGCAGGTATGCCGTCTCCCGGTCGAATGTGGCGTGGATCTCCATCCTGGAGGCCGCCGGGTAGTAGCTGACCTCCTCGATATCCGGGTCCGCCGCCCCCTCGGTGGTGGCGGTCAGCTCCAGGGAGGCCTCCACCATGGTGGCCGGACTCATGGCCTGGTCGAAGATCACCAGTATAGCGTCCTGAACACCCTCGGTGCCGGGATCGAGATCGCTGAGCTCCGAGCTTCCCAGGCCGCCGCTGGATGTCCCCCACAACTCGACGTGAGGATGCGCGTCCCCGCCCTGCCACTGGGTATCGGGGTCCGCGGTGAAGGGGTTGTCCTCTGCGCATGCCAGAACCAGGACCGCCAGAAGCCCGGCGGCCGCCAGTCCCATCGTGACCTTTCTCATAATCGACCTCCCGTCAGAACAGCAGCGTGGCCGATACACGCCACTGGTTCACGCGGTCGCTGATTCCCATGAGGTCTACCGTCAGGTTCTCCGCGGCCCGGAATCCGAGACCGTAATGGAAGGGGATCTCGGTCCTGGAGTCCTCGGTGGTGACCAGGGTGCCGTCGCTGGTGATCCACGGATCCTCTGTGAACTCCTGCTCGGTCCCGTCGCCGTAGACTATGTGCGTGGAAACGGGGGAGGCGGACAGAAGCGAGCTGGATTCGGTCTCGGTCTCCCACACGAATCCCGGGCTGGCCCCCAGCCTGGCCCTGAGCCGCGGCAGGACTGCAAACTCCAGTCCGGCCGGGAAGTGTATGCCCGTGCTCTCCAGGGTGGTCTTCTGCATCTCCGTGGTAGACATCGTGCTGGTTGCGGTGTAGTCGTCGGGGTCGTCAGCCTCCTGGTCGCCGTCGTCGTAGGTCTCCACTATCTCCGTCGAGGAGGAGACGATGTTCTCGTCGGACGAGGTGTGGGAGCTGAAGAACCCTCCCAGCGCCAGGTCCAGCCTGTCGGTGGGCGAAGCGCTGAGCCTGACTCCGCCCCGGGCCGTGGTCTCGCTGTTGTCCACCTCCACCGAGCCGGTCGAGTTGCCGTCGATCTGGGTCGTCCGGAGAAGCGAGCCAAAGCTCTCCTGATACAGTGAGTCCGTGCTCATGGAGTAATCGTCACTGGTCCCGTCGAGGCTCATGGTCCTGTAGCCACCGACCAGGTCCATCTTCCAGATTTCGTCCAGGTCCCAGCGTATCTCGGCCCCGCCTCCGAAGGTGTTGCCGCTGAGGTCGGCGCCGTAGTTCCAGCTCTGGCTGGCCGTTAGCTGGTCGTAGACATCCGGCTCGGCCGGAAGGCTGTCCCAGGAGCCGCTGGCGCTCATGCTGCTCTCCAGGCTTGCCGAATGGGTGATGAAGGTGAACATCGCCCCTCCGGTTATGTCCTCGGCCATGCGGAAGCTGCCGGATAGGGCACCGCCGAAGCCTCCGCCCTCGATCGTCTCCGAGCCTTCGGAGTCTTCGCTGAGGGTGAAGGTCTCCATGCCCTCCACCAGATTGCTGTCCGAAACCTGCTGGCTGTAGTTGAGCTGCGACGGGGTATCCACCACCTTGTCGCTGAAGTAGCCGAGGCCCAGACCCACCTGGGTCTCCCCGTCCGGCGTCCATCCGCCGGCCAGAGTGAAACCGGTGCGGGTCGAATCGGTCCAGCCCTCCTCGCGGCGGTATACGGTGTGCCGGGAATCGTAGGCGCCGTCTCCGTCGGTGTCTGCGTACTCCGACCAGGTTCCCTCGGCGACCCCGTCTCCGGTAACCAGAGGGTCCGGCCCGGGACCGGGAATCTCTATGGTCTCGAAGATCCTCTGGTCGTAGAACTCCCCGTATCCGCCCATGGCGGCCGACGGGGACACCAGGTCGGTGCTGCCGCCGATGAGGAATCCGGTTTCGCCGGTGCTGTCCTCGTCCAGCGCGGTGTCCTCCCCGTCCAGCAGATTGGACAGGCCGGTGTAGACCCTGCTTCCCTCGACCTCCAGCAGCCGGTCGGGCATTATCCCCATGCCCA
Organism: uncultured bacterium; assembly: GCA_964553045.1. GTDB lineage: Bacteria > Fermentibacterota > Fermentibacteria > Fermentibacterales > JCC-6 > JAWLEP01. Next base: position 30,396 of record CAZKJG010000013.1, on the reverse strand, counting down.
GTACGCTGCTCATCCAGAGGTCAAGGTCGTCCAGTATCAATCCCCCCGTGGAACGGTACCTGAAGGACTGCGGCTGAGCCACTGCCCCCAGGGCTGCCACGAGGAGAACGCACAGTGATATCCTCATGATACCCCCTCCGTAGTGCTTGCTATGCTTCCTGCCTACCTGACTGCCGCCAGTTTGAGGAGATGGGCGCTCTCACCCAACCTGAGAAGGGCGACGTAAACACCGCCTGCGACGGTGGCGCCCTCCATGTCGGTTCCGTCCCAGTGAAACGCCTCTCCCGAAACCGGGGCCCTGTAGACACCGCTCTCCAGACCGGTTCTGAGTTCATTGTACACCAGATTGCCCGAGAGGTCAAATATCGACAGCTCGGCGGCCACCGGACCCTCGGATACGTCGAAGCCTATATAGAATCCCCCGGTGGAGGGGTTCGGATACGCCGAGGGCGCGCCCGGACCGACTGACGGGTCCACGAAGACCTCCAGCTCGACCCCGTACTGGCCCAGAACGCCCGAAGAAGGCAGAACCGTACCCCAGCCCCCGGCGCCGGCAACGGAGAAGTCGCCCGGGCGGCCGGGGTCCCACGCGAACCATCCCTGCGAATTGGTCTGAACCTCGGCGGTGGTATCCGCCACGGTAACCTTCAGCGTGTAGTCGTCCAGCGGCTCTCCGGTGTCGCTTCTGCGCACCAGCCCGGTTACCGAGCCGTATCTGAAGGCGGCGGCCGCGTCCAGGACGCCCCACCCGTAGGAGTTGTCGGGCGAGTCGGCCCGGCCGGCGGTGCTCAGAAGGGCCCCTCTGACGTCGAAGACGTTCCATTCCGGATGGGCCTCCAGCAGCAGGGCTGCCGTGGATGCGGCCAGCGGGGTGGCGAAGGAGGTCCCGTTGCCGGACTGGTAACCGGTGCCGTTCCAGACGGCGGTTACACAGTTGACCCCCCGGCAGCAGCCCTCCGGCTTGGTGCGGCCGTCTGCGGTGGGTCCCCGGGAGGAGAATTCGGCGATCTGGCCGCTCGAGCGCACGGCTCCCACAGCGAATACCGAATCGCCGTCCGCCGGAGCGATCAGCGTTCCCGATTGCGGGCCGTCATTGCCCACCGCGTTGTAGACCATCAGCCCGCCGGCCGCGGCAAGGTCGGCGGCGATGGTGGTCACTGCCGTGTTGCCATCCAGGTCTTCGTAGCCATACCAGTCCATGTAGCCCAGGGAGCTGGACACCACCCATGCGCCGGCGCTGTCGGCCCACTCCAGACCCGCCACCCAGAAATCCTCCTCCTGGGGGTACTCGTCTCCACAGTCCTCCGTCTTGGCCAGCAGGAATGAGGCCGACGGAGCTCCGCCGGAGTAAACACCTTCCTCCAGACCGCCCAGAAGCGACAGCACCGCCGTTCCATGCTGGGCCTGGGACGGAGGATCTTCGGGCTCCTGCGAGACGTCCGGGTCTCCGTTGATGAAATCCCAGGCCGACTGCACGGAGAGCGGCTGCAGGCAGGGATGGTCCAGCTGAAAACCGGTGTCCAGCACGCCGAGGATGACGCCCCGGCCGGTGTAGCCTCGCTGCTGCAGTTCGCTGATACCCGACTGCGAGAGCTGGCCGTCGGAGAGGTCCAGGGCTCCCGGGGCCGACTTGTCCGGCAGCGGTATGGGAGCGGACCTTCCCACCGGCCGGACGCTTTCCACGAATGGGAGTGCCTCCAGCCGGGCGGGCGTGACCCGGCCGATATCCACGCTCACGGCGTTGAGCAGCCGTGACCGCACCCTTATCGAGCAACCGATATCCCGCAGGACCTCGACGTAGCCGCTGTACGGGAGGAGGTCTGTTTCCCCGGCTTCCAGCGCCCCTACAGAGGCGCGTCGCTCGGCAGAAGGACCCGCGGCCAGCTCGACGCTCCTGGCGTCCAGCCGGAGGGAAAGATCGGGTCCGCGGTCGGCCATGAACACCCACCAGGCACCCTGGGCGCCGGAGGGGGCCGCATACATAAGCAGGGCGCAAACCGTTACGGCCCACGCCCTGCTGCGGAAGCTCAAATCGATCCTGTTCAGGATGGCCGGACTGCCGCCATCAGGTGTCCGAATGGTCGTACCACTGCCAGATCAGCCACTCGCCCGTTGTGGAGTCCTGCTTGCAGATGAAGTCCGCCTGTCCGCTGGCCTGGAATCCACCCTCGCCCTGGTATACCTTGAGCTGGAAGTCACACTGGAAGAGCTTGCCGTCCCCGTAGGGCACCCCCTGCGGGATGTTGAGGGTGAGGGTTATCTGATCCACCTCTCCGCCCTCGAAGAGCACCTCGTGGAACTGCTCCTCCAGGTCCAGCCCCCAGGACTGGTCCTGGTCGCCGTCGCCGTCGTAATCGTCCCAGTCGCTCTCCAGGAGGAAGAACTCGAAGTCCTCGGTGAAGCACATCAGGTAGTGGTCCAGATCCATGGACTTGTATGCCAGCTCCAGGTTCTCCAGAATCTTGTAGGCGCTATCGCAGAACTCGTGGTAGACCTGGTCCTGCCCACCTTCCTCCTCGTCCGGGGAGAACGGGTTCCAGCAGCCCGTCAGCATTACCGCCGCAGCCAGCGCCAGCAATGCCGTTCTTCTCGCAGTCAGCATGATCCCCCTCGTGGCGAAGGTTCGTTTGCGCGGGGCAGGCAAATCCCGCCCATCCGGAATACTAAACAATTTCCTGCCGAATCGGTTTCGTCAAGATGGAAACCCGCCCCGTCGGCCGCATGGAACGCTCTGTCCCCCAGTCTCGTTGACTTATGCGGTGGGCTGGATCATCTTCGGCCCCGAAGGGAGGCAGGTTTGACCAGGGCTCTCTGTGTAGTGCTCATCGCCCTTTCCGCAGCGGTCGGCACGGATGTAGACCGGGCGATCGACCTCTACGAGATGGGGGACATTCCAGGGGCCATCTCCGCTCTGGAAGATCTCCTCGACCGGGGCGGCCTGTCCTACGACGAGCAGCTCCGCGTATGGGACCGCCTGGGATCGGCCTACTACGCCATGGGACAGATCGGCAGGGCCGAGGAGGCCTATCTGAACCTGGTCAGCCTCGACACCCACTACGACCTGCCGCCAACGGCCAACCCGCGTCTGAAGGAGCTGCTCCAGGAGGTGCGCGAGGAGAACGTGGCCTCCGCCGAGGTAACCTCCAACCCGAACGGAGCCCTGGTAACGCTGGACGGCCAGCTCATGGGGGTAACTCCCCTCTCCCTTCCGGATCTGCTGGAGGGCCGGAGCTACGAGATTGCCGTATACGCCGAGGGTTATTCCCCCGAGGTCAGGAACCTCACTCCCGAGGCCGGAAACGTCCACTCCATGGCTTTCAGCCTGACGGAAGCAACGGAGGGAGACAGCGTCCAGGTGGCCGCCATGGGGGAGAGCGGAAGCTCCGCTGACCTGGTCAACGTCATAACCTCATCGCGGAGCGGGGGGATTGACGTGGCGGCACTGGCCGGCTCGGGCGCCATGAGGGCGGGAAGGGGCTCCGAAGGCCTGGCGGGCTCCGAGGGAGGCACGGTAGGTGCCGGCGATACCTCGGGGGGCGGCCCCGTCTTCACCAGACAGGACCTCGAGCAGTCCATGGTCTTCACGGATGTGACCTCCTCCGGACAGCCCTCCGCGGGAGGGGCCGGGGCCACTGTGAACTCCCGCAGCTCCGACAACATAATGGAGGTCCTGACACAGAACAGGAGTCAGATAACCCACGTCTACAACAAGCACCTGCGCAACGATCCCCTGCTATCCGGAACGGTCGAGGTTGAGATGGTCATAGAGCCCAGTGGACGTGTATCCGACGTACACATCGCCCGCTCCAACACCTACAATCCGGCATTCGAGCTGGAACTGGCGCGCACGGTGGAGACATGGCGCTTCGGGGCCGTCGACGAGGACGAAGGGTCCCTTACCGTCAAGTACCCCTTCAACTTCCAGTAGCGGAAGCCACCTACTGGCCGCCGTTCTTCTTCGTATAGACGATCATGGTCAGGTGGGTACGCCTGGTGCCGTCATCCTCCGGTGAGCGGTCCTTCCACTTGCGCACCAGACCCTTGAGCTCGTCGGACAGCCGCTCGGCGTCCTCGGGGGAGAGCGTGTAGTCGAGATGAACGCTGAAGGCCTTCCTCATCTCATCCGGTGAGAGCAGTTTCCTGTCGATGGCGTTGCGTATGTCGAGTATGGTGGCGTCGAAGTTGGATATGGCGGTCTCCAGGAAGGCCTGCTGACCGGCAGCCCCCTGCCCGAAGATGCCCGGGTCGATCCTGAAGAGGCTTGCCACTGGCTGGTAGTACTTCTCCACCAGGTTGCCCCGCTGGCGGGTCTCCACAACCTCGAGTATCCCCACCTTCTCCAGCTCGGTTACGTGGTAGTAGAGCCGGTTGGGCTTCTCGTCCAGCATCTTCGCCACCTGTGTGGTGGTCATCGGCTCCTTGGCCAGCATCTTGACGATCTCCACCCGCAGCGGCACGGCCATCGCCTTCACCTGCTCCAGCTCCGTAAGGACTTCCATATCCTTCAAAGCGACCCCTCCCGGTGAACGCACAAGAATAATTGTCTGTGTAGAATGAATTAGACCACCAGCGGAAGAGGATGTCAACCCCGCGAGGGATTAGCCAGAGTGAGCCGGACTTGTATATTCCACCGTCGATCGACTGCGGTTCATACAGGATGGAGGGAGAAGGCTTGGAGGACGGTCTGTCCAGGGAGACCAGGGAGATACTCGCCGGATGCGACGCGCTTCTGGAGGGACACTTCCGGTACACATCCGGACGCCATGGCGGCGTCTACTTCGAGAAGATAAGGGTGGCGCAGCACCCGGAACTGGTCATGCGCCTGGCCGAGCTCATGCAGCAGCGGCTCGAGGGTTTGCGCGATGACGCGGAGATCGTCTGCGCGCCGGCTTTCGGTGCGCTGGTCTTCGGGTTCGCGCTGGCCTTTCGGCTGGGTCTTCCCTTTGCGTTCCTGCAGCGGGGGGCCGACGAGAGGATGAAGGTCCGCGGGGGCTTCACCGAGGTCCGGCCGGGCAGAAGGGTGCTGATGGTGGAGGACGTAACCACCACCGGCGGTAGCGTCAGGGAGTCCATGGACGTTCTGAGGGAGAAGGGCCTGGAGGTCTGCGCCGTGGGCCTGCTGGTGGACAGGACCGGAGGGAACCTTGAACTGGGAGCCCCCTGCCGGGCGCTTCTCACGGTCGAGGCGGAGAGTTGGGCGCCGGAGAACTGCCCACTCTGCCGCCGAGGTGTTCCACTGAGGACACCTGGCTCATCCTCGAAGACTCCCTAGGACGGCGACTAGACCTCGGGCTGCTCTATGCAGACCCGGTTGCGGCCCTCCTCCTTGGCCCGGTACAGGCCGTTGTCGGCCAGGGCTATGAGCTTCGTTCCATCGATGTCGGTCCCGTCACAGGTGCTGCCGCCGATGCTGGTGGTGAGACGCAGCTCGTCCCCCACCTCTGTAAGATCCATGCCCTCCACGTGGTCCCTGATCCTCTCGGCTATTGTGGCGCACTCCTCGGGGCCGGTCTCCGGCAGGAGCAGCAGGAACTCCTCCCCCCCGTAGCGGCCGGTCTTGTCGTAGCTGCGGGACTCCTCGTCTATCAGCAGGGCGAAACGCTTCAGAACCTGGTCCCCGGCCTGGTGGCCCCAGGTATCGTTGACCTCCTTGAACCTGTCTAGGTCGAACAGCAGCACGGAGGTCGGGGTACCTTTGCGCGAGGCCCTGCGGAGCTCGGTGTCCAGCTCCTTCAGGATGGCGGTGTGATTGAGGAGACCGGTCATGCTGTCTGTACGGGCCATTACGGACAGCCTCTCGTTCAGCTTGCGCAGCTCGGCCCCCAGCTTCACCGTTCTGACCCCTGCGCCTATCCTCGCCCTGAGCTCGTCCCGGCTGACGGGCTTGGCTATGAAATCGTCGGCACCGCCGTCCAGAGCGCTCACCACATCCTCCGAGCTGTCCTCCCGGGTGAGTATGATGGTGTACGGCATTCCGCCGCCGTCGCTTCCGGCCTCTTCGAAGACATCTTCTGCGGAGAGGTCCGGCATGGCACAGTCCAGTATGGCCATTTCGAATTCTCCGCTGCGCAGCTTCTCCAGGGCCATGGGGCCCTTTTCCACCTTCTCGGGTCTGTGCCCCAGCTCGGCCACCAGCTCTGACAGCTTCTCCAGGGACTCTGTATCATCATCGGCAAGGAGTATCTTCACGGCTTCCCTCCAGACAGGTACGGACCGGCAACACGACCCAGCTCCACAGGATATTAATCAGATAAGGAGGAGGCGGCGTCCAGTCAATCGCTTTCGGAAACCCGGCCCGGATCCTGAACGCCGTCGGGCGTATCCCCCGGCTTCTGGTTGAAGTAACCTGCCAGCTGATCGTACAGCTCGGGAGCGGCCCGTCGCATTCGGACGGGCTCTTCGAAGAAGGCCTCCACAGAGCAGGCAAAGAACTCCGCCGGAGAGGAGCCCGCATAGCCCCGCAGAAGCGAGTCCCCTCTTCGTACCCTCTCGAACTCGCTGTGCATCACCTGGGCCCACCCCCTGTAGGCGCCCAGCTCCAGGTTGTCGGGCACGCCGTCCGGCCGCCGTCCGTCCAGGACGTGGGCGAACTCGTGGTAGCCCACGTTGTAGCCGTCGGTCTCGTCGTCGAAACCGCGGTAGAGGTCCGGAAGCGAGATGATCACGCCGCCGATGGAGTGAACCAGTCCGGATGCTGCCGTGGACGGGTCGTCAAGCTGTGTGGAGTAGCTTCCGTCGGTCCTGAAGGGACCGGGATATATGAGTATCTCCCCGAAGTCGGGGTACTCCCACTCCGGGCGTCCGAAAACCAGCCGAACGGCGCTGGCCCCTACCAGCAGCCGCACCTCTCTGGTCACCTCCACGTCGTCCACGCCGGTTATGCTGTGCTCGCCCAGGAAAACGGCCACCAGAGCCTCGAACCGCCTCCTGTCCTCCTCGTGAAGCCTGGCGTAGAAGGAGACCCTCCTTTCCAGAACCGTCCGGTCCTCCCCGGAAAGGCCCCGCTCCGCGAGTCTGAGCCGTCTGCGCCATCGGCGAAGGTAGGCCAGAACGTACACCGCCCCGCCTGCCCACACGAAGGGAATGGTCCAGATCGCGTCGCCGCCGCGGTCCATGCCGGGCAGGCTCAACGCCATGCAGCAGGCCGCTACGATTACTATGTGGCGCCTCACGGTCTCCTCGGGGTATATCCTCAGGACGCATCCCCTATGGCCTTGCGCGATAGCGCAGCGTTCGACGACCCGGGGCCGCCGCCGGTGTAGCGGCAGCCCACGTTATATCCGCAGCCTCAGCCCCGCCATGGGGCCGGCCAGGACATCGCCGTCGCTGTTGCGAAGGACCAGGTAGCCGCCCCATGCGGATACGTGCGCTACGTTCCAGTAGCACCTGGCCGATGCGCTGTGAAGGGGAAGCTCTTCCAGCCAGGAGATCCTGTACTGCCCCCCGATCTCGATGATCTCAGAGAGAAAGACCGATGCCGATACGCCCAGCCCGCCGCCGAACAGAGGGTCTCTGTCCTCCTCACAGCCCACCAGCAGATGGCCGGAACCGGAGAGTGTCACCGGGAGGTTGTACAGGACCTCCAGGCCGGCCTCGGGGTAGGCCAGATGGAAGTCCGACGCTCCATCCGGCCTGAGGCCTTCGAAATGGGCACCCATGAAGAAAGGCGAAGGCGTCCAGAAGCGGGCGGAGGCCAGCACGCCCTTGCCGCCTCCCGCCGTGGTCATGCCCCCCTCCAAGGAGAGGCTAGCCGGGCTGCCTCCCTCTCCCAGCCTGTGACGCACCATCCCGTGGCGGCAGGGAATCGCATAGTGGCTGGTCTCTATGGAGAACAGAAGACGGGCCAGGTCCAGGAACAGGTCTCCGCTGCAGGAGTCGAAGCAGCCGTCTCCGCCGGAGGCAGCACCCCCTTCGTGAGCCGCGTCGTAGTAGGGGGCGAGGAAACCCTCATCGTGCCCCTCGCCATCACCGTCCCCTCCATTCTCTCCGTCTCCCCCGTCCTCCCCCTCTGTGTGTTCCGCTTCGCCGGAACCGTCATCGCCCTCGTCGTCGGAAGCGTCACCCTCCAAGACCTCGGCGGCTGGCTCCGGCGTCTCTTCTCCGCCTGCACAACCGTCATGGTCCTCCAGCGAGGCGGCATCCGGAATGCGGGCGGATTCCTCGGCGCCGGCCCGGACCGGACCCGCCACGGCCAGCGCGGCAAGAACCGCCAGATACGGCGTCGGGATCTTCACCTGTCGTCCTTCCCGCTTCGGTGCAGCCCCATCAGCTCGGGGTAGCTCCTGTCGTCTCCGCCGTCCATATCCAGCCCCAGCCGCCCGCAGGCTGCCCTGAGCTCCTCGGGACTCTCCGCCTCGACCTCCATGTAGGTTCCGAAATCGAAGCTGTCGATGCAAACGGTTGCCCGCCCCAGCCTGCAGGTGCTGCGCTTCCGGGAATAGGACATCACCGGCCGGAAGCCGGCGAGCTCCAGCAGGTCCAGCATCTCCTTGACGCCGCTGCGGACCTCCACCTCGCTCTCGCTGCGGTCCTTGGCCGGCCCGGACGGCCGCCTGGGCCCTTTGGCCGTCAGCAACACCCTGTCTCCCGACCGCCTCAGACGGAGCGTTCTGCCGGTTTCCGCCAGTCCGCCGTCATCGCTGTCCAGCAGGATGCTCACTTCGGTAACAGGGGGGCCCGGGCTGCAGCCCATGGACCTCAACCTGGACAGCATGTCGTCCGGGGAATCGAGCCGGAACTTGATCTCGACCTCTCTCAGAACACTCACCCCCGAGGATTTGACCGTTGTGCAATCATAACGTAAATTGAGCGCCTGTGGAGGACTAGTCTAACTGGTAAGGCAGCGGATTTGAAATCCGCCGGGCTTACGCCCTTCGGGGTTCGAGTCCCCGGTCCTCCGCCACCTCTATTTTCACACGGTCGACAGGGCGGAAGGAATGGCCGATGGACGACTCCTGCGTGATAGGCAAGAAGCAGGTGATAGTTTCGGGGGACCGGGTGCTGGTCTCTCCGGCCAGTCCCGAGGAGAGAACCAGGTCGGGCCTGTACCTGCCGGAGTCCGCCGTGGACGGAAGGCGTGTGTCCGGAGGCTGGGTAGAGGCGGTGGGTCCCGGATATCCCGTCGCCAGCAGCACCGAGAGCGCAGAGCCGTGGAAATCCTCCGCCGAACCCGTACGGTACATCCCCCTGCAGGCCTGCAAGGGGGACTTCGTGCTCTACGTCTCCAAGTCGGCCTGGGAGATAAGGCTGGAGGGGGAAAAGCACTTCGTGGTGCCCAACTCCGCGGTGCTGCTGATACTCCGCGAGGAATGGCAGCCGGCCGAGTAGCGGCCGCCCGGTCCCCGGGAGCCGCGGCATGACCCGACAGTCCCGGCCAATGGAGGATCACCTCACCGGGCTGCGTCTGCGAAGCCAGATGGACGCGGCAGGGGAGTCCTTCCAGGCCAGACCCTCCGGCGAGAGCTGGGCGGTCATCATGATGGACGTTGACGGCTTCAAGCTGCTGAACGATGTCTTCGGCCACAGCGCCGGCGACACCGCGCTGAGGAAGCTGGGCAGCATAGTCCGTACCCGCATTCGAGACAATGATATAGCCGTCCGCTACGGGGGCGACGAGATCGCGGTGATAATGCCTGACACCGGCGGCCCTGGCGCCCTTGATCTGTGCAACCGCCTTCGCGACGAGATCCGCAGGCGCAGGCTCAACGAAACCCTTGAGCTGACCGTATCCGCCGGAATCGCCTGCAGCCGGGAGGATGAGCTCGAGCTGGAACGCGTTGTGGAGAGGGCCGACAGGGCCCTTATCGCGGCCAAGGATTCCGGCAAGGACCGCGTCTTTTTCTACAGCTCCGAGATGGAGTCCTCCACCCGTCCCGAGATCAGCTTCAGGCATTTCGTCGGTCGCCGCACCGAGCTTCGACGGCTTCGCGGCCTCCTTCGCGAGAGTCTTGAGCGGGGGTTGCGGATCGCCCTGGTTACCGGCGAGGAGGGGCTGGGCAAGACGCGGCTCATGGCCGAGCTGGAGAACTACGCCGAGTTCCGCGGCGTAACGGTCCTCTACTCGCCCTCCGTCGGCGCCGCGGGGGCGCACCCCTACTCCATTGCCCTCGGGCCGGTCACGCGGGCCCTGGACCTGCTGGAGCCGGCCGAGCTGGAGGAGCTCTGCCGAAGGGTGGAGCCCCTTCATCCCGCCCTGCTGGAGCTCATTCCGGGCCTGGATGCCGCCCCGAGGGAGGACAGCGGTTTCTTCGGGCAGGAAGGGGCTCGGTACCGCATATTCGAGGATATTTCCCGAGTGCTTCGCGAGCTCTCCGTCAAGGCCCGGCCGATGCTGGTTTACGAGGACGTCCAGATGATGCCGGAGACGGACCTGGACCTCCTCGCATACTGCTCGCGCACCCTTACCGAGAGCCGACTGATGGTCGCATTCACCTGCGACGGCTCGAAGGCCGGCGCCCGCGCCGCAGACCGAATACTCGACCTGGACCCGCAGCCGCCTGTGGACCGCCTGGAGCTTCAGAGGCTCTCCCGGCGCGATACCTGCAGCCTGATTCTCTTCACTCTTCGGGACCCGGGAGTTCCGGAGGAGCTTATGAACAAGCTCTACAGGAGCAGCGGCGGCAACCCGCTCTTCCTGCGCGAGATCCTCTCCAGCATGGTGACCCGGGGCGAGATCGACCTGGCGGAAAGCCGCCGCGACTACACGGTTCCCGAGAGGATAAGGCTCCCCGAGAACCTCTCGCAGATTATCCAGCGGAGGCTGGACGAGCGCGATGAGCAGACCCTCGAGCTCCTGGAGGTGGCATCACTTACGGAGGGGGATTTCAGCCTCGAGCTGCTGCAGTCGGTCACCGGGCAGGCACCAATGGAACTCGCCTCCCGACTGGAACCGGCGGTGAGGACGGGCCTGCTTGCGGAAGCCGATGATCCCACCTCGGGCACACCAATGTACCGGTTCAGCTACGACGCCGCCAAGCTGCTGCTGCGGGACAGGGTCAGCAGGAACCTCAGCGCCGTGTACCACCGCAGGATCGCCGAATGGCTCTCCCGGCGAATGGAGGCGGGCGACGGCTCGCTTACCGGGAGGATTGCCCTCCACTACCTGCAGGCGGGCGAGAAGACCAGAGCGGCTGCGGTAGCCTACGAGGCCGCAATGCGAGCCCTGAGCCACGTGGCCGGCCGCCAGGCCGTCCGGTGGCTGGAGACCTATCTGTCGTCGGCTCCCGAGACGGAGCCCTCAGACCGCCGGGTCACCGCCCTGCGGGAGCTGGGCAGGCTCCATTCCAGCTCGGGCAGGATGGAGAAGGGCTACCGCCTGCTGAAGAAAGCCCTGGAACTGGCTGACGAGGAAGGCCGGCCCTCGGTCCTGGCGGAGCTGGGAGAGAACCTCTACATGCAGAGCAGGTATCCGGAGGCTTTCGAGGTCTTCGACCGGCTTCTGGCCCTGACGGCCCCGCCCCAGCTGCAGGTGCGGGCCCTGATGCGCAAGGCCTTCATGGAAATACTGGAGGGCTGCTACGGGAAAGCCGGCCGTGACCTGGAGGCGGGCAAACTGCTCATTGATTCCATGGATGCAGGCCCCCTGAGAGAGAGCATGCAGGCCCTCTACCACACCAGGATGGGTGACCTCGTCTGCCTCTCCCGGTCGGGGGATTCCGCCGAGGAACACTACCGCAGGGCCCTCTCCATCTACAGGGAGCACGAGGACCGCATGGGGGAGGCCACGGTGCTCAACAACATGTCCGAGCTGTACAACCAGGCCGGAGACTACGTGGGGGACATAGAGACACTGCATCGGGTGGAGGAGATCAACCGGCACCATGACGACGCCCTCGGGCTTGCCATCGCTTCCTACAACCTTGCGGAGGCCCATGCCGCCATAGGCCAGCACCGAATGGCCAGAGACTACTACCAGCGCTACATGGACCTCAGCGGCAGGATCGAGAACCGACTGGGGCTGGCGTACGGAAGACTGGGCCTGGGACGGCTGGAGATGGATCAGAAACGCTACGCCACCGCCGTGGAGAACCTGCGGGAGGCGGCCGGTCTGTTCGAGGAGCTCGGCAGCGCGGTTCTGCAGACAGACGCCCGGTTGGCAATGGCCAGGGCCCTGGTTCTAGCCGGCGACCTAGCCGGCGCGGGCGAAGTTCTGGACGGACTGGACGCGGACGACCTTCGAAAAGACCACAGGGGAACTCTCGGTTACCTGTGGGGGCTGCTGCATCTGGAGGCCTATCGGGCCGGCCGGGGCGACGATCTGCTGAGCAGGGCCCTTTCCGAGCTGCGGGAGGTGGTACCGAAGCGAAGCGGCGACCAGCAGATTCCGGAGATGGCAAGACGCTGGCTGACCCTGGTGGAGGCCGAGGAGCTGGCAGGGGGTGAGGAGTCGGGCCGGGCGGCCCGCGAAAGGGCGGTGAATGCCATGCGCGAACTCCTGGACGGGGTTCGGTCCGAAAGGTCCGTGTCCGCACTGGAGAGGATTCCAGAGGTGGCCCGGCTGCTGGGCTGAACGGGCAAAGGAAAGGGGCCCCAAACGGGGCCCCTCGAAAAAGGACTCCTCAGATCTAGAAGCCCATTCCTCCACCGGAGACGACCCAACTGCCGTTCTCCATCATGAGATCGATGTCTTCCTCGTTGGTCTCTCCCATGAAGGTTGTCTTGACCGTTACGGTAGCGGTCTCGCCGTCCTCGCTGATCTCGGAACCGAGTATCTCGTACTCGAAGTTCTCGAACATGCCGGCCATCCCCTGGAACATCTCGCGCTCTTCATCGGTGACCTCGGCACGATCGGCCTCGGGCATGTACTCCATCATGGCGTCAACGTCGCCGGCCTTGAGGGCATCGAACATACCCTTGACTGCGGCCTCCGGATTCGATGATCCGCCACCGCCGCAAGCAATGAGCAGCCCGAGGGCGGCAATTGCGACCCCTGCGAAAACTCTACGCATCTCTTCCTCCAAGGTTTGTACTGCGCTTCCGGCGGCGCTACCGCCGGTTTCCTGAGCAGCAAAATACAACACCGGGAACCCGGCGGCAACTGCCCTGGCGAGGCGGTGAATCCGACGGCTACTGCAAGTCGTCGCCGGTAACCACCCACCTTCCGTCCTCCACCACCGCTGTCATCACCTTGGGCGCGGTATGGCCCATGACCGTTACACTGACCGTGACCGAGGAGCTGTCGCCATCCTCGCTGAGTTCGGTGGAGACTACCTCGTATTGGATCTGCGAGAGGAACTGACTGTTCCGCTCGATGTTCTCACGGTCGGTCTCGGTAAGCTCCTCCCGTCGGTCTCGGGGCATGTACGGCATCATGCCGGCCACGTCGGCGGCCACCATGGCCTCCAGGAATCCCTCGACAGCCTCGGCGGGATCCTCAGGACCCTCTGTCACGGCGGCCCCGCTGCCGCCGCAGCCCGCTACCGGCACGAAAGCCACCAAGACCGCGACAGCGGGCCACGAGATGCGATCCTTCATTCCGTCACTCCTTCCGTACCCATGCGGTTCAGCGTCCGATTCCGGCCAGAAGCCTGTCGAGGAGACGTGAGCCGCTGATCTTCCAGCCGCCTTCCTCCCAGACCATGGACATGTGCAGGCTGTCGCCCCCCAGCAGGGCCAGCCCCACCTCGGCCCTGCGGCCGGACATGGTCACATGCTCCCGCTGCACTTCCGAGAAGTGGAATCTCAGCCGGCGCGTGCGCAGCACCAGGTCCAGAAGCTCCTCGGCAGTCATTCCCGCCAGCTCGCCCGGCCCTATGCCCAGCCCGGACGACCGCAGGAGGTCGGAGGCCGCGGCGGGGCTCTCCCGGGCCAGCTCCTGCAGGCCTTCCAGCGCGGCGTCCACCCCTGCCCTTACGTCGGCGCTGAGCAGGTCCGTCACGGCCCAGGCGTCGGCGCGGGTAAGGGCGTCCATCATGTCGTAGGCCGTGTCCAGGGGCGTGGCCAGGGCGGTACCCGCAACAAGCAGAGCCATCATGGCTATCATTCCAGGCCGCAGCATATCCATGTCCCTCCCTCCCGCATCAGCTCCACGAATGCCCGTTCCCCGGCGGCCAGCCGGAGCTCGTTCCTTCCCGGCTCCACCGGCCTCTGGATCACGTTCCGGGCGGTCCGCACCCGCACGGTGGCCCTGGCCGGCACGTCAAGCACCAGGAGGTCCTCCTCCCGCCGGAACCGGAACCCCCGAGCCGGGCCCAGGGCCGGGCGGCTGGTGAAGACCGCTCCGCTGCGCAAAGCCTCTACGATGTCACCCTCCCCCGGCTCTTCGGCAGACCCGGGGCCCACCAACACGTGGGTGTGGAGCTTGCCCAGCAGGGGGCCGTAGGGGAAAACCTCCAGCCGCAGGGGGCCCATGCCGAAGCGCAGGCCGTGGGCGTCAACGCCTCCAACGGCGCAGCCGCCGGTCTGCAGCCAGAGGTCCACGGCCCCCGGGTCGGGCCCGCCCACGAACCTGTCGGGGTCGGCCACCCTCCTGCGCAGGTCCCGAAGGGCTGCCCCGGTCTTCCAGTCGGACATGTAGTTCCAGACCTCCACTCCGTCTATTCCGGGAAGCAGGCCGCGGTTCCAGGGGTAGGGACCCATCTTGGGAAGCCTGGCACCGGTCTCGCAGGGGTGGGCGACGATTGCCAGCCCCCCGGCGGAACCCACCTGCGCCAGCTGGCTGGCGGAGTCGGTGACCGGAGGAATGGCGTCCGCGCCGTAGACCAGTATGTGGTTCGCACGGGTGGGATCGTTGAGCTCGGCACCGGCCAGGACCACAACGCCGCTGTGGCGGCCGGCCCAGCCGGCCTTCCTGGCCTTGAGGTTGCGGTGGTCGTTGATGCCCAGGAAGTCCAGGCCCATTCCCGAGGCCACGGAGACAAGCTCCGCCGGAGTGGCGGTGCCGTCGGAGAAACGGGTATGGACATGCAGGACGCCCACCAGCTCCGCCGACCGCATCACTGTCAGTCCCTCTCCTCCCGCCTCCTGCGCAGCTCCTTCACCAGGGCCGGGATCACCTCGAACAGGTCCCCCACGAAACCTGCGTCGCAGATCTCGAAGATGGGAGCGTCGGGGTCCCTGTTGACCGCGTAGATGGTATCCGAGGACTGCATTCCCACCCGGTGCTGCACCGCGCCGGAGATGCCGCATGCGATGTATATCTTCGGCTGCACCGTCTTGCCCGTCTGCCCCACCTGATGGGGGTAGGGTATCCAGCCGGCATCCACCGCAGCCCTGCTGGCGCCGACGCTGCCGTCGAGGAGTTCTGCGAGCTCCTCCAGCATGGTAAAGTTCTCCGGCCCCTTCAGGCCCCGGCCGCCGGAGACGATGTACTCCGACTCGGTGATGTCCACCTCGCCCTCCTCCAGGGGCGAGAAATCCAGCAGCTCCACCCGGGAGCGGAGCATGTTTCCGTCCAGGTCCAGCCGCTCCACCTCTCCCCTGCGATCGTTGTCGGGTTCTGCGGGCTTCATCACCATGGGCCGTACAGTGGCCATCTGCGGACGGGTGTGCTCGCAGACGATGGTGGCCATTATGTTTCCTCCGAAGGCCGGCCTGGTCTGCTGAAGCAGACCGCTGTCCGGGTCGACCAGCAGTCCGGTGCAGTCCGCCGTCAGGCCGGTGTCCAGGACCTTGGCCACCCTGGGCATCAGGTCACGGCCGGTGGTGGTTGCCGCAGCCAGTACCACCGCCGGCTCCTTCTCCTCTATCACCTTCTGAAGCACCGCCGCACAGGGCTCGGTCATGTAGTGGGAAAGACCCCGGTGCTCGGCCAGCAGGACCCGGTCGGCGCCGTGAGCCACCAGTTTCTGCGGCCAGTCTCCGGCCTCGCCCGTCATCAGCAGAACGCTGACCTCGCTGTCGTCGGTCTCGGCCAGCCTTCCGGCCTCTCCCAGAAGCTCCAGGGTGGATCCGTCCACCTCGCCGTCGCGCTGCTCGGCCACCACCATGATGCCGCTGAACCGGGAGAGGTCGGTCTTGTCCCTCTGCTCGTCCCGTATGATTATGGCGTCGAAGGGGCATTCGGCCTCGCAGGCTCCGCACAGGGTGCAGGCCTCCGTGATTACGGCCAGCCCCTCCTCCATGGAGATGGCTCCGAAGGGACAGATGGGTACGCAGGCTCCGCACCCGGTGCACAGTTCGGGGCTCACGCTGATCCTGGCGATCATTCCCCCCCTCCCTTCGCGGTTAGGTAATCGGCCAGCAACCGGGCCAGCTCCTCGGGTTCGGCATGGTGTATCTCGCCGGCGCTGCTGCGGCCTTCGGGGGTGGCGATCCTGACCACCCTGGTGGGCGAGCCCTCCAACCCCACCTGCTCTTCGTCCAGCTCCAGGTCCGCCAGGCCCCAGGTCGGGATCTCGGCCTTGCGGGCCTTCATCTTACCTCGAAGCGAGGGCAGCCTGGGCGTATTGGCGTCCTTCAGCACAGTGAGCACCGCCGGCAGAGGGGAAGCCACCGTCTCAAAGCCGCCCTCCACCTCACGCCTGGCCACGATTCGGCCTTCGTCGAGCTCCTTCACCTCGCCTACGAAGGTGATCTGGGGCCAGTCCAGGGACGCCGCTATGCCGGGGCCGGTCTGGGCGGTGTCCCCGTCAATGGCCTGCTTTCCGGCCAGCACCACGTCCACGTCGCCCAGCTTCTTCACGGCGGCGGCCAGGGTGTGGCTGGTGGCCCAGGTATCCGCGCCGGCGAAGGCCCTGTCGGAAATCAGAACGGCGCTGTCGGCTCCCATGGATATCGCCTCCCGCAGGATCTCCTCGGCCTGGGGCGGGCCCATGGTCATCACGGTGACCTCTCCGCCCAGCTCGTCGCGCCAGCGGAGGGCCTCCTCCAGCGCGTAGGCGTCGAAGGGGTTCATTATGGAGGGTACGCCCTCCCGAATCAGCGTTCCCCGCTCCTCGTCGATACGGACCTCCGCGGTGTCGGGCACCTGCTTCGTTACCACCACGAAACGCATGGCTAGCTCCGGGAGGCGGTCTCGCGGATCAGCGCCTTGGCGATGACGCTGCGCTGTATCTGGTTGGTTCCCTCGTAGATCTGGGTGATCTTGGCGTCACGCATCATCTTCTCCACCGGGTACTCCCTCATGTACCCGTATCCTCCGAAGATCTGTACGGCGTCGGTGGTGACGCTCATGGCGGTATCGCTGGCGAACAGCTTGGCCATTGCGGACTCCTTCTCGATCCGTTTGGCGCCGGCGTCCATCATCCTGGCCACGGAGTAGGTGAGCGCCCTGGCCGCCTCCACCCTGGTGGCCATGTCCGCCAGCATGAACTGGATGCCCTGGAATGAGTCGATGCGCTTTCCGAACTGCCTGCGCTGAGCGGCGTAGACCAGTGCCTCGTCCAGCGCGCCCTGGGCGATGCCCACAGCCTGGGCAGCCACTCCGGGGCGGGAGCTGTCCAGCGTCTTCATGGCCACCATGAAGCCCATGCCCTCCCTGGAGATGAGGCTGTCGGCGGGAATGCGGCAGTCCTCGAAGATGAGCTCACGGGTGACGGAGGCCCGAATGCCCATCTTGTCCTCCTTCTTGCCGTAGCCGAAGCCCGGCGTGCCGTCCTCCACGATGAAGGCCGAGGCTCCCCGCGCCCCACGGTCGGGGTCGGTCATGGCGATCACGGTGTACACGTCGGCCTCGCCGCCGTTGGTGATCCACTGCTTTGTACCGTTTAGCACGTAGCTGTCGCCGTCCTTCACCGCCCGGGTCTTTATGGCTCCGGCGTCGCTGCCGGCGTCGGGCTCGGTGAGGCCGAAGGCCGCCAACTTCTTTCCGGCCGCCAGGTCCGGAAGGTACCTCCGCTTCTGCTCTTCGCTGCCCATCAGCAGTATCGGCATGGCTCCCAAGGCGTTGGCGGCATAAGAAACTGCGACGCCGCCGCAGGCGCGGCTCATCTCCTCGGTGGCCAGGCAGAGCGCCAGCGACCCCATATCCGTACCGCCGTACTCCTCGGGTATGTAGATGGTGAAGAGGTCGCTCTGGGCCATGACCTCGATGATCTCGGTGGGAAACCTGCCCTCCCGGTCCAGTTCCTCCCTGACCGGCTTTATGTACTGCTCCGCGATCTCCGCGCAGATCTCCCGAATGGCCTCATGGTCCTCCGAAAGGTGGTAGTCCACGCCGCTCCTCCCTCTTGATAACAGCTACCGCCCTGCAGGCGGCATCGCTCTCGGCTTCTCCAATGCTACCGCCCCTTCCCAGGGCGACAGAACCGTCGCTCAGACGAACCTCTACGGTGAATTCGGGCCTGTGATCCGGCCCGCTCCTGTCCACGACCCTGTAATCCGGAGCCCCGCAGCCCCTGGACTGCAGCAGCTCCTGCAACTCGGACTTCGGCGATACGGGGACTCCGTCGGTCCCGAACCCCTCCAGCGCCAGGCCGGCGGCATCCACGACCGCGCGGGCCGCTTCCAGACCCCCGTCCAGGAAGGCGGCTCCCAGCAATGCTTCCAGTGTCCCGGCCATCACCGACCGCGGAAGGCGGCCGCCCTCGGATGCCAGGCCGGAACCTGCCTCAATGAACTCATCCAGCCCGAGTCGCCGAGCGCCGCCGGCCAGACTCTCGGTTCGGACCAGCGCGATCTTGCGCCTGGTCAGCTCGCCCTCTCCGGCCTTCGGCAGCGCCTCCAGAAGGCCTTTCCTGACTATGAGCTCCAGGACGGCGTCGCCCAGGAACTCCAGTCTCTCGTTGTCGACGCCTCCGACCCGTGCGGACGAGTGCCGCAGCGCTCTGTGCAGAAGCTCGGGGCTCTCGAACTCGTATCCCAGCCGTCCTTCCAGACGCCCGACGGACAGGGGATCTCCTCTAGACCTTCGCCACCCCGAGGGTGACGTTGTGACCGCCGAAACCCAGCGAGTTGCTCAGGGCGAACGAAATGTCCGCCTCCCTGGCCTCGCCCGGCACGTAGTCCAGGTCGCATCCCTCGTCCGGGTTCTGAAGGGTTGCCGTGGGAGGAACCAGGCCGTTCTTGAGGGCCAGCGAGGTGTAGATCAGCTCCATGGATCCGGCCGCTCCCAGCAGGTGTCCGGTTACCGACTTGGTGGAGGAGACCATTATGCTCTTTGCGTGCTCCTCTCCCAGAGCGGTCTTGATGGCCTGGGTCTCGGATGTGTCGTTGAGCTGTGTGGATGTGCCGTGGGCGTTCACGTAGTCCACCCGCTCGGCAGGAATCCCCGCCCTGCTCAGCACCAGCGACATCGAACGGGCGGAGCCCTCGCCACCCTCGGCGGGAGCCGTTATGTGATGGGCGTCGCAGGTCATTCCGCACTCCACAACCTCGGCGATTATGTCGGCCCCCCTCCTCCGGGCATGCTCGAACTCCTCCAGAACGACTACGGCTCCCCCCTCGGCCATCACGAATCCGTCACGTTCCCTGTCGAAGGGACGGGACGCCGTCTCTGGGTCGTCGTTCCGCGTACTGAGCGCCTTCATGGCGCAGAAGCCTCCCAGACCCATCAGCGTTATGGGGGCCTCGCTGCCGCCGGCGACTATGGCGTCGGCACGGTCGAGCCTTATGGCGTCGTAGGACATGGCTATCGCGTGCCCCGCGCTGGCGCAGGCCGTCACCGTAGCCAGGTTGATGCCCTTGGCGTTGAGGTCTATTCCCACCCAGCCGCTGGCCATATTGCTGATCATCATGGGGCAGAAGAAGGGGCTTATCCTGTTCGCCCCTCTTTCCAGGGCTTTTTTGTGGTTCTTCTCCATGGTGTCGATGCCGCCGATACCGGAGCCGATGATGGCGCCCAGGCGCTCCGGCGGCAGGCCGCTGTCCTCCAGGCCGGAGCTTCTGTAGGCCTCCCTGGCGGCGACCATGGCGAACTGCGTATACCTGTCCGTCCTTCGGGCGATCTTCCTGTCCAGATAGGCCTGGGCGTCGAAGTTCTTCACCTCTCCGGCGATCTTGCTGTCGAAGGGCTCCGGGTCGAGCAGCGTGATCCTGCGGACTCCGCTGCGGCCCTGCACGGCGCTGTCCCAGCACTCGGCCACGTTGCGGCCCACCGGAGTGATGGCACCGAGACCGGTAATAACTACTCGTCTAGTCACCACACCATCCTTCTCTTGGCCTCTGTATCAACTAGCGTCAGGCCGCGGCGGCGCCGACGGCGGCGCCGCGGCTTCCAACTGCTGAGAGGGGGGCTCTAGACCTCCACTCCCTTTTCCTTGAGGTAGTTGACTACATCCCCGACCGTAGAGAGCTTGCCCGCCTCCTCGTCGCTGATCTTGAGCCCGAAGGAGTCCTCGAAGTCCATCATCAGCTCTACGAGGTCCAGGGAGTCCGCGCCGAGGTCGTTCTGGAAGTCGGCCTCGGGCTTCACCTCGGAGCGCTTCACGGCCAGCTTGTTCACTATGATGTCGGAGACACGGTTCTCTAGAGACATTGCTGTTCCTTTCTCAGGTTGTTAGGCCACCATCCACCGGCAGAACTACTCCGGAAATATACTGCGAGTCATCGCCCAGCAGGAACCTCACAGCTCCGGCCACGTTCACCGGCTCTCCCATCCGACCCAGTGGGATTCTCTCCGCGTAGCCCTCCCGAACCTCTTCGGGGAGCCCGGCGGTCATCTCCGTCTCGATGAAGCCGGGCGCAATTGCGTTCACCCTGACGCCCCGCGGGCCCAGCTCGCGGCAGAGCGACCGGGTAAGGCCCAGAAGGCCCGCCTTGCTCGCCGCGTAGTTCACCTGCCCGGCACTTCCCAGCAGGGCCACCACGGAGGAGATGTTCACTATGGACCCGCTCCTGGCCCGCATCATGCCCCGGCTCATGGCCTTGGACATCAGGAACGCGCCGGTGAGGTTCACGTTGATGACGCTCTCCCAATCCTCCCTGCTCATCCTCATCGTCAGGTTGTCCCGGGTTATGCCCGCGTTGTTGACCAGGCCGGTGACCGGGCCCATGGTCTCACCGATTCCGGCGGTCACCTCTCCTACCTGGTCCTCATCGGTGACATCGAGCACGAAGGGCCGGTAGGGGGTACCGAGCTCCTCCGCTCTTGCCATGAGGGAATCCTCGAGGATGTCGCACGCCGCCACCGACCATCCATCTTCGATGAGCTCCCTGGCTATCGCCAGCCCTATTCCCCTGGCTGCTCCGGTGACTGCCGCGACACGACTCATTCGAACCTCCTCACACTTCCCACTTCACTATCATTCCCGCCCAGGTGAGTCCCGCACCGAAAGCCGCAAGGACCACGTTGCCGGGCGGGGAAATTACTCCCTCCCGTACCGCCTCGTCCAGGGCTATGGGGATGGACGCGGCGGAGGTGTTGCCGTACTTCTCGATATTCACGAAGACCTGCTCGGGCTCGAGCCTCAGCGCCCTGGCCGTGGCATCGATTATGCGGTAGTTGGCCTGGTGGGAGATGAGAAGGTCCACCTCGGACTTCGCCGTCCCGTCCATCTCCAGGGCCTTGTTGCAGGAGTCACGCATCGCCCTTACAGCGTGCTTGAAGGTATCGTTGCCCTTCATCCAGATGGTGTGCTCGTTGTTGTCGACGGTCTCGTGGCTGGCCGGCTTTCGGGACCCGCCTCCGGGCTGAATCAGCAGATCTCCCAGGGAACCGTTGCTGCCCCAGTGGTACCCGCCCAGCAGGCCGCCAGGGCCTTCGGAGGATATGGCGACCGCACCGGCACCGTCCCCGAAGAGAACGCAGGTGGTCCTGTCCTCCCAGTTCGTCACCTTGGTGAGGCACTCGGCCCCCAGCACCAGCATCCTGTCCATCACGCCGGCCTCCACCAGGGCTCTTGCCTGTATCAGACCGTAGATGAATCCCGAGCAGCCGGCCTCGAAATCGTAGGCCGGTATGTTGCCCATGCCGATCCTGTCGGCAATGATGGCGGCGGTGGAGGGGAAGTAGTAGTCGGGGGTGACCGTGGCCACTATTATGCCGTCAACGTCCGCGGGCTCCCATCCAGCAGCCTCGATGGCGCGCCCGCTGGCCTCGACGGCCAGATCGGAGGTGGCGGTGTCGTCGTCCGTTATCCGCCTCTCCTTGATACCGGTCCGGGTGGTGATCCACTCGTCGCTGGTATCGACTATCTTCTCCAGGTCCTGATTGGTGAGCACCCGCTCGGGAACGCAGTGTCCCGTACCGACGATGTAGGATCTCCTCTGCACTATCTCTCCCGTCCTGTATTGCTGCGGCCCTCTGCCTCTTCCGGCTGAGAGGGACTCACGAAGGGTCCCTCACACCCAGTTCCCTTTCGATCACTTCGTTTACGCCACTACGGTAGAAATCGCAGGCGGCCCTGATCGCGTTGCATATGGCCTTGGAGTTGGAGCTGCCGTGGGCCACAATGGAAACACCGTCCAGCCCCAGCAGAGGAGCGCCTCCGTACTCCGCCGAATCCAGGCTCTTCCAGAGCTGGCTGAACGCGGGCTTCATCATCAGAAAACCCGCCCTCGTGAACCAGTGTCTTCTCATCTCCAGATAGAGAGAGCCTCCTATCAGCTCGGAGATCGACTCCGTGATCTTCAGGAGGATGTTGCCCTCCAGGCCATCGCACACCACCACGTCTGCCTCCCCCTTGAGAAGGCCGTCTCCCTCGATGTTGCCCGTGAAATTCAGGTCGGTCTCCTCCAGCAGCGCGTACGCCTGCTGCAGGGTGGAAGTGCCCTTGGTCCTCTCCGAGCCCACGTTGAGCAGGGACACGCGGGGGCTGTCCACTCCGAAGACCCCCTTGGAATAGGCGTTGCCCATGTAGGCGAACTGCTTGAGCTGCTCGGGCCTGCAGCCCACGTTGGCGCCCACGTCGAGAACGACCGTTGGATCCTTCTCCGAGGGCAGGGTCGCGGCGATTGCCGGGCGGGCGATCCCCGGAAGCCTGCCCAAAGCGAAGAGGCTGGCCGCCATCATTGCTCCGGTGTTGCCCGGGCTTACCATGGCCTGGGCGACCCCCTTCTTCTGCAGCCCCGCCATAACGGCGATGGAGCTGTCGGGCTTCTCCCTGAGAGCCCCGGCCGGATGCTCGTCCATGCCGATTACCTCGGGGGCGTGGGTAATGTCGATGGGTAGGTTTGCCCCGTGCCGTCCCAGATGGCGGGCGATCGCGTCCCGGTCTCCGACCAGGTTTATCCTCACGCCGTCGCTGGTGTCCCCGGAGGTTCGGTCGTAGAAGTACACGGCACCCCTTACCACAACCGCCGGGCCGTGGTCGCCGCTCATGGCGTCCAGCGCTACGGTGACCTCGGAGCTCAAGAGACCTCCATGGGGGCTACTCCTCCTCCGGCTCCACAACCTGCCTGCCATCGTAGAACCCGCAGTGACGGCATACCCTGTGGGGAAGTCTGGGCTCCCCGCACTGGGGGCACAGGCTCACCGCCCTGGCCTTCAGCTTCCAATGTGTACGGCCCTTGTCCCTCCGGCTGGAGGAGTGCCGTCTCTTCGGTACCGGCATGTCTATTTCCTTTCCCCTGCGCACGGCGCTCCGGCGCAGACTGGTATCCTGCCATCGCTGTCCACGGACTATCCGGGTCCGTGCTGGCAGCTCTCTTCGTTCCAATTACACCCGCAAACCTGGCATAAACCCATACATTCGGGGACACAGAGCGGTTTGCCGGGAACGGAAAGTATCACAGCCTCACGAACCGCGTCAAGTATCGAGAGGTATCTGTCCCGGCCGGAAAGCGTTACAACTTCCTCCTCCCGTTCCAGGTCGGGGTCGGACGTGTAGATGCGATACACCTCTTCGGTCACGGGAAAATCCGCCGCTCTCAGACACCTCGCGCATACGGTGCGGAACTCCGCCTCCAGCTCTCCCTGCACCACGCAGGTCAGCGGACGGGCGACCACGTTGAGCTTCAGCAGGCCGGTCTCGTCGGCCGGAATCACTTCCTCGTCGAGGTCCCATTTCACGGCCATCATGTCGATGCTTGCAGTACCGCGGTTCTCACCCCGGGAGAGGGAAGCGGTGTCCAGCTCCAGGGTTACCGGATCAACTTTCAACCTCTATCACTCCCCTGCTTTCAGGAAAGCGCCGAACCAGTCGCAGATACGGCCCATCTCCTCTCGGGAGGGCGCCTCCACATATATCCTGGCCAGCGGTTCGGTGCCGCTGAGCCTCACCAGCACCCAGCAGTCACCTTTGAGGTCCAGGCGGACGCCGTCGCGGCGGTCTTCGCTCAGGACGTCGAGGCCGGCGACCTCCTGCGGCGTCCCGGTCAGAAACCGCTGCTGCACCAGGCCGCGCGTCTGAGCCGTCAGTGGAAGATCGATCCTGGTGTGGTAGAGCCTGCCGAACCTGCTCCACAAGCCCTCCAGCTGCTCCGCCAACCCTTTTCCCGTCGAAGCGGTCATCTCGGATGCCAGAAGGCAGGCGAGTATTCCGTCCTTCTCGGGAACGTGACCGCCGATCGAGAGGCCACCGCTCTCCTCGCCGGCCAGCAGAACGCCCTCCTGGAGCATCCGTCCTCCCAGATGCTTGAAGCCCACCGGGGTAACCTCCACGTCCAGGTCCAGGCCGGCGGCTACCCTGTCCAGAAGGCTGCCGGTGGAGACCGAACGGACCACGGTGCCCTTCATGCCCCTCCGGACAGCCAGGTACTCCAGCAGAAGTGCAAGGAAATCGTGCGGACTCACGTAGGCCCCGTCCTCGGCCACCAGGCCGAAGCGGTCGGCATCTCCGTCGTTGGCCAGGCCTATGGAGGCGCCGCTGCGGACAACCTGCTTCGAGAGCTGCTTCAGTCCCGCCTCGTTGGGCTCCGGATGCTGTCTTCCGGCGAACAGGGGATCCCGCGGGCCGTTTATCACCCGCACCGCGGCTCCCAGCTCCTGCAGCATCCGATCGAGGACACCGTACCCTGTGCCCGTGAATGGATCGTATACGGCCCTCAGTCCGGCCTCCGCGAAGGCATCGGTGTCCAGGTGCTCCAGAAGCGCCGCCCGGAAGCCCGGAACCAGGTCCTTCTCCTCCATGTTACCCACGCCTTCTTCGGGTGCGGCTCCCTCGGCGTAGAGCTCCTCCACCCTGGAGGTCAGCTCACCCGGGGCGGGACCGCCGTGTCCGGGGGAGAACTTGATGCCGTTGTACATCGGGGGATTGTGGCTGGCGGTGAAGTTGATGATGCCGTCGAGCCCCATGGATCTCGCCGCGTAGGAGAGGGCGGGGGTGGGAACCGGTCTGTCGGCAAGCACCACGCGAAATCCGTAACCGGCGAGTCGCTCCGCCGTCGATCTGGCCAGCTCCGGGGACAGGAACCGGGTGTCACCACCCACCGCGAAGGCGCTGCCGCCCCGGCTGCGGACCATCACGCCGATGGCGTCCACGACGCGGTCCACCTTCTCCCAGGTGAAATCCCTGGCAATGATGCCGCGCCAGCCGGAGGTCCCGAATGCGATGCTCTCCCCGTCGGTCATGACTCCCCCCTCAGGACCTCCAGCGCGGCCTGAATGTACTCGTCGTGCGGCGAGACCGCTCTGTAGTAGGTCTCCATGCTCCACATCCTCAGGGCAATCTCCCGAAACAGTGCCCGTTCCACGTAGGCGGTGCTCTGCTCCAGCTCGGCCTGATCGTAGTCGAATCTCTCCCCGTCCAGGAAGTTCGTGAACTCCTCCATCACCTGCTCGTCCGGCCAGAACCCGTCGGGCACGTCGTATTCCGTGGTGTAGTTCCTGGCGAACTTGAAGAACAGGGCTTCGCGCTCCAGCTCCAGCATGAGGCCGCCGCTGACCTCGGGGATCTCCACCTCCACGTCCGGGGCTATTCCCCAGGTCTGCTCCGCGTCCGGGTTGAGGAAGTCCTCCCGCATGGTGCGGTCTATGCTGTGGCCGCTGGGGGTATAGTAGCGGGCCGTGGTGAGCTTGACGGCGTAGTGGCCCAGGCCCGGATACTCCCCCAGGTCGGAGAGGTTCTGGACCGATCCCTTTCCGAAGGTCCTACTGCCCACGACGGTAGCCCTTCCGTTGTCCTTGAGCGCCCCGGCGACTATCTCGGCGGAGCTGGCGCTTCCGCCGTCCACCAGGACAACGAGATCCCCGCTGTAGAGGACGCCCCTCTGGGCCGAGTAGCTCCTCTCGCCCACGGCCTTGCCCCTTGTGGACACCACGGTCGCCCCCGCGGGCAGAAAGATGTCGGAGACCTCTACGGCTGGCAGGAACAGGCCGCCGGCATTCCCGCGCAGGTCCAGTATCAGGTCGTCGGCCCCCTGGGACCGCAGCGTGTCCATCTCCCTGTAGAGGTCACGCGCGGACTCCTGCGAGAAACGGGAGAGGCGGACGTAGCCGACAGAATCGGTCAGCATGAAGGCGCTGGATACCGACGGATAGTCGATAACGCCCCTCTGTATGTCGAACTCCAGTGAGTCCCTGACGCCCGCCCTGATCACCGTGAGCCGGACTACGGTGCCCTTGGGGCCCCTGATCTGCGTCACGGCGTCCTGGGTGGTGATGCCCTCTGTGGACTCGCCGTCTATCTGCACGATCCGGTCGCCCCCGCGCATGCCGGCGCGGTGGGCGGGGGTGCCCTCCAGGGGCGATATGACGGTCAGCCAGCCCTCCCTCTGGCCGATGGTTATGCCCACACCCTCGAAGCTGCCCTGCAGCTGTATCTGGAGGTTCTCGAATTCCTCCGGGGTGAGCAGCACGCTGTTGGGGTCCAGAGACTGCAGCATCCCCTCCAGTGCCGCCTCTATCAGCTCGGCGGATTCCAGGGAGTCCACGTAGGAGACCCTGGTCATGGAGTAGACATCGAGGAAGAGCTCCAGCGAGGAGGACCTCTGCGTGGCGGTCTCGGCGCTCACGGAGGGAATGGCCAGAAAGCCCGCCAGAACCAGAGTCATGGAGGCCATCAGGAAGGCGGCCCAGCTGGGTATCAACTTCCTCATATCGCATCAGCCCTTCGATGTGTTACTGGTGCCTTTCGAAGTATTGCGCTTCGAATCGATCATCTCTCTCACCGCCGACAGAATACGCCGGTCCTGCTCCTCGGGGGGAAGGGAGGCGTCGACCACCAGGAACCGGTCCCTCCCGGGGACCATCTCCAGGTAGTAGCGGCGAACCCGGCGGTGGAAGTCCAGTGACTCCCTCTCGATCCTGTCGCGCTCCCGGCCCTGCCGGCCCAGCCTTTCCAGGCCCTCCTCGGGGCCCAGATCGAGAAGGATGGTCAGGTCGGGAACCAGATCTCCCGTGGCCAGGGCGTTGGCCCGGCGAACCGCCTCCTCCGGCAGTCCCCGTCCTCCGACCTGGTACGCCATTGTGGCGTCGGAGAACCTCTCGCACACCACTACCGCCCCACTCTCCAGGGCCGGACGGACCACGAGGTCTACGTTTGCCGCCCGCGAGGCAAGGTAGAGCATGACCTCCGTCATCGGGGAGACCACCAGGTCCTGGTTCAGGAGCAACCGGCGGACCTCCTCCGCAACGGGAGGCCCCCCAGGCTCTCGGGTATGCTCGATGGGCATACCGAGACTCTGGAGAGCCTCCAGCAGAACCCGACACCTGGTGGTCTTTCCCGCCCCCTCCACACCTTCGAAGGTGACGAAGAGGCCGGAATACCCGCTACTCTTTCTTGCCCTGCTTCTTCTTTTCGGCACCCTCGCTCTTCTTCTTGTCTCTGGCGTACTTGGCTATGTACTCCTCGGTCAGACGCTTGCACTCGTCGTCGTAGTACTGGACCGGAGGTGACTTGAAGAAGTACGACGAGGGAGCCTCTATGGCGCCGGAGAGGCCGTTGTCCATGGCCAGCTTGGCGCAGCGCACCGCGTCGATTATCACTCCGGCGGAGTTGGGGCTGTCCCAGACCTCCAGCTTCGCCTCGATGTTCAAAGGCGCCTCGCCGAAGCTGGTGCCTTCCATCCGTATGTAGCACCACTTCCGATCATCCAGCCACTCTATGTAGTCGCTGGGGCCGATATGGACGTTCCTGGCCGCCATTCCGCCGGGGATCTGAGAGGTTACGGCGTTGGTCTTGGAGATCTTCTTCGATTCCAGGCGCTCGCGCTCGAGCATGTTCAGGAAGTCGGTGTTTCCTCCCACGTTCAACTGGAAGGTCCTGTCCAGCCTGACCCCCCTGTCCTCGTAGAGCCTGGTCATGACCCTGTGAAGAATGGTGGCGCCCACCTGGCTCTTGATGTCGTCACCCATTACGGGCAGGCCATGGTCACGGAACCTCTTCTGCCAGTAGGGCTCTCGGGCGATGAAAACCGGGATGGCGTTCACGAAGGCGCATCCGGCCTCCAGGATCTGCTCCACGTACCACTTGGTGGCCATCTCGCTGCCCACCGGCAGGTAGCTCACCACCACATCCGTCTTGGTTTTCTTCAGGATCTTGACGATGTCGTCGGTGGGGCCCGGCGCCTTCTTTATCACCGGCTTCAGGTACTTTCCGAGACCGTCGTGGGTCATTCCGCGGCCCACCTTGACTCCCAGCTTGGGGACGTCACAGATCTTCATGGTGCAGTTGGGGGCTGCGAATATCGCCTTGCTCAGGTCCTTGCCGACCTTGGTGGCGTTGATATCGAAGGCGGCGCTGAACTCCACATCGCTTATATGGTATCCGCCCAGATTTACGTGCATCAGCCCCGGTATATCATCGCCGTCCTTGGCGTCCCTGTAGTACTCAACGCCCTGCACAAGGCTGCTTGCACAGTTTCCCACTCCTATAATCGCTACACGAACCTTCTTGCTCATCAATCCCTCCTCAGCAGGGCAGTCCGCCGTGCACAGGGCAGGGTCGTACAGCAATGCATCAGCATCTCTAGGCGCTGTCCTCGCTGTAGACCTTTCCGAGCCTCTGCCCGGCCGTGAACAGTGTTCCCGCGGCTATTGCAGCCGTTGTGTATACCATCCATTCCATGCCGGCAATACTGGTCAGGACCAGACCGGCGATCATCAGTACAAGCCGCTCGGTACGAGTAAATACGCCCACCGAGCAGGATATGCCCTCTCCCTCGGCCCTGGCCCGAACGTAGCTTACAAGAAAGGAGCCGCCGATGGCCAGGGGAATTAGATAGAGCATAAGATCATATCTACTGCCGATCTCACTGACAAGAACCGCTCCCAGGACCAGCAGCTCTCCCACCCGGTCTGCTACCGAATCGAGCACGGCGCCGGGCCTGCTCTCGGTGCGGCGCAGTCTGGCTATGCCGCCGTCGACGGCGTCCAGAACACTTCCCAGAGCGAGAAACACCGCACCGGCGAAGAACCTTCCGCTCCAGATCGCAACAGCCGAGACCCCGGTGATCACCAGCCCGGCGACGGTTACCGCCGTGGGACTGACTCCAATACGGGAAAGGAACTTTACGACTGGATCGAGAAGCTTCCTGCCGGCACTCCTGATTCTGTCCTGCGTCAAGGTGCCTCCAGACTCGTCCTTGAGAGTACCGCCAACAATAGAGCCGGCCCATGCGGCCGTCAATCAGCTCCGCCCGCAGCCTTCCACCAGCAGTGTTATCTCCCCCCGGGGACGCCGCCCTCGAAACTCCTCGGCCAGCTCCGTCAGCGTTCCCCTCGCGTACTCCTCGTGCAGCTTTGTCAGCTCCCGCGCCACGCACGCCCGTCTGTCGCCCATCACATCGGCGGTCTCCTCCAGCTGCCGCAGCAGGTGGTGGGGGCCGACGAAATAGACAAGAGTTCCGGAATACTCGGCCATTTCCCGCAGCCTCGACAGCCGCCTGCCTCTCTTTCTGGGGAGGAAGCCCTCGAAGCAGAATCGGTCCACCGGGAGCCCGGAGCCGGCCAGCGCCGTAGTCACCGCCGAGGGGCCGGGTACAACGGTAACCCCGGCTCCCGCCTCCAGCGCCGCCCTTACCGCCCGATAGCTGGGGTCGGATATTCCCGGCATTCCGGCGTCCGTCACCAGGGCCAGAGTCAGGCCTCGCTGCAGCATGTCTACGATCCTGGGGACCATCTTCCTGGCGTTGTGGTCGTGATAGCTCTCCATTCTGCAGCCCGAGGGGGCTATTCTGGCCGATCTGCGGGTGTCCTCTGCCAGAACCACGTCGGCCTCTTCCAGGACGGTCCGTACCCGGGGAGAAAGGTCTTCCAGGTTGCCTATGGGCGTGGCCACCAGGACCAGCAGTCCATCAGCGCGAGTCATTGCGCGACTCGTCCGTCCGTTCCCGGAGCTTGCTCTGAAGCTCCCGAATGCGCCTCCTCCGGCTCTCCGTCTCCTCGGGGGCCGGCTGCAGTACCACCGCCAGCACATCCCCCTCCTCCGCTCCCTCCGGAAGCAGGTCTGCGGGAAGCAGCCAGCGGTCGGCCTCCCTGCTCAGCAGAACGGCGATGTCGCCCTCGATCCTGTCCACGCTTACGTAGAGCCTGGTCGATTTAGGCATCTGTTCCCCCGAATCGCCGGTTTCCTCTCCCTCTCGGAGAAGATAGGCAAATGGCTCAATCACCCCAATGCCCGTCAGAAGGGGCCTCCCCTATGTAAGATGATGAACGACAACTGATATTCCCGCCCGGTGACAATTGGAACTCCCGAGTAT